>JBKJJC010000344.1:0-5423 GCA_046598245.1 Rhodoferax sp.
ATTCGACCTGGTTCAGCACCGCGTTTTTCGCTTCGATGTGGTCCAGCAGGCGTCCGGGTGTGGCCACCAGAATTTCTACGCCACGTTTCAGCTCCAACGTCTGGGGCTTCATGTCCATGCCGCCAAACACCACGGCGCTGCGCAAGTTGGTGTATTTGGCATACAGCTTGACCTGTTGGGCCACCTGGTCCGCCAGTTCGCGTGTGGGCAACAACACCAGCGCGCGTACCGGGTGACGGGCGGGCGATGTGGAGCTGTTTTCGTGCTTCATCAGGCGGTGCAGCAGCGGCAGCGAGAAGGCAGCCGTCTTGCCAGTGCCGGTTTGGGCGGCGCCCATCACGTCTTTGCCGGTGATAACCACCGGAATGGCCTGGGCCTGGATTGGGGTCATGGACTCGTAGCCCATCTCGGCAACGGCACGGGCCAGGGGTGCAGCCAGTTGCAACTGTGCGAACGCCATCAGGGGCGTATCTGCGTTCAGTTCGTTCGAAGTGTCAATGTGTGCGGGGGTAATCAGTTCAGTGTTCAAGTCGGTCACGCATAGCGAAAAGGGTTGCTATCCGTCCGATAGCTGAATGGCGCCCAACGCTGGGAGCACCCCGTATTATCCCCTAGTCTCACAAATTGCGGGTTGAAAACGTGTCGCAGGCCTTCACACTGCCGTTTTTCAGGCCATTGGCGAACCATCGCTGGCGCTGGGCACTGGTGCCGTGGGTGAAGCTTTCCGGCACCACGGCCCCTCCGGTGTTGCCCTGCAAGGCATCGTCACCAATGCGGGCGGCCGCATTGATCGCTTCCTCGACATCGCCCTGCTCCAGCAATTGGCGGGCGTTGTTGGCATGAAAGGCCCACACCCCGGCAAAACAGTCCGCCTGCAACTCCAAGCGCACACTCAGTGCGTTGTATTCCGCCTGGCTGACTTGGCCGCGCTGCTGCTCCACTTTGTTGCTGATACCCAACAGATTTTGTACGTGGTGGCCAACCTCGTGGGCCATCACATAAGCCTGGGCAAAGTCACCTGGTGCACCCAAACGGGTTTTCAGGGTCTCGTAAAAGCCTAGATCGATATACACCGTCAAGTCCCCAGGGCAGTAAAACGGTCCCATGGCAGACTGACCCTGGCCACAGGCCGTAGGGGTCGCTCCACGGAACAGTACCAGCTTGGGGTCGCGGTAAGTGGAACCGCCCTTAGCAAAGATGTCGCGCCAAACGTCTTCGGTATCGGCCAAAATTGTTTTGACGAATTTTTTCATAGGGTCATCAACGGCAGGATTGCCTGCAGGCGCCTGCTGCACCTGTGACGTCGGTGCACCACCCTCGCCGCCCAGCATACCCAGAATCGTCAAGGGGTTGATGCCAAAAATCCAGCCGCCCACCAGCGCAATAACGATGGTGCCAACGCCAATGCTACGCCCACCCAACATGCCGCCACCACCGGCACCCCGGCGGTCTTCCACATTCTCAGATTCACGGTTGCCTTCCCACTTCATACTGGCTCTCCTGGTTTGACGCGTTGATCGCTGGTGACTTCAGGGACTCAGCAAGGGCGTGTGGTTACGCCTTGGGCAATGTCACCCCTACTTGTCCCTGGTACTTTCCACCCCTGTCCTTATAGCTGACTTCGCAAACGTCGTCCTTGTCGCTTTCGAAGAACAAGACCTGGGCGCAGCCTTCGCCTGCATAAATCTTGGCAGGCAGCGGCGTGGTGTTGGAAAACTCCAACGTCACATACCCTTCCCACTCGGGCTCGAATGGCGTCACATTGACGATGATGCCGCAGCGGGCGTAGGTACTTTTGCCCAGGCAGATGGTCAGCACGTTGCGCGGAATGCGAAAGTACTCCAGTGTTCGGGCCAGCGCAAAGCTGTTGGGCGGGATGATGCAGACGTCGTCGTTGAAGTCGACAAAACTTTTCTCGTCAAAGTTTTTGGGGTCGACCACGGTGCTGTGGATATTGGTGAACACTTTGAACTCGGGTGCGCAGCGGATGTCGTAACCGTAGCTGCTGGTGCCGTAACTGATGATTTTTTTGCCATCGGCTTGGCGGATCTGGCCCGGCTCAAAGGGCTCGATCATGCCGGTTGTTTCGGCCATGTGGCGAATCCACTTGTCGCTTTTGATGCTCATGGGGGTGGCTCCTAAATTGGGGCTGATTGTATTTGGTGCCCGTTCTGGTCTTGGCGCCACCTGTCTTGGTAGCGGAATATGGGGCATTGCGGCGGGCTCATGGTGTCAAAGGCCCACAAATCGCCCGCCGCAATACCCCATACCCCGCAGCAAACCTGATTTGAACGCCTGCCGAATACCCGTGCCTCGCGCCATAGTGGGGATTGCCGGGCGGCGATTTGTGGGCCTTTGACACCATGAGCCGCCCGGCAGTCCACGCTATGGCGCGCGAGCAACACACATCGATACAAAATCAGTAGCGCGAAACACATATCCGACGGGGGCTATAGCATCAAATCGCTTGAGACACTGCCGTACGCTCAACCATGCGGTCGTCCCCCAACACAATCATCGAGAACAACAGTTCATCCAGGTTCGCAGCGAGCGACGTCTTGCGGGCCAACAAGGGCGTGGCCTTGGGATTCAAGACCACAAAATCCGCTTCGCACCCCGGCAACAGATTGCCCACCACACCCTCCAGCCCCAAAGCCCGCGCAGCACCGGCCGTGTGTTGCCACCACAAATGCTTTGGCTGCAACGAAAGGCCCTGCTTGGTCTGCCCTTCCCTCCCGACGTAGTAGGCACCCAGCATGGTGTGAAAGGGGCTGAACGAGGTGCCGCCACCCACATCGCTGGCCAGACCGTACTGGAAGCCCACCCGGTCCGCGCCTGCGTAGTCAAAAAAGCCGCTACCTAAAAACAAATTGCTGGTCGGGCTGATGGCCGCTGCCGTACCCGTATCGCGCATCAGCGCACGGTCGGCGTCGTCAAAGTAAATGCAGTGGGCGTACACGGCGCGCTGGCGCATCAGGCCGAAGTCGTCATACGTGGCCAGGTAGCTGCGCGACTGGGGGAACAGCTCGCGCGCCCAGGTGATTTCGTCCTTGTTCTCGGCCACGTGGGACTGGATCCAGACATCCGGATACTGCTTCGCCAAGTCGCCAGCACCACGCAACTGCGCATCGGTGCAGGTGGGCGCAAAGCGCGGCGTGATGGCGTAGCCCTGGCGGTCTTTTCCGTGCCAGCGCTGGATCAGCGCCTCGGTGTCGCGCAGGCTTTGCTCGGTGGCGTTGACGCTGCCGTCTGGCGACGCACGGTTGAGCAGATCCGCTGGCGCATTGCGGTCCATCAGGCACAAGCCGGTGATGAGGCGCATGTGCTGGGCTTGGGCCTCGGTGAACAAGGCATCCACCGACTCGGTGTGCGAGGTGGCAAAGGTGAGCGCCGTAGTGACACCATTGCGCATCAGCTCCGCTATAAAAAAAGAAGCTGCCTGCGCACTGTATTCGGGGGCTGCGAAGCGTTTTTCTTCAGGGAAGGTGTAGTTCTCCAGCCAGGGCAACAACCCGTCGGCGGGCGAGCCAATGATGTTGGTCTGCGGGTAGTGGATGTGCATGTCCACGAAACCAGGAGCGATGATGCGGCCTGCGAAGTGCTGCACTTCCACACTGGGGTACTGACCCACGAGTTCTCGGTAGGGGCCAACGGCCTGCACCACCTGTGTACCGCCAGCGTTGGGGCCAACGACCAGCAGTCCGTCTTCTTCAAACAGAGCACGAACAGGGTCGTCGTCTTGGGGGGCAAACCAGAGGATGGAGGCGCGATAAGCTTTCATGGCGACGAGCTTAAACCCAGAACGGTGGGCAGACATACAGCAGCCCGCATAAATACTATCCCCCATGCAGCGTGCCTACATGTGCGACGGCGCCAAAGGGGCTCTTCCCACACAGTACAGGCACCCCTGCCCTGCCCTGCGCTTGGCGCTGCGGGCGCGCCCCTGGCGGAGCTTTGGCTACGCGCCAGTGCCTAGTCCGTTCAAGCGGACTGCAGGACACATCACGGTTTCATCCACTCGCGCCGCAGCAAACCATACAGCGCAGTATCAGACACCTCGCCGTCGACGATCCAGCGCTCGCGCAGCAAGCCCTCGCGGGTAAATCCCAGGCGCTCCAGGCTCCTGGCCGAGGCGTGGTTTCTGGGGTCAATGTCCGCCTCCACGCGGTTGAGGTTCAGCTCCGTAAACCCGTAGGCCAGCAGGCCGCGCAAGGCTTCATCCATGTAACCATGGCCCCAGGCGGACGATGCAACCCGTACCCGACTTCCGCGCGGCGGCAAGTGGTGTTGATACTGAACAGTGTGCAGGTGCCGATCAACGCGCCGGTGTCCGCCCGCTCCATGCCGAACCGAAGGTGCTCTCCGGCCGGCATTGCCTCCAGGTCCCGCGCGACCATGGTGTGTGCTTGGTCCATGCTGGTCCACGGTGGTGTGCTCCAGTAGCGCATGACCTTGGGGTCTGAAAAAATGCCAAAAAGTGCAGGCGCATCGGGCGCGCGCAACGGGCGCAAAACGAGTCGCTCGGTCCGCAGCTTGAGTTGGTCAAAAGCAGGCATACCGTGACTATAGCTATGACGAACCAGCCAGAAAATCAAGGACTCTTGCTGTACCCATAGAAAACGTCATCACGCTTCCAGCCCAGCGATTCATACAGCGCCTGCGCGGGGAGATTGGTCTTGGCCGTCGTCAGGTCCATGCGCGACTTGCCGTTGCAACGGGCCTGCTCTTCGGCCGCAAGTAGCAGTTGTCGCCCGGCCCCCGTTTTGCGCTGCTCCGGCACGACGAACAGGTCGTACAAGGTGTAAATCGGCGTGGCGTCCACAGAGCAGAACGTGGGATACAACTGGCAGAACCCAGTCATGTTGCCCGCTGCATCTTCGGCAACCAGGATGACGGATTCGGCGTTCTGCAAGCGGCTGGCGATGAACTGTTCGGCAAGCACTAGGTTGGGAGCCTGCGCGTAAAACTGGCGGTAGGCATCAAACAGCGTGGCCACCGCGCGGATATCGTGGGGCGTAGGCGTGGCCAATCGGGTAGTGGTGTGCATAGTGCCGATGGCGTGGTGGGTTTCAAAAAAACGGCGTGTTCGCCGGTGCACAAGATAACAATCTGACGTGAAGCTCAGGCCACCACACCAAACAGCGATCCAACCCCTGCGGTCAGGCCCATGGCCAGCGCCCCCCAGAACGTGACGCGTGCGGCAGACACGAATACGGGTGAGCCGCCGGCGCGTGCGGCTACCACGCCCAGTAGCGCCAGAAAGAGCAGCGTGCTCAGCGCAAGACCCCACATCAGCGCCGATGCTGGCAACACAAGCACCGCCAGCAAGGGCAAACCGGCACCCGCCGCAAAGGTGGCGGCAGACGCCAGTGCCGCCTGTACCGGCATTGCCGCCAAGGTGTCTGAAATACCCAGCTCGTCCC
>JBKJJC010000254.1:0-7130 GCA_046598245.1 Rhodoferax sp.
TACCGACCCGCTGGATGCCGTCGGCAACACCACCAAGGCCGTGACCAAGGGTTATGCCATCGGTTCAGCCGGTCTAGCCGCACTGGTACTTTTTGCCGATTACACCCACAAACTGGATGCATTTGGCAAACATATCTCCTTCGACCTGAGTGACCCCATGGTCATCATCGGTCTGTTTATCGGCGGCCTGATTCCTTACCTGTTCGGCGCCATGGCCATGGAGGCCGTGGGCCGCGCGGCCGGTGCCGTGGTGGTAGAAGTACGCCGTCAGTTCAAAGAGATCAAAGGCATCATGGACGGCACCGGCAAGCCGGAATACGACACCGCAGTGGACATGCTGACAACGGCGGCCATCAAAGAAATGATGATCCCGTCGTTGCTGCCAGTAGTCGCACCCATTGTGGTGGGCCTCGTCCTGGGCCCAGCAGCCCTGGGTGGTCTGCTGATGGGCACCATCGTGACCGGTCTTTTTGTGGCCATATCCATGTGCACCGGTGGCGGTGCCTGGGACAACGCGAAGAAATATATCGAAGACGGCCACCACGGCGGCAAGGGCTCTGACACACACAAGGCCGCTGTAACTGGAGACACCGTTGGCGACCCTTACAAGGACACGGCTGGCCCTGCCATCAACCCTTTGATCAAGATCATCAACATCGTGGCCCTTTTGATCGTGCCACTGATGATGAAGATTCACGGCGGCTGATTCCGAACCATCCCCAGCCAAACCCCAAAGCCCACGCAAGCGGGCTTTTTTTTGTGGTGACAGCCTGAACATTGCCGAAGAGGGACAATAGGACACCATGTCCGAACGATTCAGCCCCAAAGTTGTGCCTCTGATCGATCTGCGATCAGGGACCTTGCCGGTCCCCATAGCCGCAAGCCTGCCGGGCGGGCGTATGACCGCCGATGGCCTGTTGGCCGACACGCTGGGGCGCAATCTGCGTGACCTGCGCATCAGTGTTACCGACCGCTGCAACTTCCGCTGCGGTTACTGCATGCCCAAGGAAATATTCGACAAGGACTACGCCTACCTACCCCACGCGTCGTTGTTGACGTTTGAAGAAATTGTTCGCGTGGCCCAACAGTTCGTCAACCACGGTGTGCAGAAAATCCGGCTGACCGGCGGCGAGCCGCTGCTGCGCAAGAACATCGAAATATTGATTGAGCAGCTTGCCAAGTTACGGACGGTAGACGGCACCCCGCTTGACCTGACACTCACGACCAATGGCGCGCTGCTGGCACGCAAGGCACAGGCTTTGAAAGACGCTGGTCTGCGCCGGGTGACGGTTAGTCTGGATGCGCTCGACGACGCTGTTTTTCGCCGCATGAACGACGTGGATTTTCCGGTCGCCGATGTGCTGGAGGGCATCCATGCGGCACAAGCGGCGGGGCTCGGGCCCATCAAGATCAACATGGTCGTCAAACGGGGCACCAACGACCAGGAAATTGTGCCCATGGCCCGCCACTTTAAGGGCAGTGGCATGGTCTTGCGTTTTATTGAATACATGGATGTGGGCGCAACCAACGGCTGGCGCATGGACGACGTAGTGCCGTCCGCCGAAGTGATCCAACGCCTGCAGAATGAGTTTCCGCTGGTAGCACTGGCCCCCAGCAGCGTCGGAGAAACCGCGCAGCGCTGGGGATTCGCGTCCGCCACCGGTGTACACGACACGCAGGCCGGAGAAATCGGCGTCGTCAGCAGTGTGACCCAAGCATTTTGTGGCGACTGCAACCGTGCCCGCTTGTCGACAGAGGGGCAGTTATACCTATGCCTGTTCGCCAACCAGGGTTACGACCTGCGCAGCCTCGTCAGAAGCCATGCTACCGACGCCGACCTGGCCTCGGCGATTGGACACATTTGGAACGGGCGAAGCGACCGCTACTCAGAGCTGCGAGGTGCCATGTCCGCCGACACTGGCGGTAGTGCACGCCGCGTTGAAATGAGTTACATCGGGGGCTGATCACCGATTCTTACGCTCGGATACTCAGCGGCGTAAAGCCAGGTCTACCCCCCGGTTGGCAAGGCCATCGGCACGTTCATTACCCGGGTCACCAGCGTGGCCCTTGACCCAGCGCCAGTCAATGGTGTGGCCCTTTTGCGCCACCAACTGGTCCAATTGCTGCCAAAGATCTACATTCTTGACCGGCTGTTTGGCCGCCGTTTTCCAGCCCTTAGCCTTCCAGCCCGCCAGCCACTCGGTAATACCCTTGAGGACATACTGGCTGTCCAGATGCAAGGTGACCGCGCAGGGCCGCTTGAGAATTTGCAAGGCCTGGATCACCGCCATCATTTCCATACGGTTATTGGTCGTGTCCAGCTCGCCACCACATAGTTCTTTTTCCGTGCCATCCGGTGAACGCAACAAGACACCCCAACCGCCCGGGCCAGGATTGCCTTTGCAGGCGCCATCCGTATAAATTACAACTTCGTTCAAACTCATGTCTCCGTTTCAAAACCATTGCCGTGTGTGCGGTTGGCCACCGATACCGACTTGCGCGGACTTACTGGTACGGTTTTCCAGGCGGGGCCCAACAAGCGCACGCCACGCACACGCTTAACCGCCACCAGAAAATAGGCTGCGCCAAATATGGGCCACCAGCGCGCACCAGCCTGGTCCATCCACTCAAAACGCCTAAACCATTTGTCGCTGGTCACGCCAGGCCGGTAGCAACCGAACTCGCCCACCTCCACTTCAAACCCCAATAGGCGCAACCAGTCCCGCAGCCGCCAGTAGCCAATAAATTCACCGCCATCGGGCAAAAACAAGTGACCGAAACCCATTTTGCGGTACAGGTGGCCGCGCCTTTGCTGCAAGCCCCACAAGCTGGCCGGGTTCAGCCCACAAATAACCACCCGGCCCTCTGGCACCAGGACACGTTCAACCTCACGCAGGGCGGCATGGGGGTCGGCACTGAATTCCAGGCTATGGGGCAAAAGCACCAGATCCAGGCTATTGGCTGGAAACGGTAAGGCTGAATAGTCACACAGTAACGCAGCCCGTTTCGCGGGCACTGCGTTGTCATCGACCGCAGGCTCCTCACACGCCAACCATCGGTGCGGCATGCGGTTGGTCCACAGGCCATCAAGTTCAGGAACACCCAATTGCAATGCGTGGTAACCAAATATATCTACCACATTGGCGTCCACACGTTCGCGCTCCCACTCCAGCAGGTAGCGCCCCGCGGGGGTTTGAAACCACTCGTGCATCGCTATACTTTGCTCGCTCATGAAGTTAATACCGGTGCCCGCATTTGACGACAACTACATCTGGATGCTCCACGATGGACACAGAGCGCTGGTGGTAGACCCGGGCGACGCGCAACCGGTGCTCGCTGCTCTGCAACACGAAGGCCTCCAACTGGTGGGCATTTTAGTCACGCACCACCACGCAGACCACACCGGAGGCGTTGATATCCTTCGCAATACTACGGGCGCTTCGGTCTTCGGTCCGGCCCACGAACATATGCCTGAGCCGCTGCAACGCCTCAACGGCGGCGATAACGTTCAGCTGCTGGGTCTGGACTTTAAGGTGTTAGACGTTCCAGGCCACACGGCAGGCCACATCGCCTATTTTTCGGAGGTCCCCGGCGAAACCCCTGTTTTGTTTTGTGGTGACACCCTGTTTAGCGGTGGTTGTGGGCGCCTGTTTGAAGGCACGGCCCGGCAAATGCAGGCCTCTTTGGAGTTGTTTGCCGAACTGCCCGGTTCCACTCGCGTATGCTGCGCCCACGAATACACTTTAAGCAACCTAAAATTTGCGGTCGCGATCGAACCTGACAATCCGCTGCTGCTAGCCTACCAATCGCGGTGCCTGGCACTGCGTGCACAAGGCATTCCCACCCTACCCTCCACGATGGAGACTGAACTCCAGATCAACCCTTTTTTACGCAGCGAACAACCCACCGTCTTGGCGTCAGCGTTACGTTTCGATGCAGATGGTGTTGCGCAAAACGGTGCGTTTTCTACGCTGCGCCAATGGAAAAACCAATACCGATGACCCCATTTCTAAAAATTTGCAGCCTGGTTGCAGTTGTATGGCTCAGCGCCTGTACGACGATTCCCATACCTTCTGACACAAAACCCACCGCCCAAGCGCCTGTTACCACGCCCTCGCCCAGGCCAAACCGACCCGCCTACACCAGTGGAGAAGACTCCCACCCTCCGTTCGCGCCCCTGTATGCACAAGAAACCACCTCCCGTAGCGTGGCCTCGTTGGCCCCACCGGTGGACCTGTGGGACCGCATCCGCCGCGGGTATGCCATGCCAAACCTGGAAAACGATTTGGTCCGTGACCGCGAGCAGTGGTACACCACGCGACCCGACTATATTTTTCGCATGACCGAACGGTCCAAAAAATACCTGTTCCACATCGTAGAAGAACTCGAACTGCGCAATATGCCAACCGAATTGGCGCTACTGCCCTTTATCGAGAGCGCATTTAATCCACAGGCGGTCTCCAGTGCCAAGGCGGCGGGTATGTGGCAGTTCATGCCAGCCACCGGCAAATATTTTGAGCTCAAACAAAACGCTTTCCGTGATGACCGGCGCGATGTGCTGGCATCCACCCGCGCTGCACTCGATTATTTGCAAAAGCTGTACGGCATGTTTGGCGATTGGCACCTGGCATTGGCTGCATACAACTGGGGCGAAGGCAGCGTCGGCCGCGGCATTGCCAAGAACCAGCGCGCAGGCCTGCCCACGGGCTACATGGACCTGAACATGCCCATGGAAACACGCATGTATGTCCCCAAACTGCAGGCGGTCAAAAACATTGTGGCGCAGCCCCAGTCCTTCAACTCCAAACTGCCGCTGATTGAAAACCACCCGTATTTCCAGACGGTCACGATACGCCGTGATATCGACGTTGTGCTGGCAGCCAAACTGGCCGAAGTGCCATTGGACGACTTCAAAGCACTGAACCCCTCCATCAACCGCCCGGTGATCATGGCGGCCGGTACGCCGCAGGTGTTATTACCCTGGGACAACGCAGAGGTTTTCCAGAGTAATCTGGAATCCTACACCGGCAGTCGCCTTGCCAGTTGGACGGTTTGGGTGGCCCCTACCACCATGCGCCCGGCAGATGCTGCCAAACGCGTAGGTATGAGCGAGGCCGATTTTCGTTCCGTGAACGCCATACCGCCCAGGGTGGTCATCAAAGCGGGCTCATCTCTCTTGGTGCCGCGCACCGACTCCGTGAAAGAGGATGTCGCCGTCAAAGTGGCGGACTACGGCCAGCTGTCGCTGGCGCCAGAAGTGGTGCAGCGCCGCACAACGGTCAAGGCTGGCAAGGGTGAAAACGTTGCCAGCATTGCCCGCAGGTACCGCGTGCAGGCCGACCAGGTGGCGCAGTGGAACAAGGTGCGGGCAACTGCCAGCTTTAAGCCTGGGCAACAGGTGGTGGTTTTCCTGCCGATGATTCAGACCCGAAGGGCCAGCAGTAGCGCACGCGCGCCGGCTCGCAAGACAGCAGCCCGGCCAGTAGGACGGGTATCGGGTGGCTCCCGCACCACGAAACGCTGACCAGCGCTCCTGGTCCGTGCCTGCTATCTGTGCCTGCTATCTGTGACTGCTGAGCGTGAGTACTATTCGTGACTGCTATCGGTAGCCGATAAACAGTACGCCGAAATTGACCAACAGTGCCATTGCCCACACCACGCTGCGTGCGGTAGGAAGGTCGGATATGTACATCATGATGTACAGAATACGCAGCGCGACATACAGGAAGGCCAGTATGTCCAGGCGCACTTGGTTCGCACCCAACTGGTGGGCAATGATGACGGCCGCCATGAACAATGGCAGGGCCTCGAAACTGTTGGCTTGGGCGGCATTGGCACGGGCGCGCCAGTCCTTTTGCCGGGCCAGCCAATTGCGGGGATTGGTGTTGTCATAACCCCCATCGCGCCGGGGTATGCCCAGCTTGCCGGCCTTGGCCAACCAGGCACAGGCAATAGGCAGTAGTGCGGCTACCAGCAGACACCAGTACGCCACCGTGAAATGTATGTTTTGCATAAATACCCGATGTTTTGAGTCTTGGTAGTGGGGCCGCAGCCGTTCAGCGGCGGTCTACCAGGGCGTGTGCAATGGTGCCCAGGTCCACATATTCGAGTTCACTGCCAGCGGGCACACCCCGCGCTAGGCGGGTGACGCCCAGGCCGCGGGCCTTGAGCGCCTCGCTGATGACATGGGCCGTGGCCTCGCCCTCGGCGGTGAAGTTGGTGGCCAAAATCAGCTCCTGCACCACACCATCTAGCGCACGGTCAAACAGCTTCTTCAAACCGATATCGTGCGGACCGATTCCGTCCAACGGGCTCAGTTTGCCCATCAGCACGAAGTACAGGCCCTTGTAAGCACCGGTGCGCTCCAGGGCAGACTGGTCGGCTGGCGTCTCCACCACGCACAGCTTGCTGCGGTCGCGTCGTGGGTCCAGGCAGGTGGAACAGACATCGCCCTGCGTGAAGGTGTGGCACCGTTCGCAATGCCTCACCTCTCCCACCGCCCGCTCCAACGCGCGGGCCAGGGCCTGCGCCCCACCCCGGTCATGTTGCAGCAGGTGAAACGCCATCCGCTGGGCCGACTTGATGCCCACACCAGGCAGGCGCTTGAGGGCCTGGACCAGCACGTCCAGTGCGTTGGTATCAGACACGCGTTCGGTGGATCAGAATGGGAATTTCATGCCACCAGGCAAACCTGGCATACCCGCAGTGAGTTTGCCCATCTTTTCCGAAGACAGCTCTTCTGCCTTGCGGACAGCGGCGTTGAAAGCGGCTGCCACCAGATCTTCCAGCATGTCCTTGTCGTCGGCCAGCAAGCTGGGGTCGATGGTGACACGCTTGACGTCGTGTTTGCAGGTCATGGTGACCTTGACCAGGCCGGCGCCGGACTCTCCGGTCACCTCGACATTGCCCAGCTCGTCCTGGGCCTTCTTCATGTTGTCCTGCATCGCCTGTGCTTGCTTCATCAGGCCGGCGAGTTGTCCTTTGTTGAACATGGTTTTCCTTTTAAATTGTGAAACTTTGCGGGTCAGACCACTTTGCGTAGCAAATGTGCTCTGACCCCAACTTACTAGACTACTTTGCGGGTCAGACCACTTTGCGTAGCAAATGTGCTCTGACCCCAACTGATTGAC
>JBKJJC010000116.1:0-3564 GCA_046598245.1 Rhodoferax sp.
GAAGAACGGCTGCGGCTAGCCTTGGCGGCAGGTAATCTCGGCATTTACGATCTCAACATCCAGACCGGTGAGGCGTCCGTCAGCGCCGAATACGCGACCATGCTGGGCTTTGATCCAACCACATTTGTAGAAACTAAAACAGCCTGGATTGATCGCCTGCACCCGGATGACCAAGAGCGGACTGCCGCCACGTACCGGCGCTATGTGGCGGGGGAAGTTCCCGAATACCAGGTCGAGTTTCGGCAGCGAACACGCAGCGGCGACTGGCTGTGGATTCTGTCCAGGGGGCGCATCATTGAACGGGATGCCCAAGGTCATCCGGTGCGCATGATCGGCACCCACTCCGACATCACGGAACACAAAGCGATCGAAAGTCGACTGGGCTTGGCCGCAACCGTTTTCAGCCATGCCCGCGAAGGCATTCTGATTGCCGACGCCGATGGATACATCGTCGAGGTGAATGAAACCTTTACTGCCATTACCGGCTACTCCCGCGAAGAGGCGCTTGGCAAGATTCCACGCTACTTACTGGATTCAGGACGCCAGACGCCCGACTTCTACGATGCCCTGGAGCACACGCTCAAGGAGACGGGTTCCTGGAATGGCGAGATCTGGAGTCGGCGAAAGAACGGGGAGCATTTTGCCGAACTACTCACCATCAGCGGGGTGCGAGACAAGACCGGGGTCGTTCGGAATTTTGTGGCCTTGTTCAGCGACATCACCGCCCTCAAAACCCACCAGAGCCAACTGGAACATATTGCCCATTACGACGCGTTGACCAGTCTGCCCAACCGCGTACTGTTGGCGGATCGCCTTCAATCGGCCATGGCGCAATGCGAGCGCCGACAAGAGTCGATTGGTGTGGCGTTTTTGGACCTGGATGGGTTCAAGGCGGTCAATGACGCGCATGGGCACGAGGTAGGTGACCAGTTGCTGATCGCCTTGGCCCAACGCATGAAAACGGCACTGCGTGACGGTGACACCTTGGCCCGCATTGGCGGAGACGAGTTTGTAGCCGTGCTGGTGGGGCTGGAGTCCGCGCAAGACTGCGCGCCGATCTTGCAACGGCTCTTGCATGCAGCCGCCGACAAGGTGCCCGTAGGAGATATTGAGCTGCAGGTATCGGGCAGCGTGGGTGTCACCGTGTACCCCCAAGATGGGTCGGACGCCGACATGCTGTTGCGCCATGCAGACCAGGCGATGTATGTGGCCAAGCAGTCCGGCAAAAACCGATACCACCTGTTTGATGTGGCCCACGATACGGCGGCAAAAACCCAGCGCGAAACCATGGACCACGTTCGCCTTGCCATGCACAACAGCGAGTTTGTGCTGTATTACCAACCCAAGGTGAATATGCGCACCGGCACCATCATCGGCGCCGAGGCGCTGATCCGCTGGCAGCACCCCGAGCGCGGTCTATTGGCGCCCGGCTTGTTTTTACCGGCTATTGAGGACCAACCGATCAGCGTCGATCTGGGTGAATGGGTCATTGCAACGGCGTTGCAGCAAATCGCCACATGGCAGGCCATGGGTAGGGACATCCCCGTCAGTGTCAACATCGGCGCAAGGCAATTGCAGGACGCGGGGTTTGTGGCCACGTTAACCGAGTTGTTGGCGGCCCAGCCTGATGTAGCGCCGCACCGCCTGGAATTGGAAGTACTGGAAACCAGCGCCATGGAAGACATTGCCCACGTCTCACAGGTCATGCGTGCATGCCAGGCGCTGGGCGTGCAGTTTGCACTGGATGATTTCGGCACCGGGTATTCATCACTGACCTACCTGAAACGCTTGCCCGCCGCATGCATCAAGATTGACCAGAGCTTTGTTCGCGACATGCTGACCGACACCGACGACCTGGCCATTGTGCAGGGCGTCATCGGCCTGGCAAAGGCGTTTCGGCGCCAGGTCATTGCCGAGGGCGTGGAGACTGTTGCCCACGGTGAATTGCTCCTGCCATTGGGGTGCGACCTGGCGCAGGGCTACGGCATCGCACGCCCCATGCCCGCATCCGACCTGTTAGCTTGGGCGGCGCAGTGGCGACCCGATGCTGCGTGGTCACGCGCACGCACAAGCGCGCTCTAAAATCCACTACAACCCAACATTTTTTCCCCTTATGGGTTCGCCTGAACGCCCCTCCCTCTCCGCGCTCTACCCCCTGTTGTTTGTGGCCCTGTGGAGCACCGGCTTCATCGGTGCCAAGTTTGGCCTGCTAGACGCCGAGCCCCTCACCTTTCTGAGCCTGCGTTATGCCATCGTCCTGGTGCTGATGGGCGCGTTGGCCTGGGCCATGCGGGCACCCTGGCCACGCTCTGTGCGGGAATGGCTGCACATTGGTGTGTCGGGTGTGCTGGTGCATGGGGTGTACCTGGGCGGTGTGTTCATCGCCATTGGCCACGGCCTGCCTGCTGGGGTGACGGCGATTGTGGTGGGCTTGCAGCCCGTGCTCACGGCCTTGGGTGCGGGCCTGTTGCTGGGCGAGCGTGTGCGTGCCACGCAATGGGGCGGGCTGGCACTGGGCTTTGTGGGTGTAGCCCTGGTAGTGGCACACAAGGTAGCAGCCAGCACCAGCGGCAGCATGGTGCTGGCCATGTTGTTGCCGGCGCTGGTGGCCTTGCTGGGCATCACGGCAGGCACGCTGTACCAGAAGCGTTTCTGCCCGTCTTTTGACTTGCGCACCGGCTCGGTGATCCAGTTCTTGCCTACCTTGGCGCTGACCGGCGTGGCGGCCGTGGCCACCGAGTCGATGGTGGTGCACTGGACACCCTCTTTTGTGTTTGCCCTGGGCTGGTTGGTGCTGGTGTTGTCGCTGGGTGCGGTGACGCTGCTGAATGTATTGATCCGCAACGGCAGCGCCGTCAACGTGGCCAGCCTGTTTTACCTGGTGCCACCGTCCACGGCCCTGATCGCCTGGGCACTTTTTGGTGAAACCCTGACGGGCTTGGCCTTGTTGGGCATGGTGCTCACGGTGTTGGGAGTGTGGCTGGCGCGCAAGTAAAGGATGGACAAGGAATATTTGCTATCAACTTGATAGCTGTATAGGCAGTTCTAACGGGGGCCAGAGGGTCATTTTGCACACAGCGCATTGGCAACCCAGCACGCTAGCTGGAAGGTGCCATCGCTTCCCAAGCCTTGACGGTTTCTGCGGCGTACATCAGTGCCGGGCCGCCACCCATGTAGACACATACGCTGAGCATCTCATCCAACTCAGCCCGCGTGCACTGCAACTTGTGCAGGGCCTTGACGTGAAAACCAATACAACCCGAGCAGTGCTGGGTGATGCCAATGGCCAGCGCCATCAGCTCCTTGTGTTTGGCGCTGATACTGCCCTCCAGCATGGCCGCGCGCGCCAGTTGGCCAAAGGCCTGCAGCGCTTCGGGCTGTGCTTTTTTGAGGGGCAATAGGCCTTCGTTGATATTCTGGATCAACCCCGCGTGGTCAAAACCACCCGCATTGGTTTGCATACACATTCCTCCCAATGGCGTTCCACAGGGACGCCTTGAAGGCATGGTAGGCCCGGATGCGCAAGGGCGGGATGATCTAGAGCAAGGTCGGATAAAGCGGGAC
>JBKJJC010000122.1:0-16323 GCA_046598245.1 Rhodoferax sp.
AGATTGCCTATGCGCACCGGGCCCATGCCCCGGTAACCCGCCAATGTGGGCACTTCGCGCTCGTGCAACTCGGCGCGGCCATCGATGCCATAGACTGGCTGCAGTGGCCCGCCATTGGCTTCGGCCGCAATGTTGATGATGTAGGCCATATACCGCTCCATGGTGCGTGTGGCACCCAAGCGGTTGAGCGCGTTCACCACGAAATAACTGTCTCGCAACCAGCAAAAACGGTAGTCCCAGTTACGGCTACTGCCCGCAGCCTCGGGGATGGAGGTTGTCATGGCCGCAATGATGGCCCCGGTGTCGTCAAACGCATTGAGCTTCAGCGTGATGGCAGCCCGGATCACCTCAGCCTGCCACTCAAAGGGAATCGCCAGGTTGCGCACCCAGTCGCGCCAATAGGTGGTTGTTTCCTCCAGAAAGCGCCTCCCCACTTCGGCCGCACCGTCTTGAACTGTCTCATCGGGCCCCAGGAGCAAGGTGAGCGTGTCCTCCAGAAAAAATGGCGTTTCCTGCATCACAGCCGTTAACGAGGCGTCGGTGGTCAGCCGCAAGGTGAGCGTCGGTGCGACATAGCGTATGTGGTTGCTGCCCCAGGTCATGGACGGCCTAGCGCCTCCGTCGTCGCAGGCAGGCCTCATACGCAGCACCACACGGGGACTGCCGACCAATCGCCGTATGCGCCGCACCAACATCATGGGTCTGAACTTGCGGCCGTGTTGGCCAAACCGTGGCGCAAAGTCGGTGACTTCCACCACGCCGCCATGGCGGTCAATCAGCCGGGTCACCAAAATCGCCGTATTCTCCAGGTAGTTTTGTTCCGCACGTTCAAAGTCCAACATGTCGATGCCGAAAAACCCGTAGTCATCCACTTCTTTGAGCAGTGAACAAAACACGGGATCGCTATCGAGCCGCGGAAAACAGCCCCAGACAATGCTCGCCCGTTGGTCAATCAGGGCGCCAATGGTCCCGTTTCCAATGAGCGCGAGGTCTAGTGTTTTCATGTCAATCCTTTCAATGCGGAGCCCAACCAATGGTGAACTGCGGCTACGTCGGGCAGGCGAAACCGCGCACAACTCGGCCCCTTGCCTACTTTGATGGAAATGCCACTCAGCTTATTGACCTCGGCAAATCCACGTTCGTCGTTTAGGTCATCTCCGATAAACACGGGCAGACGGCCTTTGAACGGATACTCAGCCAAATACTCCACAACGGCCGTTCCCTTGTCAATGCCACGGGGTTTGATTTCTACGACAAATTTGCCGGGCTGCAGCTCCAGGTCCTGCCCAGGGGCATTGGCAAAGCCCGCCATGCGCTTATGTACATACCCTGCCATGGCGGGTGCAAGACGGTAGTGCAAGGCCAAAGTCAGGCCCTTGTCCTCCAACAGCAATCCCGGATGGCGCGCCAGCAACGGTGCCAGAGCTTCCTTGATGGCACTTTTACTGGTTGGTGGGGCGGCATGGATCCAAAGCCGACCCGCACTGTCCCGTCGCTCCAGGCCGTGCAACCCCGCCAAAGGCAACTGGCGCAAACCAATCCGCGCTTGCAGGTCGGCAATCATGCGCCCGCTGACCAGCGCCAGTGCACCACCACTTTCTCTGTGCAGGTTGCCCAGTAGGTCGAGGAGCATTTGGTCAACCTGCACCGCGCCCGGGGTGTCAGCCAGACCAATCAGGGTTCCGTCGACATCCAAAAAAAAAGCCCATGCCGTACTCGCCGCCGGGGGGTAACTTGATGGAGGGTTCTTCATAGCGGTGGTGTCCCCGCTTTACCAGCAAGGCGTCTGCGCCGACGCATCGATGCAGCATCCAGTAACATGCGGCCGGCCCAACGAAACACATTGAACTCT
This sequence comes from Rhodoferax sp., assembly GCA_046598245.1. Taxonomy (GTDB): domain Bacteria; phylum Pseudomonadota; class Gammaproteobacteria; order Burkholderiales; family Burkholderiaceae_C; genus Allorhodoferax. The sequence continues at coordinate 1,853 of JBKJJC010000122.1, forward strand.
GCCACGAGCCCGCGCATGAGGCGCATTCGGTCACGCTGCTCTGCGTCCGGCATGGTCAAGGCCAGGTGCAGGGCTGCGGCACATTGGTCAGCGTCATAGGGGTTGACGATCAGCGCCTCCGGAAGCTCCCTTGCAGCCCCCGTGAATTCCGAGAGCACTAGAACGCCCCGTTCGTCATCCCGGGCCGCAACAAACTCTTTTGCCACCAGGTTCATGCCATCGTGCAGGCTGCTGACAAAACACAGGTCGGCAGCTCGGTAGTAGATGTATACAGCGCGCGCATCGTGGTGTTCTATCTTGAGCAGGATAGGTGGCGGACCCCGCCGTTCAAAGCGACCATTGATACGCGAAGCCAATGCACGCACTGCCGCTTCGTGGTGTTGGTATTCATCGATGCCAGAACGCGTGGGTGCTGCAATCTGTACAAAACTAAAACGACCCACCCAATCCGGGTTTAACTCCAGCAGACGTTCGATGGCCCGAAACCGCTCGACGATGCCCTTGGTGTAATCCAGTCGGTCCACTCCAATGCCGAGTTTGTGGTCCGGTGGCAGGTCATTGAGCTTGCGCATGTCGATGCGGCAATCCGCCAGCGCCTTTTCCATCATTTCGGGCTCTGGCGGCCAAGCGATGGAAATAGGGTACCGGTGCACCGCGGTCAGTTTGCCACCATAGGAAACGTTGAAAGACTCCCGGTCCACGCGGGCTTCCAGAAAACGGTCCACGGTGTCGACAAAATTGTTGCAGTGAAACTGGGTATGAAACCCCATGATGCTGCTGCCCAGCATACCCGCCAGTATTTCTTCGCGCCAGGGGCAGATCGCAAAGGATTCGGGGTTGGGCCAAGGGATGTGCCAGAAGCTGATGATGATGGCGTCGGGCAACGCTTCGCGGATCATCTTGGGCAGTAGCGCGAAGTGGTAGTCCTGCACTAGAACAATGGGGTTTTTCGTCTTGGACTCACTTACCACGGCTCTGGCAAATTTGCGGTTGACTTCAACATATTGGGCCCAGTCGCTGGAGCGGAAGACGGGCCGAACATGGGCGATGTGGCACAGCGGCCAGAGCCCCTCATTGGCAAAACCGTAGTAGTAGCCCGCTTCTTCTTCCGGTGTCAACCACACGCGCCGAATTTGATAAGCTGGGTTGTCCGGGGGGACCTTGACGCAATCGTTCTTGTCCACAACCTCGCGGTCGGCGGTGCCGCTGCCGTGGGCGATCCAGGTGCCAGAGCAGGCGCGCATGATGGGCTCCAGCGCGGTAACCAGGCCGCTGGCGGGGCGTTGCACATCAATACGTTCACCCTTGCGCTGGTGAATGTAGGGCTCGCGGTTGGACACCACGATCACATCTTCACCACGCAACTCGCTGTACAGAATCGTCCGTAGTGCCTCAGGGGTCCAAGTCACTTGACTTTCGTCACGCGTGCGCGTTTCTGCTTCCAGTTCACGGATCAGCCGCTTGAGGTCTCGGGCAATGGGTTTGAAGCCTGGCAAGCTTGCCTGCGAATCAAATTCGGGCCGGCGCAGCAGGCCCTCGCCCCGCAGCAGTGACTGCATACCTGCCATCCAGCCGCGCCAGGACAACTGGGCAACCACAACGGTAATCAGTGACACGACGCCGGCCAGCGCCAGGAACACGTAAAACAAGTAGCGTTTGGTCTCTTCACTGCGTCGGGTTACAAAGCTCATGTCGTGAACCATGACCATCTGGCCAGCCGCCGCGACTTCCCCTTCTGCGATGGCCCGAACGGCGATGTGCAGGGGGCCTCTCGCGCTGGGCAACAGGTGGTCATCAGAACCCAGCCATCGATCCAGGTTGTCACAGCGAATGTCTGCTGGCAAGGATCGGCTAGCAAGGACGGGGCTCGCAGAGTCAGCGCAGTAACCCACGGCATACAGGCGCTCATCCTGTGTGATGCGGTTGAAAAATTCCAAAATCTTGACTTTTTTGCCCGCCGCAAGTTGTTCCTGCAATGGCTCCTGAATCGTGTAGGCAATCAGAGACGCGCGAATTTCAATGTCGCGCACAAACCACCGCAAAGTCAGTTGGTCCACCAGGGGTGCCATTGCATAGGCGATCCCGGCCAGCACCAAAAACAAGGGCAGTATGAATCGCAATGACAGTCTCATGAAGTCTCCTCACGACAAATTTCGGCATCTGCGATAGACACGGCTATGACGCATGTCAACACCCTGGACACTATCACACGGTATAAGTAACTTTGTTCCATTCATCTACCCCATATTGACATGACCGCTATCGCAACCATTTGGCTGCAATTCGCCCTTTGCGCCAGCTTGATCGGCCTTGCGGGTTACCAGCTGTCTCGGTACGGCGATGTGATTGCCCGGCAGACCGGGATGTCCGGCAGTTGGGTCGGCATGGCGCTGTTGGCTACTGTCACGTCTTTGCCTGAATTGGCCACGGGCATCAGCAGCGTCACCGTCGCCAATGCACCGAATCTCGCAGTGGGTGATGCCTTGGGCAGTTGCGTGGTAAACCTTGTGTTTCTGGTCGTGATCGATGCCTTCTTTCGCAGTTCACCCCTCTGGCACCGCGCCGGTCAGGGCCATGTACTGGCAGCCGCTTTTGGCGTGTTGATGCTGGGTTTTACCCTGGTCGGCCTGTTAATCAGCCAGGTCAAGCTGCCCCATGGCTCTGAGAACTCGGCCGCTTTCGCGCAATGGGGTTTTGGTTTGACCACCCCCATACTCCTGGGCCTGTATTTGGTGGCCATGCGTACATTGTTTGCCTATGAACGTGACCACGCCGCCACGTCCGAAACTGCGCGGGACGAAACCCTGCCCACCCTGCGCACGGCCATTTGGCGTTTTGCCATGGCGGCCTGCGTGGTGGCCGGGGCTGGCATATGGTTGCCATTTGTGGCCACAGATCTGGCACATGCCATGGCCTGGAACAAATCTTTTGTGGGCAGCCTTTTTGTAGCATTTGCAACCTCGTTGCCCGAGTTGGCGGTAACCGTGTCGGCCCTGCGCATGGGCGCACTGGATATGGCCATTGGCAACCTGCTTGGCAGCAATTTGTTTAATGTCTTCATCATTGCGGTGGACGATGTTTTTTACCGCCCTGGCGTGCTGCTGGCCCACGTGTCACCGGTGCATGCGGTTACAGCGGCATCGGCCATCACCATGACCGGGCTTGCACTGGTTGGGCTGTTCTTCAAGCCCGCTGTTCGGGTGTTACGAACCATGAGCTGGGTCAGTCTGGGACTTGCCGGCATGTACTTGCTGAACATTTATGTTCTGTACTTGTATGGTGAATAGACCTGCGGGGGTGTTAGCAGCATGACACGGCACGCCCCAACTGCACCCCATCTGGAACTGCGCGTGCGCGAGCTGGCACAGTTGTTCAACTCCATGGACCCCACGCCCTTTCACAGCAAGGCATTAGACCGGGAGGCCGAGGCCTTCATTGAAACCTGGGCGCGCGGCATTGATCCCAAGCACCCGTTCCATCTCACTGTGCACTTGCAGACCATGCCGACGGAAGGGGATGCCACGCACCTGGTGACCGAGGCCATTCACAACCATTTCCAGGACAAGGCTGACATGGCGCGCCGCGACCTGAGCGACTTGTTCTGGCAAGGGCGCACCAGCCTGTGCATTGGGCTGGCTTTTGTTGCGGTATGCCTTTTGATCGCAGACGCCATTCAGCAAAACGGCACCAGCCCCATGCACACCATTGCCAGGGAGAGTTTCACCATTGTGGGATGGGTGGCAATGTGGCGGCCACTGCAGTTATTCTTGTATGACTGGTGGCCGTTAGTACGGCGCATCAAAACATTCAAGGCCTTGGTGCGCGCACACGTCAAAGTGGTTCAAGGGAAGTAACAGCCGTCTCGAACGGGCGGTTTCTTCAGAACGGTTATCCGGAACTTTTTCTGTAAATATTTCGATGTGTGTGAGTGAAAAACGAGACTTTCATTAACTTCAAAATCACACTTTGTCTATAAGTACAACTTTTTGACCTGCTAAAAGACTTCTATTTACACTTCCTACGAGAGAGCTTGCATCGTATAGCGAGGCAGTTTAGCGCACGGATGCCCACACCGCCTATTGCGCAGTTACGCCCGCTTTGGGCACCAAGAAGCGCACTGAAAGATTCCGTTTGATTTCCAAGTCGTACCCTGGGCGATTCTTGTCCATCCATTCAAAGTAGACATATCCGTCGCTTTCATGAAATGTCTTCTGGCGAATCCCCCCTTGATACCCATAAATTTCCGGTGGGCGTTGAAAAGTAACCTGGTATTGCAACTCGCCAATCACGCTGTATTTAGTAATTACAACACCTGGTCTTTGCGCTACGTAGTCAAACGACCAGAGATATTGTTCATCACATAGCTCATTGCTTGTACGTCGGATTTTTATACGGCCAGTAGCGTCCTGCACAAATACCCACCATACTTGCACCATGCCACCCTGCGCCTGTGGTGACTCCCGCTTTAGGACGTTGTCGCAGAATTTGTAGCGCTCCTCATCCCAGCCTTTTTCTGGCCAAGGGTCTTTTGCGCTTTCCTGATTTACCCCCTTTACTAGTAGTGCGGGGTCGAAGATTTTTTGCTCCATTGTCTCTAATTGGACCCGACTAATTTTTTCAGCATTCAGAGGACTTTCGGTAAGGTTAATGCTTCGTGAAATAAAACTCTTAATGGGAAAAGCAACGTCCGGTGCTACCACACGCCCTATAAGTCCATTGATGAAATTTCCATGTGCCATGTAGTTCAATGCCAATTTCGGCGAAGTCTTGATTAGGTCTGCACTCGCCGAATCATCTTGGGGCTCTTGGGGGAAGCCATTTCTATATTTGTAGGTGGCGGAAGATATGAGATTGCCGCCTGAATCTGAAAGTTTTAGCCGTACTGTGAAAATCAAACCATCTTGCGCAGAAGAAATATCCAGCGTTGGAGCGATTTCATCCGGCTTTGCAAGCGTGAGTCCAGTTTCAAGTATTGTTTCTTTGGGATTCTCTGACCAATAGTCATAACCAAGATGTGGTAGCGGGGTACGAAATCCACGAGTAGTGAAACAACCATCGCCATAGCATGATGGTCGCGCCGAGTCGTACGCAAATTTCCGTGCAGAAATTGAGTTTTCTTCACCTCGTAGCCTTATTGGCTGTGACCTAGTAGCTTGTAGTGGTATTCCAATTTTTTCAGTTCGCCATTCCATTGCTAGCAAGTCTTTTGCTAGTGTGGGGATTCGTGTGTTTAGGGCTATCAACGGCACGGCTAGCGCCACGAGAAGCCATAGAAGAATGCCTGGCCTTATGAATGCTTTAGCAAATAGAACGAAAAGGAGAAGTAGCCCCAACAGTAGGAAGTTCGGCGCTAGGGATATGAGGATGGGGCCGATAAAAACTATCTCACTACCTGCAAATGCGAGAAGCGTTAGGAGCAGTAGCCCAACGGACCATTTCAAGAGTCCCAATTCATTGTTCTTTGATTCGGCCATTACGTTCCATTATTCAAGAGTTTTAGTATGCTCGGCTTGCTTTAACGAAATTCATCGTCACTGCATCGCCGATTGACGCACCAAGATTCGGCACATCTCTGTGTAAATTGGATTCTTCTGTACAACTCAAGAGATTGCTATCCCCCTAAATTCACAAGTAAGTCTAAAGCCACCTTCCTAGCCCGGACTCGTGGTGGGCTCTCGACAGCAGCTTTCGCTGCCTGCTCGTCCCCGACAATCAGCACCTGCTTTTGTGCCCTGGTGACGGCGGTGTAAACCAGCGTGCGGTCCAGCAATCGATGGCCGGTGAGTGGCACGATGACGCGGGGCCACTGGGACCCTTGCGCCTTATGCACTGTGATGGCATAGCCGAGCTCCAGGTCGTCCAGCATTGCCTCCACTACAGGCCTGCGCACACCATCGTCCCAAAGGACCCATGCCAATGCGGGCTCAGTAACTGCACCGTCCTCGTCGGTCAGCATCTGCGGTACATCATCGACCTCCACAATAACGCCGAGCGAGCCATTCTGCAGGCCCCGGCCCCACATGTTGCGGGTGCAAAGCACAGGGTCGCCAAGGTGGAAACCGGTGAGGAGCATCTGCTCGTGCTGGGCGCTCCAAACCGTCATGGGTTTGCTGCCCTTGGTCGTGGCCGTCTGGCATAGCGCATTGATGGTCTTGACGCCATCCGAGCCATTGCGACGGGCTGAAAGTATTTGCGTGTTGGCTGGGTCGAGCTTGTACAGGTCCAGAACCGTTTCGGCAATCAGGCTTGTGCCCGCTGAGGTACGCCCATCAGCACAGTGGATGAACGCGATGGGGTCCGTCTCATCGCGGGGCAGGGAGGGCCAGGCTCCCTTGCGAATGGAGACCGCTGCCGCCGCGATGTCACCGCCATACCGCTTGATGATTTTGAGCTCAGCCAAAGGGACAGCCGACACTCGTATTAGGGCATGAAGCACTAGGCCGGGGCCCACCGGCATGAGCTGCTCAGGGTCGCCTGCCATCACGATGCGCACATCGGGGCCTAGCAGCTCCACCAATCTGTGCATGGTCACGATGTCGACCATGCTGGCCTCATCTACCACCACCACGCAGGGGCCTGACAACTCTTTGGCAGACCATAGGAAGCTGGCAATGGTGGACGCCGCACGGCCGGTGGCTTCTTGCATGCGCTTTGCTGCACGACCTGCCAATGCCAGTTGAACAACCTCAATCCCCGCCTGGTCGTAGACCTTGTACAACGCCTTGAGCACCGTGGTCTTGCCAACGCCCGCACCACCCGTGATGAGCATGAACGACTTTTTCGTGGCCAGTTGCACGGCATTGCGTTGCTCGGCATTGAGCTCGATGCCTTCCTTGGCTTCGTAGGAGTGCAGCACGGCGTCGACGTCTGCAGGGGGCATCAATGCAGTACCGGTAGCAACCAGCCTGTCGGACACGGCCTTGGCGACTTGGCGCTCCATGACCAGGGCACCGAGCGGCTGAACACCGTGGTGGCCGACCACGAAGCTGCCATTGGTCAGGCCCTGGGTCAGTGCCGCAGGCACTAGGCTGCGCCACTTGAACGTCTTTGTTTGCGGCCCCAGGACGGCCTGCAAATACTCCATTAGCGTTGAGGACAGCACCATGGTGTGGCCTGCCGCGAACACCCGGTAGCAGGCTTCTTCGATAGCGCCTTGCAACCGGCGCGGGTCATCCAACGCAACCGCAAAGTGGCTTTGCGCAAGGGCATCCACCTGCCGCCACGATGCGCAAAAGCTAAGCAGCCGATAGGGGTCTTCCTTCAGTTTCACGGGGGTCTCCCGACCGAAGAATTGCAGAACCTTTCGGCCAATCTCCAGGTCAATGCCCTCAGCCTGCAGCCATTGCAGGGTGCGGCTGTCGCCGTACTGGGCCCAGGCGCCCACCACCTGGATTGCGCTTTCCGGCGTGAGAACGGTGGAAAGAGCATCCACGTCTGAGGCATCCAGTGCGTCGTACAACTTGCCACCCAGGGTGTCCCAGAGCTTGCGCGCCTTGACCCGGCCAATGCCCTCGAAAGCAGGGTTATCCGCGATGAAGGAAACGATGTGCTCACCGGATGGGCGCGTTAAAACGGCCTTGGAGGCCTCAATCTGCCACTCAGCGACCTTGTATCCATTTACATCCAAAACGCGCTCTGCGGCCTCGCCAGACACCTTCCACCACTGTCCCGGCTGGACAGTAGCCTTGGCAAGGGTGGTGCCAGTGGCCTTAACGACGTAGTACGTCGCCGCATCCTGGACATTGCCCTGGTCGTCGATGGGCTTTCCTGTGAAGATGCAGCCACCGAACCCCAGGGGACTCTGGCTACGGATGGACGTGACCCGCAGGGTCTGCTCAAGCATCAACGGGGCAACCTGCCTGTCAACGCCAGCACTTCACTGAGGATGGTGTGTTTTTCCAGGGTGCGCTTGAGCTCGGCAACCTCTGCCTTGAGGCTGGCATTGTCGGTTTCAAGCCGGCGCAGGCGTTCGGCATCCAGAGCTCCGCGAAGTCTTCCTGGCTCCCGTACCAGCGGTTTGGCTGCGTCTTCCACCGTCTTCTCAACGGCTGGTGGAAGCACGCCCCGTGCGCGCAATGCGTCTTCCAGCTCTCGCAGCGACGCTTTGATGCGGGGATTCTGGTCAAGAGCGGATTTTGCGAACCCGCACTCGGTTGCAATTTCCTTTCGAGACAGCACACCCCGACTGGCCATTGCCCGATAGTCGTCATCTGTCTTGCTCGCCGCCCAGGCGGTGAATGTCTTGACGTTTTGCTCCGAGATTTGTTGTCCGCTGGCCATTGTTTTTCCCTATTTCCTTTTTGCCGAGGGCTTGACCAACGCAAGCCGCTTGTCGGATTGGTTACGGTCCACTACAGGCAAGGCCTTATTGAGCTTCTCCAGACTAATTCCAGCTATGTTTGAGTTGTACGCCCAGCGCACAAATTGCTCCAGCAGCAACTCGTTCTCTCTAGTGAGCCGGGCGTTCTCAGCAGCCAACCTTTGAATTCGGTCTAGGGCGGCCTGAAGTTCTGGAGAGCTGACCTTGCGGGCGAGGCCGTCCTTCCCAGTAAGCACCTGCTTTCGCAGCACAAACGCCTGCTTTATTCGCTCATGTTTATCCAAAGCCTGCCTTGTGTACCTGTTCCCATTGCGCCGCTCAATAGCGGCAATCAGCAAGTCCCAGCCAAGCTTTCCAGACCAGCCATCTAGAATTGAAACGATGGCGGAAATGTCTTCGTCGCCAATGTTCTTTGCACGTGTTCTGCTCATGAATGACCTCCAAGATGGGACGTGTCGACGATTAGCAGGCGCTGCTGGGCTGCCTGTGCAAGCCGAGAAGCCGGGGCTACGCCAGAAAGCTGGATGATTGCCCCGTGTGGAACGAGGGGGTCCTCAAGAATTTCGCACAGTTGGTCTAGACGGGCCAATGTTTTGGACTGATGGGCAACCCAACGGTCTGCGCCAGACCAATCGTCCGCCGCGGCCGCAGTTGCCTCGTGAAGCAATTGGCGGGTCTCATGTCGCACAAATCGGATGTTCTCTTCGGCGACCTTATCTCCCTTCACGCACACCTGTTCGGTGCAGTTCATGCAGTCAGCGTGGACCTGGCAGGGGAGCATCGTGAAGTCATGAATACAGTAACCGTAGTCGGTGACATGCGCGGTCGGCACCTTTAGGCGGGCAAATTCATCCCGCCTAGTCAGCGGCATTCCCGCCAGGCGGCTCAATGGCCCAACCATCCGCTCTTCGTCCCCTATAGCCTGTCGTACCAAGGCCAAGACATCCCGTGATGACTGGTGGTCGTAGGCTGCGTTCTGGGACAAGTTTGCACGGCCAGACCACTTTGCAATATCCAGTTGACTCAAACCACCGGTCTGCGCGAGTGTATTCAAGTAGTGCCGAAACTGATGCGTTGAAAGCACAATCGGGCTGCCGTCATCTTCCGTAAGACCAAATCGGTCAAAAATAGAACGAATACCAGTAGAACTTCGCGCGCCAAGGCGGTTGTACACATCGCCCTGCTCCAGCTTGTCAATTGCGCATCGATAGGTCGGTCGACCCGGGTGCATTAAGTTTTTCTGTACAAGGAACAGCGCGTCACTGAACTTCAGTCCGTTTCGCTTATTTGCCACAGGGAAACCCGTGGGCAACATGGCGATAACGGCCTTTTGAATGTCGTCGAATGAGGCGGTTGTTTGCCCGTCTTTTCTCGTTAAAACAATCCCTTCAGTTTTGCACCAAGTGCGTATTGCGATATCCGTAACTGGGGATGCAAACAGCACATCCTTAATTTCGGCAATTGTCAGCCGCTCTGACTTTCTGAGGTATTCGAATTGCGGTAGAAGGAATATCTTGCCAGGGTACTTTTGATACCACCGCGCGATTTGGCGCGCAGGCTCTGTAACTGGTCGAATTTTCACTAAGGCCATCTTGACAACATCCGCCATTGAGCCAAGAACCCACTTCACCATAGGCGCTGCGCCCTTTGATGGAAACCATCGCAGGCCATAGGCGTCCGCACCAGTTGACGGCACTTCCTGCGTGACCTCGCACTGCAAATCCAAGTCAAGTAACTCGTTAATACGGTCTGGTGCGGAGCACAGCATTGCCGCGGCGGAGCAAACGAGGATGTCTACGGGCTCCGTCACCAGTCGAAAGGCCGTTGCGATGGCATGTAAGGCTGCGGGCGATGGCAGCTTTTCCTGACGCCGTTTGTCGAACTCTTCACCAACGCGCACACTATCCGCGGGACGCTGCAGGGGAGAGACCCATTGCACTGGCACCGCGGTCAATTGTTTGTCACTCAGGAACTCCGACAGCATTTCCAGTTGACTGCCTGTCCGGTACGCAACCGCTGCAGTGAACTTCTCCCGTATAAGTTTCGCAGCCCGGTTCAACACGTCGGACGTTACCAACCAGGGCGCTGCCGACATTTCGTTTTCAACCAAGGCGGCTTCTAACGCCCTCAAGGCCGAGAGCCGGGTGCCAACCGACTTCGTCGGCCGCATGGAGTGTTGATACCTCATGTACCCCTTTGCAAACGACAAGAAGGGCTCTGCCATAGCTTGCACGTCACGGTCATTGACACTAGCAAAGGTACTAAAGACCAGTCTTTGAGCGTGATTTTTGCTCTTCAGCTCCAGAGCCAAAGTGACATCCCAAACGTTTTCGTCAAATGGAAGGTCATGCCCAAAGACCGATAGCTCGGATTTGCAGAATGTGCGAAACGCTTCATTGTTCTCCTGGGCCGATACCCCCGCGCGCGGGACAAACTGGACAATATTTGTCACCTACTGCCCCTCCCCTGTGCGGAATTCTTTGCATAGCTGAACGACCTCAGCCACTGCCAGAATTGCCCTGTCGTTTATGGACGCCATAGTTGAGCCCGTTGTGCTGAGGAGCCGCTCCCGTCGTTCCAACAACTTGTCCAGTACAGCCTCGTGAGGGCCATCAAGCCAAGGCTGGAAGCTCTTGCATGTGTAGCAGGCGATAGGTGCATTGAAGCCGCAAAACGAGTGCTGTCCGCAGGACCCCATAGGGGTGCTCTTGTCAATTCGCAAGTCAACAATCCGGCTTGAAGCATCCGCGCCTCGAGTAGCCTGAGACTCGTCGGCAATCAGCATCCCTTGAAATGCCTGAGCCAACGGTGCCAACTCCATGGCTATTGCCTTATCTATGCGCGCTGCTATTTCGGGGACCGACGCCACATACACACCCACATTTTGGGTGTCGCTGTGGTCCAGCAATTCGGCGATAACCAACTCGCCATGCCCTTGCTGCGCGGCTCTGGTTCCAAAGGTGCGACGGAAACGAACCGGCGTAATGTTTAAGAGTTCGCCCGTACGCTCCGACATTACAGACAGCGCTTCCAAGGACTCAGCCAGTCCTTTCCCCAATTGAGCGCCGGTCTGGTGATACGCAAAGGGGCCAGTGAGGCAAGTCGACCTAATTTGAGGGAACAATGGTGCATTTGAGGGGTCATCCAAGACACCCACAAATTGCAAAGCAACTTTCTTAGCGTACGCCCATACAAGTTCGCCAATTTGAGGAACAAGTTCCCGGGATTTCGTGGACGACCGAAGACCGGCATTTCGCTTCTTCGCTCTCGGAACTTGGATAAAGTGCGTGACCGTTCCGTCTGCGAGTGTCACGGTAGTGAGGTCGCGAACTTTTAGCGCGGCATACTGCGAGGGACGTTGACCCAGCGCCATGAACAGCCATGCCAGCAGGTATTCGGCCTCGGTTATGCCCGCCTGAGAGTACGCGCTATTCAGTGCAGCCTGAATTGCCTCAAGTTCAATACCTGTGAAAGGCCCCATGACAGGGTCCATCGTCGCAACTGCAACTCCTTTTGCGTTACCTTTTATACGCAAGCCCTTTAACAGGGCGATTGCGTCGGCGTCGACGCCGGGATAGCCAAGTCGGCTCCATTTAAGCAGGAATACCTTAACGACACCCAGGTAATACTCGGTGGTTTCATCCAGCGAGCCTTTGTAGTTGATGACTGCCGCGCTTGTTATACGTGCGCCAGTCGCACCCTTCGTAGCGGCCATGCTACGCACAAAGTGGAGCATCCGTCCGTGTAGGTTTTGCAGGTAGCCCGGTGAATGGTTTTCTGCAAACCAGACCATGGTTGATTTAAGCGCGCTCAGCATCTCATCGCTAAGGAAGCTGAATTGAGTAAAGGCCAGCGAGAGCGTTCGAACTTCACTGCGAAACTTCCAAACATCGGAGTCTGAGTCAAAGACGTCTTTGCTCTTGGCCGTCACGAAGCCAGTCCGATAATTAGGGAGTGCGAAGTCCTTTGGCCTAGAGGGGACTGCCGATGTCATGGTGTCACCGGTCCCTTCAAGGCGTTCTGCAATGCCCGTCCCGCCTCATTAGCTTTTCGACGATTGCTTCGTCGCGTGTAGGTCGCCGCTGTCTTGGACTTCGGAGACCACCCCATGAGCTCATTGCGCATTTTTATCTCTTGTTCTTCGGGAATGTTTCTCTCGTCCATCAGTGCCGTAAAGGCGTCGTTCCAACTATGCCTAAGCACGTGCGGCGTGAGGTCGGCGGGAAGGTCCGGACATGCGACCCTTAAGTCGTCAAAGACTTTGTTGACTGCTGAGAGCGAGAGGGCCAAACCGGTTCCGTTGGCCACGAAGAGCCAACCATGTTTTCTAGCCGTGCCCTGGCGACTGCGGACATGAGTTACGTAGTACTGAGTTTTAATCACCAACTCCTCGCTCACCGGAACGGTTCGGGCCCTGGTCTTGGTGTTCGCCTCACGCCGCCTCGTTTCTTTAACATCGTCGGCATGCCGTTTAATGGACACTTCGTTAGCTTGAAAGTTGATGTTTGGTATCCGAATTCCCAGGAGCTCTCCCGCTCGAAGGCCCAGCGCCATCAGATACTCCACCATTAATTCATTGCGTATCTTCGTGCCGGCACCTTTCCATGGGTTCTGTGGCGACGACGGCGCAATGACCGCCCTTAACCTCGCCATTTCCTCATCCGATAAGCCTTGCCGCTGGTCGTCTTCATCTTTCGCGAATACCTTGGGTACGCGCTCGGTAAAGGCCTCATGAATTAGCGTCCGTATAGAGCTGAGTCCAGCGTATTGCGGATGCGCTGGCCCAATCCGGAGCTCGCGCTTCTTGGCCAGCCAGTCCAGATAATCCCGTATATACCGCACACGAACTCCAGTTGTTTGCGAGTCCACCAAATCATTTTCCGGGACTACGGTGCTTTTCATTCGAACCTTTTCCAGGCTCACAACTCTTGGGGCGGACGTGGCCGCCTGCAGCCCTGGACCGTCGACGATGCTCGATACGAGCTTTCGGCAAAACCCAATAACTGCTTCGACCTCGTTCAAGTCGAGCAGCCGACCTTCGGAAAGTCGAGCGTCGATGTCAATGCTGAGGCGGTCCAGTGCGAGCTGCAGAACCATGATGGAGGTAAGCACTTGCTTGAGGGTTGCACTTGCCAACCCGTTTGCTCTTGCAACATTCGTTACGAACAGCGTCGGCTCAAAAAGCGGCTCCCCGGTGTCTCTTCGCTGCAGCACATAGAACCGCTCCCCGCTGGAGAAGACGAGAAGACGAACGTTGTAAGGGTTCATTTATTTACACTTCCAAAAGGTGTAGGTTATATAAAATTTTACTCCTTCGTATAAAAAATGTAAACAATTGAAAAAGGGCCGTAGCATTGAAGCCACGGCCCTTTATTTACAAATCAAAAAAGTTCGGGTCTAGAACGGGATGTCGTCATCCATGTCGTCAAAGCCACTGGCTGGCCGGGGTGGCGGGGCCTGGCGGGGTGCCGGAGCGGCCGCAGCGCGCGGTGCGGGTGCGGCGGACGCGCTAGGTGCCATGCGGCGGGGTGCTGGTGCGCCGCCTCCACCTTCGTCGCCATCACCGCCGGGGCCACCCATGCCTTCGCGGCCACCTAGCAGTTGCAGTTCGGTGGCGATGATGTCGACGGTGCTCTTCTCTACACCGGCCTGGTCGGTGTATTTGCCGTATTTGAGGCGGCCTTCCACATAAATGGGGCGGCCTTTGCGCACGTATTCGCCGGCGATTTCGGCCAGGCGGTCGTAAAAGGTGACGCGGTGCCACTCGGTGGACTCTATGCTTTCACCGGTGTTCTTGTCCTTGCGGCGGGTGCTGGTGGCCACGCTGACGTTGGCCACGGCCTGGCCCGACGGCAGGTAGCGAATTTCGGGGTCGCGGCCGCAATTGCCGACCAGAATGACCTTGTTGACGGATGACATGGCGTGCTTCTCCAATGATATTTGTTGGATTATCCGCCTATCATCACGGCCAGCCAGTCCCGTGTCGGCAGGCCGTACCTCACTTGAGGTAACGCGACCGGGCGCCGCCGTTCGGACCAGATAATCCATTGGATGCGAGCAAACCCGCGCTTCCCCTTGTCGATCGATGTCGCTACCGCCCGAAACGCTCGCGATCGGGTGTGGGTCTTGCCGCACGGCTACAACCAGGGTC
>JBKJJC010000026.1:0-28303 GCA_046598245.1 Rhodoferax sp.
GGCGGCCAGCAATGCCAAGGGCGACGTGGCCATGCCCGCTGCCGCCAAGCTGTTGGCCGACAACAACCTGTCGGTCAGCGCAGTGGCCGGTACCGGCAAAGATGGCCGTGTCACCAAGGGAGATGTTTTGGGTGCAGTGGCAGCTGGTGCAGCTGCGGTGTCTGCTCCTAAAACAGTAGCACCCGTATCAATACCGACGGGGGCTAAGGCCACTTTATTGCCACAGGTTGCCATTCCATCGGTGGATTTTGGCGATCGCCCTCAGCAACGTGTACCGATGAGCCGCCTGCGTGCCCGCGTAGCCGAGCGCTTGCTGCAGTCGCAATCCACCAATGCGATCCTGACCACCTTCAACGAAATCAACATGGCCCCGGTCATGGAGATGCGCAAGCGCATGCAAGAGCGTTTCGAGAAGGAACATGGCGTCAAGCTTGGATTTATGAGCTTTTTTGTCAAGGCTGCGGTGCATGCGCTGAAGAAGTTCCCCGTGCTGAATGCGTCGGTGGACGGCAATGACATCGTCTACCACGGCTATTTTGATATTGGTATCGCGGTAGGTTCACCCCGTGGCCTGGTGGTGCCCATTTTGCGCAATGCCGATCAGATGAGCTTTGCCGATATTGAGAAGAAGATTGCCGAATACGGTCAAAAGGCCAAAGACGGCAAGCTGGGCATTGAAGAAATGACCGGTGGTACCTTCTCCATCTCCAACGGCGGCACCTTCGGCTCCATGATGTCCACGCCCATCATCAACCCGCCGCAAAGCGCCATTTTGGGCGTGCATGCCACCAAGGACCGCGCCATGGTGGAAAACGGTCTGGTGGTCGTGCGCCCGATGAACTACTTCGCCATGTCCTACGACCACCGCATCATCGACGGCCGCGAGGCCGTGTTGGGTCTGGTGGCCATGAAGGATGCGCTGGAAGATCCTGCCCGCCTGCTATTTGATATTTGATGAATTTGCGGGACAGACCGTAGCGCAGCGAAGCTCTGTCCCCAACTGATTAGGAAAACCATGAGCAAACAATTCGACGTAATCGTCATCGGCGGCGGCCCCGGTGGCTATATCGCCGCCATTCGCGCAGCCCAGTTGGGCTTCAACGTGGCCTGTATCGACGAGTGGAAGAACGAAAAGGGCGGTCCGGCATTGGGTGGCACCTGCACCAACGTGGGTTGCATCCCATCGAAGGCGTTGCTGCAGTCGTCCGAGCACTTTGACCACGCCAACCACCACTTTGCGGACCACGGAATTTCGGCGTCCAACGTGACGATGGACGTTACCAAAATGCTGGCTCGCAAAGATGCCATCGTTAAGCAAAACAACGACGGTGTGCAGTATCTGTTCAAGAAGAACAAGATTGCTTTTTTCCATGGCCGCGGCTCGTTTGTCACGGCGTCGGCCGATGGCTACGTCATCAACGTGGCTGGTGCAACCGAAGATTCCTTACTGGGCAAGCACGTCATAGTGGCCACGGGGTCAAAC
The DNA here is from genome assembly GCA_046598245.1 of Rhodoferax sp. Classification (GTDB taxonomy): domain Bacteria; phylum Pseudomonadota; class Gammaproteobacteria; order Burkholderiales; family Burkholderiaceae_C; genus Allorhodoferax. Next base: position 1,484 of record JBKJJC010000026.1, read on the forward strand.
GCCCGTGCCTTGCCCGGTGCGCATTTTGACGAAGACCGTATTTTGTCCAACGACGGCGCCTTGCGCCTGGGCGCGGTGCCCAAGAAGCTGGGCCTGATTGGATCCGGCGTCATTGGTTTGGAGATGGGTTCTGTCTGGCGCCGGCTTGGCGCTGAAGTCACCATACTCGAAGGTCTGCCCACGTTTCTGGGTGGGGTGGACGAACAGGTGGCCAAGGAAGCGTTTAAGGCCTTTACCAAACAGGGCCTGAAGATCGAACTGGGCGTCAAGGTAGGTGAGATCAAGTCGGCCAAGAAAGGCCTCTCCATCGCCTATACCAATGCCAAGGGCGAGGCCCAAACGCTGGATGTGGACAAACTCATCATCTCCATCGGCCGTGTGCCCAACACCATCGGTTTGAACGGTGAAGCCGTCGGCCTGGCGTTGGACGAGCGCGGCGCCATTGTGGTGGATGGCGACTGCAAGACCAATTTGCCCAATGTGTGGGCGGTGGGAGATGTGGTGCGTGGCCCCATGCTGGCGCACAAGGCGGAAGAAGAGGGTGTTGCTGTGGCCGAGCGTATTGCCGGCCAGCACGGGCACGTCAATTTCAACACCGTGCCCTGGGTTATTTACACCAGCCCCGAGATTGCGTGGGTAGGCCGTACCGAGCAGCAGCTCAAGGCTGATGGTGTGGCTTACAAGGCGGGTTCTTTCCCATTCTTGGCTAATGGCCGTGCGCGCGCCCTGGGCGACACCACGGGCTTCGTCAAGTTTCTGGCAGATGCCACAACCGACGAAATTCTGGGTGTGCACATCGTCGGCCCACAGGCCAGCGAGCTGATTGCTGAGGCCGTGGTGGCTATGGAGTTCAAGGCCAGTGCAGAAGACATTGCCCGCATCTGCCACGCCCACCCATCTTTGAGCGAAGCCACCAAGGAAGCTGCTTTGGCGGTGGACAAACGGACCTTGAACTTCTGATCGCTTATCGGTTAAATTGGCTTCTAGCCCCCGTGGAATATAGGCATGAAGCTATTAAATTGGTAGCAATTAGAAAGTCTATGTTTTGAACGTTAAACAAACCTACGAAGCCGAACTTGCCACGCGGGGCTACGTGGCCGACCCTGCACAACTGCGCGCGGTGGAGGCTCTGGAGCGCTGCGCCCAGGAGTGGTCGGACTTCAAGGAGCAGCGCTCCAATGCATTCAAGAAACTGATCAACCGGCCCGATGTTCCCCGTGGCGTGTACTTGTATGGTGGGGTGGGGCGGGGTAAAAGTTTTTTGATGGACTGCTTTTACAACGCGGTTCCGCTCAAGCGCAAGACGCGCTTGCACTTTCACGAGTTCATGCGCGAGGTGCACCGCGAGCTAACTGAGTTGCAGGGCACCGTCAATCCGCTGGATGAGTTGGGTAAGCGCATAGCCAAGCGGTTTCGGCTGATTTGTTTTGACGAATTCCATGTGGCGGACATCACCGACGCCATGATCCTGCACCGCTTGTTGGCCGCGCTGTTTGACAATGGTGTGGGCTTTGTGACGACCTCGAACTTCAAGCCGGATGATTTGTACCCCGGTGGCCTGCACCGGGACCGCATTCTGCCCGCCATTGCGCTGCTGAACGAACACCTGGAGGTGCTCAATGTCGACAATGGAACCGACTACCGCAAGCGCACGCTGGATACGCTGACGCTGTACCACATGCCTAACGGGCCGGTCGCAGATGCCGCTATGGAGGCAGCTTTCAACGCGCTGGAAGAGACCCACGATGAAGAGCCGGTGCTGAACATCGAGTCGCGGAAAATTTGGGTGCGCCGAAAGGCCGGTGGCGTGGTCTGGTTTGACTTCAAATCGTTGTGTGGTGGGCCCCGTTCACAGAACGACTACCTGGAGATCGCAACCCAGTTTCATACGGTTTTTTTGAGTGATGTGCCACATATGCCGCTGCGCATGGCGTCGGAGGCACGGCGCTTTACCTGGTTGATCGACGTGTTGTACGACCGCCGTGTCAAGTTGGTGATGTCAGCAGAGGTCGCCCCTATCGATTTGTATACCGATGGCCCTATGGCGCATGAATTTCCGCGGACGGTGTCACGCTTGAGCGAAATGCAGTCCAAGGAATACCTGTCACTGGAGCGGCGCACGGTCGATACGGGGCTCACATGAAACGCCGGTGGATGATGGGGCTGCTGCTGACTGGTTACAGCGCAATGGCCCTTTCGCAAGCAGTGCCGGACCCGGTGCCGGGTGATGCCGCAGAACAGCGCATACGCATTAACAGCTTGCGCCAGCAGAAGTCCGCCGAGTTGGATAGAGAAGAAGCGGCTTGTTTGTCGCGGTTTGCGGTGACAGACTGCCAGAATCAGGTGGGTGTGCGGCGGCGCGAGATGCTCACCGACCTGAAAAGGCAAGAATCCAGCCTCAATGCCGTAGAGCGACTTCAAAAGAACTCAGAAAAACTATTGCACGCTGAGCAGAAGGCGGCGGAAAGTGTGCAACGCCAACAGGAAGCAATGACTGCCGCCGATAACCCTCAGACAGCAGACCGGCAGAAAACTCTGGATGGCAGGCTGCACACCCACCAACAAAAGGCACAACCGACCGTCGGCAAAGCGCCGGTCGCCAAACCCAGAAATATGCTGGAACCCAAGGTCGTCGAGAAAAATCGCGAAGCCTTTGTGGAAAAGCAGAAGGCGCTGGAAAAACGACGCCAAGAGCGCGACCAGCGGCTGTTGGACCATGGCAAGGGCGCTCCAGCGCTACCGTTGCCGCCCTGACGTTCGAAGTTTTATGGTGTCAGCGGTTCGAGTTTGACAACCACAATCGACAGGTTGTCGCCGGCGCCGCGGCCGCGGGAACGGGCTTTTTCAATTAGAAACTCGGTGGCTTCGCGCGCACTCAGGGTTGATAACACCGAGCCCAACTCACCCGTGTTGAAGTAGTGCCAAACGCCGTCGCTGCAGGCCATCAGCGCGTCGCCGGGGCGCAGTTGGGAGATGAAATGAAAGTCGACTGGTGGATCGTTCTCGGTCCCTAGGCAGCCCATCAAAATGTTGGACTGTGGGTGCACAGCCGCCTGCTCTTCAGTGATCTCGCCCCGGTTAACCAAGGCCTGCACATACGAGTGGTCCATCGTGCGTTTGACAAAACGGTTGCCGTGGAAATGGTAAATGCGGGAGTCGCCCGTATGGGCCCAGTGGCAATCACCGCCAGAGTTGATCAAAAATGCGGCGAGGGTGCTGTGCGGTTCTTCTTCCGACGAGATGGCGGTGAGTTTGATGACGACGTGTGCTTCCTGCACGATCTGGGCCAGGATGGCAGATGCGTCATCCGTGTCGGGGTCATAGCGCTCAAAAAGCTGTTTGGAGGTCATCATGACCTGGTCAGACGCCTTGCGGCCGCCACTGCGTCCACCCATACCGTCGGCCACGATGGCCAGGATGCAGCCATTCACCCGGGGGTGTTTAATTAGCGCGATCTGGTCCTGTTGGTACTCGCGGTCGCCCTTGTGTATGCCGGTAGAAGCAGTGAGTCGGTAACCAGTGGCCATGTTGATTTGCTTAAGAAGCAATACTTTCTGCAAAAGGACTGTAAGGTCGTATTATCAAGCCAGCACGACCTCTGTCGCCGTAGTTTAAACCCGTACTGACTTCCATTGCCCTTGGTAACAAATCTCCACTCTCCTGAGCGCCATCTGATCGAGTTGCGCATAGAACATGCCGATCTGGATGCCCTGATAGACCGAGCCGCGAGTGATGCGCCGGTGGACGAACTGATGATGCGGCGTTTGAAGAAGCGCCGCCTGGGTTTGCGCGACGAAATTGCCCGGGTTGAGCGTGAACTGCAGCCGAACGAGCCGGCCTAAAGCATGGGCCTGCAGGATGCGGTAGCGCAAGCCTTTGATGCCGATGGCGCCTTGGCGCGGTGTGTCGATGAGTTCAACCCCCGCAGTGGGCAGACCACCATGGCCCTGGCCGTTGCCACCACTATGGAGTCCGGTGGTGTGTTGGTGGTGGAGGCTGGCACGGGGGTCGGAAAGACCTTTGCCTACCTGGTGCCAGCCCTGTTGAGCGGCGAACGTGTGCTGTTGTCCACTGCGACCAAGACATTGCAGGACCAACTGTTCGTCCGGGATCTACCCCGTTTGGTAAAAGCACTGGGCATGCCCGTGCGAACCGCTTTGCTGAAGGGGCGCAGCAGCTATTTGTGCATGTACCGCCTGGGCAATGCCCGGCAGGATGAAATAGCCCTCAAAGCATCAGTTCAACGGGATCTGGCGCGGGTAGAGACCTGGTCACTGCTAACCCGTGCGGGGGATATGGCCGAGCTGACACAGCTCGATGAACGCTCGCCCGTCCTTCCGCTCGTTACGTCGACGCGTGAAAACTGTCTGGGTGCACGTTGTCCGCAAATCCACAACTGCCATGTCAACTTGGCCCGGCGCGAGGCCATGGCCGCTGATGTGGTGGTCATTAACCACCATTTATTTTTTGCCGACCTGAACATCCGGGAGTCGGGTGTGGCGGAATTGCTGCCTACGGTGCATTCGGTGGTTTTTGATGAAGCGCACCAGTTGAATGAAATTGGCGTTCAATTTTTAGGCCGTCAGCTCACAACCCATCAGTTGGATAACTTTGGTCGTGATCTGGCCTTGCAGGGGCAATTGATGGCCCTGGCACATGCTGCATGGCCAGAAATGTTGTCAGAACTCAGTCACAGTGTTCTTGTGTTGCGCACGCTGTGTGGCGTGGGCCAGGATTCCAGGCGCATTGCGTGGGACGCAGAACAGCCATCCGGTATTGCCGCTGAGGATTGGCGGTCAGCGGTATCAGCGGTGCATACGGCATTGCAGCAAACTGATGTGGTACTGCGTAGCATGGAGGAGCTGTCTCCTGAACTCAAATCATTGCACGAGCGGGGTTCACGGTTAATGTCTGAACTGGACATGTTTTCGCACGCAGTGCTGCCGGGGGCTGTGCGTTGGTTGGAGGTGGGAATGTCCCAGGTTCGACTCATACAGTCACCGCTAGATATTGCCGATGCGATGCGTTCACGCGTCATCACGTCGGACGGTGTAGTTGGCAGCCGAAAGTCTTGGATTTTTACCTCGGCCACCTTGGGGCATGACGCAAGCATGGCGCATTTTGTCGCGTCGTGCGGTCTGGAGGGAGCGCAGGTACTGCAGGTGCAAAGCCCGTTTGACTACCAGACCCAGGCAACGCTATACATTCCTGCGCACCTGCCCAAGCCCAGCGCCACAGGGCACAGCGCTGCAGTCGCCCAATTGGTGGCGCAAGGTGCAGCGGCACTGGGGGGGCGAACCCTGGTGTTGACGACCACGCTGAGGGCCATGCGCGAGATTGCGGCGGCCTTGCGCCAACACTTTGATGCCTTCTCTTTCATGGATGTACTGCTGCAGGGCGAGTCCCCCAAACGGGAGCTGACGGAGCGCTTTGTCCAAGGCAGTGTGGCCGGAACCAATGGATGCATCCTGGTGGGGTCGGCGTCGTTTTGGGAGGGGATAGACGTCCCGGGCGATGCTCTGCAGATGGTAGTCATCGATAAGCTGCCGTTTTCGCCACCGGGAGACCCTGTGGTCGAGGCGCGGGCACGTCAATTGGAGGCCAATGGAAGCAACCCTTTCCACCATTACCACGTGCCCCAGGCGGCCATAGCCTTGAAGCAGGGTGCTGGTCGCCTGATACGCAGGGAGACCGACCGCGGGATGCTTGTTGTTTGCGACGTGCGCCTAACCCAGATGGGTTACGGGCGCAGGATTCTGAAGGCCTTGCCCGCGATGCGACGCATCACCACGCAAGACCAGTTCGCGGAAGCACTGGCTGGTCTGCTTACCAGACCTTCCACCACGGGTCATTGAGTGCGCGGGAGCCGTGTACCAAAAAGTCGGAGCGCGGGTAGTTCTTCTCCAACACGCGCTTGGCGTCATCCCGTAATTGGGTCATGCCCAACGCTTCATAAGAGCGGTACATGATGTACAGAGCCTCTTCGACCGCCGCAACCTCGCGGTAGTCGGAGACCGCCAACTGCGCGCGGTTCACTGCGGCAAGATAGGCCCCGCGCTTGTAGTAGTAGCGGGCTACGTGTACTTCGTATTGGGCCAGTGAACTGACGATGTAGTTCATACGCAGTCGCGCGTCGTTTGCGTAGCGCGAGTCAGGAAAGCGGTCAACCAGCTCCTTAAATGCTTCGAAAGACTCTTTTGAGGCCTTTTGGTCCCGCTCAGTCATATCCTGGCGCGTAAACTTTGAAAACAAACCCAGGTCGTCGTTGAAGTTAATGACACCTTTCAGGTAAATGGCGTAGTCCATAGCCGGACTAACCGGGTGCAGCTTCATGAAGCGCTCCAGCGTTGCCAAAGCCTGGGCAGATTCGGCAGATTTGTACTGCGCATAGGCTTTGTCCAACTGAGCCTGTTGTGCCAACGGTGTACCCGCAGCACGTGCTTCAAGTTTTTCCAGCAGGGGTATTGCCCGATCCCATTGCGACGCTGCCATCTCTTCCTTGGCTTCCGCGTAAATCTTGTTGGGACTCATCGCGGCAGTCTTGTCTACCGGGGTGCTGGAGCAACCGGCAGTCAAGAGTGTGACAGCCGCCAGCAGTGAAACGCAAACGACCGATAATTTGACACGCAGCATGTTAGGAAACTTTCTTGAAACAGAGCACCGGAATTATATCGACCGACCCAATGGTGACAGACTCGGAAGAGTTGGACGACGCCACAACCGATGTGGAGTGGCGCAAGCTTAGCGTTTCTGCGCAGCAACATGGCGAACGGCTGGATAGAGCCCTCGTTGAAGCGGTACCCGAATTCTCCAGGAGCTATTTGCAGCAGCTGATCGAAGCCCAGCGGGTCACCGTCAACGCACAAATAGCCCGCAAGGCCTCGGTCAAGGTGAAAGCTGGCGATGCGCTTGTTATCGAGTTGCGTCCTACGCCCCAAAGTCAGGCCTTTACTCCGCAGGCCATGCCGCTGGATGTGGTGTTTCAAGACGCGCATATTTTGGTGATCAATAAGCCCGCGGGCTTGGTTGTACATCCAGCGCCTGGGAATTGGAGCGGCACGCTACTCAATGGGTTGTTGGCTTATGACACGGCTATCGCCGCGGTGCCCAGAGCGGGAATCGTGCACCGTCTGGACAAAGATACCAGCGGACTGATGGTCGTAGCCCGTAGCCGTGCAGTGATGGATGCCTTAGTGCAGGCTATCGCCGCGCGGGATGTGAGTCGCCAATACCTGGCCCTTGCGCACCGACCCTGGACCGGGCCGGCACTTCAGTCGGTGGATGCTCCAATAGGCCGTGACCCGCGCAATCGATTGCGGATGGCGATCGTCGATTTGGGGAGCCAGGCGGGTAAAACGGCTAAGACGGATGTCGTGTTTCTGAATAACGCAGACAGTGGCTGCTTTGTCCGATGCATTTTGCACACGGGCCGAACCCATCAAATCAGGGTGCATATGGCCTCCTTGGGGCACCCATTGGTGGCAGATACCGTATATGGCGGGAGTGCTGTGCCAGGAATGGAGCGACAAGCGCTACATGCTGTTCGCTTGGCCTTCGCGCACCCTGTGACGGCCGAGCCCATGGTCTTTGAGGCACCACTACCGGAAGACTTCGAATCCCTTCTCTGCACCTGGGGCCTGCGTTACAATCCAAAAGCGCGGGTTTAAAGCCCGCAAGCGCCCCCTGAACTTTGCGGGGGCTAGGCACGGTGAACCCTTCACATCTGCTGCCGTCTGTTTGGATTCACATTGATTGCTCACCGGGATGGTGGCGTTTCCGAAAAAGTCTGATTATGAATATGGCAGACGCAAAACGAGTCTTGGAGACCGCGTTAATTTGCTCTCAGCAACCCTTGCCGTTGCGCGATATGCGTTCGCTCTTCAATGAGTCACTCGGAGCAGATACGCTCAAAAGTTTGCTCGAAGAGTTGGGGCACGAGTGGTCTGATAAGGGCGTGGAGTTGGTAAATATTGCATCCGGATGGCGGTTTCAAAGCAGGCCGGAGATGCGTGAGTACCTAGACAGGCTGCATCCCGAAAAGCCGCCGCGTTACACGCGGGCGACGTTGGAGACCTTGGCCATCATTGCCTATCGCCAACCGGTTACGCGGGGTGACATGGAGGATATCCGCGGGGTGACCATCAATTCCCTGTTGATCAAACAACTGGAAGACAGGGGCTGGGTCGAAGTCATTGGACACCGGGAAGCGGCGGGGCGCCCGGCACTGTTCGCGACTACGCGTCAGTTTCTAGACGATCTCGGACTGAAATCACTGGACCAATTGCCGTTATTGGAGAGTGTGGCCAATCAGGACGGTGTTTTTGGTGCCTTGATTGAGTCGGCCGGAGATCCCGTATCGAAGGTAGCGGTCGAGGAGCCTGTAGTGGGCGATGAAAAATTGCAATTGAATATGCCGCTGGAAGCTGTCAATCCAGAAGCGTCTCTTCCTATGAATGGAATCTCAGAATGAACGAAAACTCGCCTGCTCAGCCCATCCCACAAGAGGTGGTGCCCGATATTGTTCCGGTACCCAGTGCTGATTTAGTTGGTGCGACGCCCACAACCCCGGCTGATCCGCCAACTGAGGCTGATTCGATTGTTGTAACAACGGGGCAGTCAAAAGAAGCCTTCGACAACCGTTTCAGCGACGTGATTTCCGGTCAGTTTGACGCGGATGAAGAGTTGGTGGAGCTTGCGCCGCCCAAGCGCGTGCTGGCGCCCATGGCAGAAACGCCCAAGCTGCACAAGGTGCTGGCCCAAGCCGGCATGGGCTCGCGCCTGGAGATGGAGCAACTCATCATGGAGGGGCGCATTTCGGTCAACAACGAGCCTGCCCATATTGGGCAGCGCATTCAGTTTGGCGACAACATCAAAGTCAATGGCAAGCCCATTCGTTTTCGCATTGATCCGCCGCCAGCACGCGTGATCGCGTACCACAAGCCTGTGGGCGAAGTGGTCACCCACGATGACCCTCAAAATCGCCCCACCGTGTTTCGCCGCCTGCCAAAGTTACACCAGGGTAAGTGGCAATCCGTTGGGCGTCTGGATTTGAATACCGAGGGTTTGCTGTTGTTTACCAGCTCTGGGGAGTTGGCCAACAACCTCATGCATCCCCGATTCGGTCTGGAGCGAGAATATGCGGTGCGGGTGCTGGGGTCCTTGAATAAGGAAGAGAAAAAATTGTTGCTGGAGGGTGTCAAGCTGGACGACGGCATGGCTCAGTTTGGGTCTATTGAGGAGGGCGGTGGCGAGGGGTCCAATTGTTGGTACCGCGTAACCATTTCTGAGGGTCGCAACCGGGAGGTGCGCCGCATGCTGGAAGCTGTGGGCCATGCCGTGAGTCGATTGATCCGAATTCGCTACGGTGCTATGGTCTTGCCCCGCGGACTTAAGCGTGGTGGCTGGATGGAGCTTGACGAGGCTGATATTCGATCATTGGTGCAAGCAGCGGGTGGCGGTCGTGCTCCAGCGGATGTTGGCCGGGAGGAGGGTGCTCCGCGTGGTAACTCTGGTCGGGGTGGTCCGCAAGGCAATGGTCAGCGGCGCGGTGGTCGCACAGGCGGTCCCCGTGGGGCCAATGCCGGTGGTCAGCCGAACCCGACCCAAAGCGGTTTCAAGGGTAGAAACGGCCCACCAGGCGCGAACAAGGGTGGCGGCCGGCCAGACGGCAACCGGTTTGATCCACCGAGAGATGGGCGCGGTGGAGCTGCACAGCCGGACCCCATGAAAACCGCGTTTGGATACATTGGTGCGGACAGCTTTACACGCCAGCGCCAGGATGGAGGGCAAAGACCCTCTGGTGGCCCCGGTGGTCAGCGCCGCAAAGGGCGCAGTCGCTAGGCCGCCGATGCTAAAATCGTGGGCTTTGCCCCGCTTTGGGGTAATAACGCAGATAACTTAATCAGTCCAGGAAATATTATGACAATCGAACGCACTCTCTCTATCATCAAGCCCGACGCCGTCGCCAAGAACGTCATCGGTCAAATTTACGCCCGTTTTGAAGCAGCTGGACTCAAGGTAGTGTCTGCTCGCATGGCCCATTTGTCGCGCGGCGAAGCGGAAGCTTTCTATGCAGTCCATAAAGCGCGTCCTTTCTTCAAGGACCTAGTGGAATTCATGATTTCCGGCCCTGTCATGATCCAGGCACTGGAAGGCGAGAACGCGATTTTGAAGCACCGTGACCTGATGGGTGCTACCGACCCCAAGAAGGCCGCTCCCGGTACCATCCGCGCCGACTTCGCTGACAGTATCGATGCTAATGCCGTGCACGGTTCCGACGCCGCTGAGACAGCCGCTGTTGAAATCGCGTTTTTCTTCGCTGGCATGAACGTTTTCTCCCGCTAAGTTATGCAATGACGGCCAACCTGCTTGATTACGATCTGGAGGGATTGGCCGCCTTTTGCGAGCGGCTGGGGGAAAAGCGCTTTCGCGCGACACAGCTTTTTCGGTGGATCCACCAAAAAGGCGCCGCTCAGTTTGAGGATATGAGCGATCTCGCCAAGTCTTTGCGCGAGAAACTCAAGACCACGGCACATGTTCAGGCGTTACCGGTGTTGTCACAGCACATCTCCGCAGACGGAACCATCAAATGGCTGTTTGATGTGGGCGGTGGCAACGCTATCGAGACCGTATTTATTCCTGAAGACGACCGCGGCACCTTGTGTGTTTCGTCACAGGCTGGTTGCGCCGTGGCATGCCGTTTTTGCTCTACAGGACATCAGGGGTTTAGCCGAAATTTGACGGTAAGTGAGATTGTTTCCCAACTATGGTTTGCAGAGCACTTTTTACGCAAGCATTTAAAGCAAAGTGAACGCGTCATTTCCAATGTGGTGATGATGGGCATGGGCGAGCCGTTGCAAAATTACTCGGCTCTGGTTCCGGCACTGCGGGTCATGTTAGACGACCATGCCTATGGCTTGTCGCGTCGTCGCGTTACGGTATCAACATCGGGCGTGGTTCCAATGATAGACAGGCTGGGTAGCGACTGCCCAGTGGCGTTGGCCGTTTCATTACACGCACCTAATAACACTTTGCGTGATGACCTGGTTCCGTTGAATCGGAAGTACCCTATTTCAGAATTGCTTGACGCCTGCAAGCGATATTTAAAAGTGGCGCCCAGGGATTTCATTACCTTTGAATATTGCATGTTGGATGGTGTCAATGACACACCAGCACATGCGGCTGAACTGGTAAAGCTGGTGCGCCCGGTTGCGGGTGAGCGTGCTTGGAGCAAGTTCAATCTCATACCCTTCAACCCCTTTCCTGCTTCGGGTTTAGTTCGCTCCTCCCAAAGTGCAGTCCTAGCCTTTTCCAAAATTTTGAGTGACGCGGGCATCGTGACTACCGTTCGCAAGACCAGAGGGGATGATATTGATGCCGCGTGTGGCCAACTAGCTGGCGATGTGCAAGATAGAACGAATATTCAGGCACGCATCAGCAAGCGAAGAACTATCATCATCACGCCCGAGAATGAATTAACTCCACGCAGGAGAGAGGACATTGTTAATGATTGATAAATCGCGGATTGGCGTTGCTGCGCTTTCATGGATTGTGTGGTCATGTTTAGCCGGTGCTGCCGGTGTACTGCTCTCTGGGTGTGCGTCCAATTTGAATGCCACCACCATGAATTTAGATCGAGAGACCGAGTCGGATGAGCCGGAAGCCCGCAAACGTGCACGTTTGCGGCTGGAGTTGGCTGTGGCTTATTTTGATAAGGGTCAAACAACAGATGCGCTAGATCACCTTAAGCAATCCATTGCCGCAGATCCCGGCTTGTTTGAGGCCTACAACCTGCGCGGATTGATTTACATGAGACTCAATGACATTCCTCTTGCGGAAGAGAGCTTCCGTAGGTCACTTGTAATCAATCCCAAGGCTGCGGGTGTGCAGCACAACTATGGTTGGATGCTTTGCCAGCAATCGCGTTTTCCCGAATCCACCCAATTGTTCAACAGTGCTTTGGCAAATCCCGCCTACGGTGAACGCGCCAAAACCTGGATGGCAATGGGGCTTTGCCAGATGAAAGTTGGTCAACTTGCGGAAGCGGAGAGTAGTTTCGTAAGGTCCTACGAGCTTGACGCTGGAAACCCCATCTCGGCATACAACCTTTCGCAGTTGTTATACCAACGTGGTGAGTTTGTGCGCGCGCAGTTTTATGTTCGCAGGCTCAACAACAGCGAGTTGGCAAATGCAGAGTCTCTTTGGTTGGGAATTAAAGTAGAGCGACGTATGGAGAATCGCGATGCGATGGCCCAGTTAAGTGCGCAATTGAAGAAGCGCTTCCCCCAGTCCCGCGAAAGTTTGGCCTTGGAACGAGGTGCCTTCAATGAGTGATGCGGGTGTGCCTGATGCATTGGATGGGTCCCAGCTCCCGACTTCGACCAACGCGCTGACTGCAGGTGCCATGATGCGCCGCGCCAGGGAGGCCGCGGGCTTGCATGTCGCTGCGTTGGCTGTTTCCATGAAGATCCCGGTGAAAAAGCTTGAGGCACTCGAAGCAGACCGATTGGAACTGTTGCACGATGCGGTATTTGTGCGTGCCTTGGCTGCAAGTGTGTGCCGTGCTCTAAAAATAGATCCTGTCCCGATACTTGTCAAACTTCCAATGAATGCCGCACCTAGTTTGAAATCAGCTGAACGTGGTATCAATGCGCCATTCCATTCTCCCAGTGATGTTATCGGTACGTCACTTCCCGGTTTGCTGACAAAGCCATCCACATTGATCTTTTTTGCGCTGGTTTTGGCCGGTATTGTTGTGTTCTTTTTGCCGGACGCCAAGGTGCCTGATTTGTCAGGAGATTCGGCAAACCCAGTGACTGTCACAACAGATAACGCGGCCCCATTGCTGATGACGCAGCCCGCAATACCTGCGACAAATGCCTTTCCGGAGACCCTTTCACCCGCCCAGGTTGCACCACAAACTACGAATGATATTGCGACTATGCAACCTGCCGATGCGGTTCCCCGTGTCCAGAGTGGTACATCTGCGGCGCCCGCAGTTGTAGCCAGCCAGATAACAATTTCTGCGGGTCTGCCACAGAACGTTGCCAATGGTTCATCCCTGGCAGGCAATGTGCCCCTGGTTGCGGCAAGCCGTCCTTCAAGCGCTCCTGTTTTAACGTCTACAGGTACAGTTGTTTTCAAGGCTAAGGGTGCAACCTGGGTCAAGGTTGTTGATGCCAAAGGTTTAGTACAGCTGAGTAAAACCCTGTCTGGGGGTGAGGTTGTTGGAGCATCAGGTGTTATGCCACTGTCGGTGGTGGTTGGGCGCGTAGATGCAACGGACGTCGAAGTCCGCGGGCAGGCATTCAACTTATTGGGTGTTTCACGTGACAACGTTGCGCGATTTGAGGTGAAATAGTGGATTCAAATTTAGCTATTGCCATGGCAGCCCCGCTGCGTCGCAAATCATTGCAAGCCCGCGTAGTGTGGGGTGGGCGTATTGTCACGGTTGGCGGTGATGCACCGGTGCGTTTGCAATCCATGACCAACACCGATACCGCAGATGCGATCGGCACCGCTATTCAAGTGAAGGAGTTGGCGCTAGCCGGTTCAGAGATTGTCCGTATTACCGTGAACACTCCAGAAGCTGCGCAGGCTGTTCCCTATGTCCGCGAACAATTGGATCGCATGGGTATCGATGTGCCTTTATGTGGTGATTTTCACTTCAACGGCCATCGCTTGTTAACCGACTACCCTGATTGTGCCAAAGCGTTATCCAAGTACCGTATTAACCCAGGCAATGTGGGCAAGGGTGACAAACGTGACAAACAGTTTTCGCAAATGATTGATGCCGCGTTGCGGTGGGATAAACCCATTCGAATCGGTGTGAATTGGGGAAGTCTGGACCAAGATTTGCTTGCTTCACTGATGGACGAGAATAGTCGCCGCGCTGTGCCCTGGGATGCCAAACCGGTTATGTACGAGGCCCTGATTACGTCGGCTATCGAGTCTGCTCAACGTGCGCAAAGCATGGGTATGGATGCAAGTCAAATTATCTTGTCCTGTAAGGTCAGTGGTGTTCAGGACTTGGTTGCTGTGTATCGGGAACTGGGCCGCCGGTGTAACTATCCCCTGCATCTGGGATTGACCGAGGCTGGTATGGGCACTAAGGGAACCGTCGCTTCGTCAGTCGCGCTGGGCGTGTTGTTGCAAGAAGGCATCGGGGATACGATTCGGGTGTCGCTTACGCCCGCACCTGGTGAGTCTCGCACGCAAGAGGTCGTTGTTGCATCTGAAATAATCCAAGCCTTAGGGCTTCGCAATTTTGTGCCCAGTGTTACTGCATGTCCTGGATGTGGCCGCACGACCAGTACAACATTTCAGGAGCTGACACAACAAATTGACGATTTTCTGAGGGAGAAAATGCCAATTTGGCGCGAAAGCTTCCCAGGTGTTGAAAATCTTAAGGTTGCGATAATGGGGTGTATTGTCAATGGGCCTGGCGAGAGCAAACACGCCGATATTGGCATCAGTTTGCCCGGCACTGGGGAGGCGCCAGCAGCCCCAGTATTCATCGATGGCGAAAAGCGAATGACTTTGCGCGGCGATGCCATTGCAGCAGACTTTCAGAACGTGGTCGAAAATTACATACAGAAGCGTTTTGGTCCTTCGGTGGCGCTACCGACACACTAAAAACCGCTGACTTTGAACCTGTCGGCGATGAGGGCCATGCGCCTACAATCCCCGGCTTAACTGAATACTCACATGGCAAATCAATTAGACCTCGAAGAACAAGAGCAGCTTGACCAGCTCAAGCATTTTTGGAAGCAGTACGGAAACCTGATAACTTGGGGCCTGATCGTTGTTTTGGGTGCAGTGGCATCCTGGAATGGTTACCACGCGTGGCAACGCAGCCAAGCGGTGCAGGCGGCGGCCATGTTTGAAGAGGTTGATCGAGTAGTCCGCAGTGGCGATGTTCAAAAGGCCGAGCGGGCATTTAATGACATGAAGGACCGCTATTCCAAAGCGGCTTACACCCAGCAAGCGGGTTTACTCGTCGCCAAAGTGGCTTATGAGACAGGAAAAGTTGATACTGCCAAGGCAACTCTGTATTGGCTTGTGGATAACGCTGCCGACAAAGGGTACGCCTCAGTCGCCCGTTTGCGACTCTCCGCCCTTTTGGTAGACGCAAAAGCGTATGACGAGGCGGTCCAGATCCTGGCTACTGGCATCTCCGACGAATTCTCTGCATTGGCAGACGACCGAAGAGGTGATGTTTACGCTTTGCAGGGAAAAATCCCAGAGGCTAAAGCCGAGTACCAAAAGGCCTTTAAGGGTTTTGATGAGAAATCTGAGTACCGGCGTCTGGTTGTTGTCAAGCTGAATGCGCATGGCATCGATCCGCTCGCAGACACCAAAATCACTGCCAGTGCGGAGGTCGCGAAGTGAATCTAATTAGCCAAAAGGTATGGCGACTCGCGATGGCCGTTGGAGTCGTGTTGGTATTCTCGGCATGCGCCGGTGCCGATAAATCCAAACAACTTGATTTGGGTCCCAACACGCCGCTGATTGGTGTTCGGTCTGCGTGGGTGTCTAGCATAGGTCCAGTAGATTTTCCGCTGGACATTCGCCAGGTTGGAAATCTGATTTTTGTGGCTAGTTCTGATGGCACGGTGGCCTCTATCGATGCCAGAACGGGCGGCGATCTTTGGCGTACTTCAGTAGGCGCAAAATTGTCGGCAGGCGTCGGTAGCGATGGCCGCTATGCCGCTGTTGTCAGTAGAGAGAATGAGTTAATAGTTTTGGATGGCGGCAAAATACTATGGCGGCAGAAACTGGGTGCGGTTACGTTAACCGCCCCGTTTGTTGCAGGTGCACGGGTATTTGCTGTGTCTGCAGACCGTACAGTTTCCGCCTTTGATGTCGTCACTGGACGCAAGCTCTGGCAGCAGCAACGCACGGGTGAGGCTTTGGTTTTGGGGCGCTCAGGTATCGTCATGTCCATCGGTGATACCTTGGTGGCAGGTTTGTCCGGACGTGTAGTCGGCATGGATCCGCTCAATGGCAAAGTGAAGTGGGAGGCACAAGTTGCCAATAGCCGCGGCACCAATGAAGTCGAGCGATTGGTAGATCTGGTGTCGGGTGTGAGTCGCCAGGGCAATCAGGTGTGTGTAAGGTCGTTCCAGTCTGCCATCGGATGTGTGGATGGCGCCAAAGGCAACTTGATGTGGAGTAAGACAGCGTCGGGATCCACCGGCCTCGATGGCGATGACGCAGAGGTGTTTGGAGCCGAAAGCGACGGGCGGGTGATTTCGTGGAAGCGGGCGGATGGTGAGCGTCTTTGGGTCTCGGAGCGTCTGCGATTCAGAAACCTGTCTGGGCCCGTCCTTGTGGGGCGTTCCATTGTGATAGGCGATGAAGCGGGCACATTGCACTTTTTGTCCCGCCAAGACGGCTCGCCGCTGAACCGCATAGCTACTGATGGTTCCGCTATTCGATCGAATCCCATTTTGGTTGGACAAACGCTTGTTGCGGTGACCCAACGCGGCAGCATTTATGGTTTTAAACCGGAGTGATGGTCTAAGCCAAACAACATGAAACCTGTCATAGCATTGGTTGGGCGCCCCAACGTAGGGAAGTCAACGCTGTTTAACCGCCTGACTAAGACGCGCGACGCCATCGTGGCTGACTACGCGGGCTTGACGCGAGACCGCCATTACGGCAATGGTAAGCAAGGGCAGATCGAATTCATTGTCATAGACACAGGTGGTTTTGAGCCGGACGCTACGTCAGGTATTTATAAAGAGATGGCCAAACAGACGCGGCAAGCTGTGGCAGAAGCGGATGTTGTATTGTTTGTGGTTGATGCACGTGCTGGTTTGTCTGCGCAGGACCATGAGATTGGCAAATATCTGCGGAAGCTCGGCAAACCTTGCGTTTTGGTAGCCAACAAATCAGAGGGTCTGACTGCGGGTGCTCAGCTAGTTGAATTTTTTGAGCTAGGTTTGGGTGAGGTTTTTCCCATCTCTGCAGCCCACGGTCAAGGCATACGTCCGCTGGTGGATCTCGCCCTAGGCCCCTTGGTACCTGCTGAGGACGGCGTGGAAGAGCCTGCAGATGACCCGAGCGTCATCAAGCTTGCGGTTGCCGGGCGTCCAAATGTTGGTAAATCAACGTTGATTAACACGTGGTTGGGTGAAGAGCGTTTGGTTGCTTTTGATCTGCCGGGTACTACGCGCGACGCTATATCCGTGCCGTTCGAGCGCAAGGGACAGCGCTTTGATTTGATTGATACAGCCGGTTTGCGACGCAAAGGCCAGGTGTTCGAAGCCATTGAAAAATTTTCGGTGGTGAAAACACTGCAGGCCATTGAGTCGGCCAGTGTCGTGCTGTTGCTCATCGACGCCACCCAGGGCGTGACAGACCAAGACGCGCATATTGCCGGCTATGTGCTGGAGTCGGGTCGTGCGGTGGTGGTAGCGGTCAATAAGTGGGACGCGGTGGTGGACGATTACGCGCGCGAGCTGGTAAAGCGTTCCATAGAAACACGTTTGGGGTTTTTGAAATTTGCGGCTTTGCATTTGATTTCTGCACAAAAAAGGCAGGGTCTGGGTCCTGTATGGGACTCCATTGCGCAGGCACACAAGGCAGCGAACTGCAAGATGTCAACACCGGTGTTGACTCGCTTGCTGTTGGAGGCGGTGCAATTTCAGACACCCAAGAAATCCGGCATGTACCGTCCCAAGTTGCGCTATGCGCACCAAGGGGGTATGAATCCACCTATTATCATCATCCACGGCAACTCGTTGGAACACGTGACAGATGCATACAAGCGGTTTCTAGAAGGACGATTCCGCAAAGAATTCAATCTGATTGGAACGCCACTGCGCATACAGATGAAATCTTCGTCAAATCCTTACTCTGACAAAGACGGCCACTAGGCTTTAAGGCGCAAAGCTCTACTTTGCGAGCAGTATTCTAGGTCGGCCCTCTAGGAGGCAGCCTTGGTGTGGTATCGTCCAATCTTCTTCAATTACTTGAACACGGAGAATATCGTGAGCAACAAAGGGCAGTTACTGCAAGACCCATTTCTCAACGCTTTGCGTAGGGAGCATGTTCCGGTCTCAATTTACTTGGTCAACGGAATCAAACTGCAAGGGCAAGTTGAATCGTTCGACCAATATGTAGTGTTGCTGCGCAATACGGTTACCCAAATGGTGTACAAACATGCCATTTCTACTATCGTTCCTGGCCGTGCTGTCAATTTTGCAGCGCCCAGCGGGGATGCTCCAGACGCTGCGTGAGCACCCGGGCCCTAATGGCCCAGTTTCCGACAAGCCAGCTTTCCAGTAGCCAATTTGACCGCAGCGCTTCAAACTGCAGATACACCGACCATTTTGGTTGGCGTGGATTTGGGCGTGCCTAACTTTGACAGTGCGCTGGAGGAGTTGGGGTTGTTGGCCCAAACCGCAGGTATGGTGCCTGTTGCGCGCGTTACCTGCAAGCGCCGTGCGCCTGATGCCGCTTTGTTTATCGGCTCGGGCAAGGCGGATGAAATCAAGTTGTTGGCCACACAATTGGGTGCCAAAGAGATCTTGTTCGATCAAAGCCTCAGCCCAGGTCAACAGCGCAATCTTGAGCGCCATTTGGAGCTGCCGGTTAATGACCGGACTTTTCTGATCCTTGAGATTTTTGCCCAACGTGCGCGTAGCCATGAGGGGAAGTTGCAGGTCGAATTGGCGCGACTGCAGTATTTGAGTACGCGTCTCGTGCGCCGCTGGTCACACTTGGAGCGTCAGAGTGGTGGCATCGGTATGCGCGGTGGTCCTGGTGAAGCCCAGATTGAACTGGACCGGCGCATGATTGGTGAGACCATCAAGCGAACCAAAGAGCGCCTTAGTAAAGTCAAGAAACAGCGTCAGACGCAAAGGCGCCAGCGTGAACGCCGAGATGCCTTCAATATTTCACTGATCGGCTATACCAACGCGGGTAAGTCCACGTTGTTTAATGCGCTGGTCAAAGCGCGTGCCTACGCTGCCGACCAACTCTTTGCCACTCTGGATACCACGACCCGTCAACTCTATTTGGGGGAGGCCGGTCGTTCCGTTTCCCTGTCGGATACGGTGGGCTTTATTCGAGACCTACCGCATGGACTCGTTGATGCCTTCCAGGCTACTCTGCAAGAGGCGATTGACGCTGACTTATTACTGCATGTTGTGGATGCGTCCAACCCTCGATTCGCGGAGCAGATACTGCAAGTACAAAGCGTGTTGAAGGAGATCGGTGCCGACGGAATTCCCCAGCTTCTGGTTTTCAACAAAATCGATGCATTGGACGCCGAACACCAGCCTCTTAAACTTGAAGACGAATTTGAAATCGATGGTGTTCAAACGCCACGTATTTTTGTCAGTGCCAGAGAAGCAATGGGCTTGCAGGCCTTGCGTAAGCGATTGGCCGACATTGCACGCTTGCCGGCGCCTGGTGAAAATTCATCGGAGTTATCCCCCGCAAACCTTGGGGACGACCGCTGAGTAGGCACAATTCGACACAGATTTATGAAAAACGACGAAATGAAACCACCTATTCGTACTCTTGCGTTCAATGCAGCTGCGGCTCCACGTTGGCTTCAACGAATGTTCAATCTCAACGACTCGCGTTGGGGCCGCGGTGACGACAAGCCTAAAGACAGCGGGAATGCTGAGGGTACACCTCCACCACCACCAGAAGGTGAGCCTAACAGGCCACCATCTGACAGCGGCACCTCTAACGGCCGCAGAAACACACCGGCGGGTGGACCTCCAGACTTGGAAGAAGTTTGGAAAGATTTCAACCGTAAATTGGGTGGATTGTTTGGCCAGGGCTCACAACCACCGCGAGGCGGAGCAGGGGGCGGATTTCAGCCCGACATGAAGAATGCCGGTATCGGCGCTGGCTTGATCGGCGCTGTGCTGGTTCTGATCTGGTTGGGTACGGGCTTCTTCATTGTGCAAGAGGGGCAGCAAGCCGTTATCACGCAGTTCGGCAAATACAAAAGCTCAGTAAATGCGGGTTTCAACTGGCGTCTGCCGTATCCCATTCAGAAACATGAGTTGGTGTTTGTGACCCAAATTCGATCGGTGGATGTGGGGCGGGACAATGTGCTCAAGGCTACCGGATTGCGTGAATCTGCAATGCTGACCCAAGACGAAAACATACTGGATATTAAGTTTGCAGTTCAATACCGGCTGAATGACGCACGCGCTTTTTTGTTTGAAAGCAAAAACCCAGCCGAGGCAGTAGTGCAGGCAGCGGAGACATCGGTTCGCGAGGTCTTGGGCAAGATGAAGATGGATGCAGCCCTGTCTGAAGAGCGTGACCAGATTGGCCCCCGCGTTCGGGCATTGATGCAGGTCATTCTCGATCGTTACAAAGTAGGCGTTGAGGTGGTAGGTATCAATCTGCAGTCTGGTGGCGTGCGGCCGCCAGAGCAGGTACAAGCATCTTTTGACGATGTTCTCAAAGCCGGGCAAGAGCGAGAGCGGGCGAAGAACGAAGCCCAAGCCTATGCCAACGACGTCATTCCCCGTGCGGTTGGTTCTGCGTCGCGCCTGAAGGAAGAGGCAGAAGCCTACAAGGCCAAAGTGGTGGCGCAGGCTCAGGGTGATGCGCAGCGCTTCAAGTCGGTTTTTGCGGAGTACCAAAAGGCCCCTCAGGTTACCCGTGACCGTATGTATCTGGATGCCATGCAGCAGATCTATGGCAACGTCACCAAGGTTCTGGTGGATTCCAAACAGGGTTCTAACCTCTTGTATTTACCGTTGGACAAAATCATGCAGATGAGCGCAGCGGCAGGCGAAACCGGTGCCGCTAGTTCACAAGTGCCAGTGTCACCCGTTCAAGTGCTACCGCCGCCAGGATCAGGTAGCGACGCCCGCAGCAGAGAAGCTGCCCGTACACGTGAACGCGAAACTCGCTAGGAGCACCCCATGAATCGGATTGGATTGATTTTTTCGTCGCTGCTGGTGCTGATTGCGTTGGCAAGTTCTACATTATTTGTCGTCGACCAGCGCCAGTTTGGCGTGGTCTATGCGTTGGGGCAAATCAAGGAAGTAATAACCGAGCCTGGGCTGAACTTCAAGCTGCCCCCGCCGTTCCAGAACGTTTCCTACATCGATAAACGCCTGTTGACGTTGGACAGTTCGGACACTGAACCCATGCTGACAGCCGAGAAACAGCGGGTAGTGATTGATTGGTATGTGCGCTGGCGCATTTCCGAGCCCACTGAGTACATCCGCAATGTTGGACTGAACGAAGGTGCAGGCACCATCCAGCTGAACCGTGTGGTCCGCAATGCCTTTCAGGAAGAAGTCAACAAGCGCACCGTCAAGGAGCTGCTGTCATTAAAGCGCGAAGATCTGATGACTGACGTCAAGTCCGAAGTACTGGCCAAAGTCAAGGGTGCTAAGCCTTGGGGTATTGATGTAGTGGACGTGCGCATCACACGTGTGGACTATGTAGAAGCGATTACCGAATCGGTCTACCGCCGCATGGAAGCCGAGCGCAAGCGCGTTGCCAATGAATTGCGTTCCACCGGTGCAGCCGAAGGCGAAAAAATCCGCGCTGATGCCGACCGCCAACGTGAGGTTGCCGTTGCAAACGCTTACCGTGACGCGCAAAAAATCAAAGGCGAGGGCGACGCCGAAGCTGCACGCATCTATGCCGAAGCTTTTGGCAAAGACCCGCAGTTTGCCCAGTTCTACCGCAGCCTCGATGCCTATAAGGCGACCTTCGCCAATAAGAGTGATGTCATGGTGCTGGACCCTTCGTCCTCCGAGTTCTTCAAGGTATTCCGCGGAGGAGCAGCGCCCGCAGGCAGTGCTAAAAAGTAGCATGTGAACAGCGACACCATTTGGTTGGCCATCGCTCTGGTGTTGGTCATAGAAGGGCTTTTTCCGTTTGTGTCGCCCGCAGGGTGGCGCAAGATGTTCGTTCAGCTGTTGGCATACCGTGACGGGCAGATACGCTTCTTTGGCGTCTGCAGTATCTTGGTTGGCTTACTTTTGATTTGGCTGATAGTGGACTAAAAACCGGTCTCCAAGCCCGGTAAAATCTAGTTTTTAATAGCCCGCACTTTTCACATGTCAGCTTGGGTCTTACCGGATCACATTGCCGATGTGCTGCCTTCCGAGGCGCGCCACATCGAAGAAATACGAAGAGACTTGCTGGACATGGCGCGATGCTATGGCTATGAACTAGTCATGCCCCCTTTGCTGGAACACTTGGAGTCGCTACTGTCGGGCACCGGCGAGGCTCTAGACCTGCAGACCTTCAAGCTTGTCGATCAATTGTCTGGGCGCATGATGGGTTTGCGCGCCGACACTACACCCCAGGTGGCCCGCATCGACGCGCACTTGCTCAATCGCAAAGGGGTAACCCGCCTGTGCTATTGCGGGCCCGTTTTGCACACCCGCCCCGATGGCCCACATGCCACCCGCGAACCTTTGCAATTTGGCGCTGAGATTTACGGGCACATGGGCTTGGAGGCCGATCTTGAGAGCCTGACGCTGGCTCTGGATTGTCTGAAGGTGGCCCAGATCGGTGACATCAGTGTAGATATGGCCGATGCCCGCATCGTGCATGCCCTGTTAGAAGGCTTGTCGTTGGATGCCGTTCAACTGGCCCAGGTCCATGCCGCACTCGCTGCAAAAGACGCCAGCGAACTCAAGACGCTGCTGCGCCAAACGCCCGCCCCAACATCGCAGGCATTGATAAATTTGTTGCAACTGTACGGTGACGCAACGGTATTGGACGAAGCGCAAAGGGTCTTGCCGGACACTCCCGATATTCGGATAGCCCTGGCCCACTTGAAATGGCTTTCCAGCCACGTCGAAGGTGCCAGCGTCTCGTTTGACCTGGCCGATTTGCGGGGTTATGCCTATTACAGCGGTGCCATGTTCTCCTTGTATGCGCCCGGTGCCAGCGATGCGTTGGCCCGTGGCGGGCGTTACGACGAAGTTGGCTTGGTGTTTGGACGCAAACGTCCTGCCGTTGGCTTTAGCTTGGACATCAAGGCGCTGACAGCCGTGGCGGCCAACCGTCCCCTGCGTGCCGCCATCCGCGCGCCATGGGGTGAGGCTGCCGAGTTGCGCACTGCGATTGCCGCTTTACGCCGCCAGGGCGAAACTGTAGTTTGCGTGTTGCCTGGCCATGAGAGTGAAGTTGATGAATTCCATTGCGACCGCGAACTGCAACAGTCCGCCGACCAATGGCTTGTAAAAGTAATATGACTACGAATAACCTTGTGGGACAGTCCGTAGCGCAGCGAAGCTCTGTCCCCAACTAATTAGGCAATGAAATGAAAACAACCAAAGGGCGCAACGTCGTCGTCGTCGGCACACAATGGGGTGACGAAGGCAAGGGCAAACTGGTCGACTGGCTGACAGAAAGCGCCCAGGGTGTGGTGCGCTTCCAGGGTGGCCACAATGCAGGCCACACCTTGGTCATCAACGGTGTCAAAACTGCCTTGCACTTGATCCCCAGCGGCATCATGCGTCCTGGCGTCAAGTGCTACATCGGCAACGGGGTGGTGCTGTCGGCCGCAAAGCTGTTTGAAGAAATAGAGGGCCTGGAAAAAGTCGGTGTGGAGCTGCGCTCGCGCTTACGCGTCAGCGAAGCCTGCCCACTGATTTTGCCGTTCCACGCGGCGCTGGATGTAGCCCGCGAAGCCGCACGCGAGAAGGGCGGCAACGCCAAGATTGGAACCACAGGTCGCGGTATTGGCCCGGCCTATGAAGACAAGATTGCACGCCGTGCGCTGCGCGTGCAAGACCTGAAATACCCCGAGCGCTTTGCAGCCAAGCTGCGCGAGCTACTGGACCTGCACAACCATGTGCTGACCAGCTACTTGGGCTCGGCTGCATTTGATTTTGGCCCCACGTTGGCACCCTATATGAAGGATGGGCAGGTTCTGTTTGAGCCTGTGTACGCCGAAGCCATGCGCCACGCCGAATTGCTCAAGCCCATGATGGCTGATGTGTCCCGCGAGCTAAATGAAGCCCACAACCACGGCGCCAATCTGCTGTTTGAAGGCGCACAGGGCACCTTGCTAGACGTGGACCATGGAACTTACCCCTATGTGACCTCCAGCAACTGCGTGGCGGGCAATGCCGCTGCCGGTGCGGGTGTGGGTCCGGGCATGCTGCACTACATCTTGGGCATCACCAAAGCCTATTGCACCCGCGTGGGCGGCGGACCTTTCCCAACAGAGCTGGATTGGGAAAAGCCAGGCACCCCCGGCTACCACATGAGCACCATCGGCTTCGAGAAGGGCGTCACTACGGGGCGCTCGCGTCGCTGTGGTTGGTTTGACGCCGCCTTGCTGAAACGCTCAGCACAAGTGAACGGCCTGTCGGGCCTGTGCATCACCAAACTGGATGTACTAGACGGTTTGAAAGAGCTGATGCTGTGTACTGGCTACGAGATGGACGGTGAACTCATCGACATCTTGCCCATGGGCGCGGACGATATCGAGCGCTGCAAACCGGTGTATGAGGTCATGGAAGGCTGGAGCGACAGCACCGTGGGTGTTACGCAGTACGACAAGCTGCCCGTAGCCGCGCGTCTGTACCTGCAGCGCATTGAGCAGGTTACTGGTGTGCCGATCCACATGGTGTCCACTAGCCCGGACCGCGACCACACCATCATGATGCGCCACCCCTACCTGGCAGAATGATTTGGATCGGTCTTATAAGAGAAATTGGGCTCTAGCCCCCGTAAACATTGCGTAAGCAGCTATAAATACAGGAGCACCCTATGTTGACAGAAGACGGCAAACACCTCTATGTGAGTTATGACGAATACCACAACCTGATCGAAAAGCTGGCCATCAAGATCCACCAATCGGGTTGGGAGTTTGACACCATCTTGTGCCTGGCCCGTGGCGGCATGCGCCCTGGTGACATCTTGTCGCGCGTGTTCGACAAGCCCTTGGCCATCATGTCTACCAGCTCCTACCGTGCAGAGGCCGGTACGCAGCAGGGCAAGCTGGACATTGCACGTTACATCACCACACCCAAAGGTGAAATTGCCGGACGTGTGTTGCTGGTAGACGATCTAGCCGACTCCGGCCATACGCTCAAGGCCGTAGTGCACCAGTTGAAACACGACTATTCGCCCATCAGTGAATTGCGCAGTGCCGTCATCTGGACCAAAGCCATGTCTACCTTTTCACCCGACTACTCGGTGGAGTTTTTGCCCACCAATCCTTGGATTCACCAGCCCTTTGAAGGGTATGACGCTATGCGCCCCGAGCAACTGATCCAGAAGTGGAGCGTGTAGCTGGGGGGATTGCGATGCAAGACAACATCACGGGCCTGATTCACCACCCTTACGTGGCACCGCCCGGGTTTGATGCACCGCAACCGGGTGTGTTCAAAGCCTCCACCGTGTTCTTTCCCAAAGTGGCCGCCATGCGCAGCCGCGAGTGGAAGGATAAAACGGCATATACCTACGGCCTGCACGGCACACCCACCACCTACGCGCTAGAAGAACGCCTGTGCACCTTAGAGGGCGGCTTACAATGCCTGTTGGCGCCCAGCGGCTTGGCAGCGGTCGCGCTTGTTGCCTTGTCGCTGCTCAAGCCGGGTGACGAAGTGTTGATGCCAGACAACGTTTATGGCCCCAACAAAACATTGGCCGAGGGCGAGTTGCAAAGTTGGGGTATTACCCACCAGTACTACGACCCCATGAACCCGGCTGATCTGCAGTCCCGGTTGTCGGACCGCACGCGATTGGTGTGGGTGGAGGCGGCCGGTTCGGTGACGCTGGAGTTTCCCGATTTGGTCGCCCTGGTGCGCCTGTGCCAGGCCAAAGGCGTGTGCGTGGCGCTGGACAACACCTGGGGCGCTGGCCTGGCTTTCCGACCCTTTGATTTACTGCCCGGTACTGAGCCGGGCGTAGGTGTAGATATTTCTGTCCATGCCTTGACCAAATACCCCAGCGGTGGTGGCGATGTACTGATGGGCAGTGTCATCACGCGCGACCCTGGTTTGCACCTTCGGCTCAAGCTCACCCATATGCGCCTGGGCCTGGGCGTGGGCGCCAATGATGCAGAAGCAGTGTTGCGCGGACTACCCAGCATCGCGCTGCGCTATGCGGCACACGATGCCACCGCCCGTGCATTGGCCCGTTGGTGCCAGACCCAAACGGAATTTGTCCAGGTGCTGCACCCCGCGTTGGATGCGTCTCCAGGACATGCTCACTGGCGGGCCCTGTGCAAAAACGGGTTGGGTGGTGCGGCTGGCCTGTTCAGCGTGGTGATGGATGGGCGCTACAGCCAAGACCAGGTGGATGCTTTTTGCAATGCACTGCGCTTGTTCCGCCTGGGTTATAGCTGGGGTGGCCCCATCAGCTTGGTCGTGCCGTATGAACTGGCTGGCATGCGCGCGGCCTGGCCTGCCTACCTTGCCCCTGGCACCGTGGTACGGTTCTCTACCGGCTTAGAAGCGGTGGAAGACCTGCAAGCGGACCTGGCCCAAGCGCTTCACACTCTGCGTTGATTTGAAGGGTAGGGCAAGGGGAGGGACAAAACCCACCGCCAAACGTTGTTGACCCATTTCCAAGATCTATCAAGTTCCCCAAGGCCAGCTTTCGGCCTTGGGGTCTTGAAGAAATCTGCCCAATTACTTGGTCAACCAATGCGTTTTGCGGGTCGCCGAAGAAATCACTTTGTCGGGCAAGCAATTTTGCAAAGCTGAGTTGCAAGCGGTGGGGGTTGTTCCTGTTCCACCAGGTGTCTCCGTTGCGCCTGCGCATCCAATACAGAACTTGCGCAGAATCGTACTCGCGGGAATTGCAGGCTCGCTACCGTTTGCCGGGGTTGCAGGTATGTCAATACCCACC
>JBKJJC010000194.1:0-18964 GCA_046598245.1 Rhodoferax sp.
GATACGGGCATTCCACTCGCCCGACAGTGGCAGGTTGAAGGCTGTTTCGAGGGCGGCCGTGCCATAAGTTCCGTAGGACGCATTGAAATAGCCGTCGGTCGACTTGGAAGGTTTGACCGAGTCGATCTTCACCACGCCCGCCGGTGTGTTGCGACCAAATAGTGTGCCCTGTGGGCCGGCCAGCACTTCGATGCGGTCCACGTCAAACACTGGGAAGCCCTTGAGGATGGGGCTTTCTTGCACGATGTCGTCATAAATCAGCGACACGGGCTGGGATGCGTTGGAGCGGAAGTCGGTATTGCCGTAGCCGCGGATATAAAAACGCGGGAACGCACGGCCAAAGGAGGATTCGATGTTCAGGCTGGGTACGCGGCCCGACAACATGCGGATATCCATGCCACCGGTGTTCAGCACGTCAAATTTTTCACCAGAAATGGTGGA
Organism: Rhodoferax sp.; assembly: GCA_046598245.1. GTDB lineage: Bacteria > Pseudomonadota > Gammaproteobacteria > Burkholderiales > Burkholderiaceae_C > Allorhodoferax. Next base: position 442 of record JBKJJC010000194.1, read on the forward strand.
GATGGAACTGGGAACGTCTTTGACGTTCTCCGCCCGGCGTTCGGCGGTCACGGTCACGGCTTGCAGCACGCCCGCTTGTGGTGCGGCAGTGGTTTCAGCAGGCGTTACTGTCTGGGCCACGGCAAAGGCCATGGGCCAAAGAAGTGCCATGCCAACCATGAGCGGTGTGGGCGAAAAGCGAGCGTGGCGTGCGAGAGCAATGTTTTGCATGGGCGTTTCTTTCTTGAATAGATGGTCAGGAAATTGTCGCACGACCCATGCAAATAGCGCGCCACATTGGCGACGCGTTGGCTTACCGCGGCGCGACTCTGGCTTCCTGCATCAGTTGGCCGCAGTCGCTGTCTTGTCCGGGACCAGGGTCAACCAAGGGGATCAGCGCTAGGAAGGGGTTGAGAAGGCCCAGTGCTACTGCGCCCGCCGCCCGCATCACGACACGGCCTTTGTCTACGCCCACAGTGGGTTTGGCAAATGTGCCGCGGATGTAGATTGGGCTACGAAGAGCCAGAGGACTGGTGCGCTTGGTTTTCTGGTTGAGCGTCAGATCCAGCGTTTCACGTGCCAGATCAACCCGACCGCTGCCGAAGAGGGTGGTTACATCGGTGTCGAAGACTAGGGAGTCCACATTCATGACGCCGTTCTTTACCTCAAAGTCTGCCAGTGCGCAGCGCAGCTTGATCCGCCGGTCACCGGTCAAACTCAATTGCACGATTTCAAACAAGTGCAGGCCTGCCTTTTCCATCATCAACTGGCTGACTTCTCCTTGGGCAATGTTCAGCGCTATTTGACCATTGCCCGCAGCCAGCATGGCCCCAATGGAGTTACCGTTGCCCGACATCGTGAAGGCGCCGTTGATCTCTCCCAGGCTGGCCTGGTTTAGCGCCACGGAGGGCAACATCTTGGAGAGCAGCAGTTTGCGCACCTTTGCTTGCACCTTGGCCTTGATGGGGTTGCTGCGTCCGTCAAGGGTGACGGTGGCGCTCAGGTGTCCACCCGCCATGCCGAAGTCCAACGGGGTGAGCGTCAGCACGGAGTCCTGCAGTTTCAGGTTCACAGTCAGTTCGTCCAGCGGCAATGCTTTGTCCCGGCGAATTTGCTTGGCCTTCAGGCTGACATCTGCGTCCATGCTGGACCACCGGTCGGTCTTGAACGGTAGATCCGGCAAGACGCCTTTGGTTTTGGCTGGTGTTGGTAATGCAGTTGCTGTCGTAGTGGGCGGTGTTTTTTCGGTTGTGCGTTTGCCAACAACAGGCGCCAAATCATCCAGGTCCAGTACTTTGGAGGTGAGCTGTGCCGACAGTTGCGGGCGCTTGCCGCCCGTGACAACCTGTGCCGATCCGGCTAAGTCACTGTTGCCCATGCGGCCTGAGAAGGCCTCGTACCGCCAGCTATTGCCACTGCGGGCCAAGCGCCCGCGTATGGCGTAGGCGGGCGTGGCTGGGGCGGGAATGCCCAGCAAGGGATAGAGTTGCACCAGGCTATCACCCGTGATCGCCAACTGCATAGCCACCGCTGAAAGTTTGACCAACCCGGTGACGGTGCCCGTGGCTTTGATGCGGGTACGACCGATCGTGGTGTCCACGTTGAGCGGGTAGGGTGTACTTTCGTCGCGCAGCGCCAATACCGGTCCCCCGCTACCCGCTGCCTTGACCGACAGTCCATGGAACTGACCTGTGGCGCTGAAAATTACGCCGGGTGCCGCAGAGAGGGGTGTATCGCTGGGCGGACCAAAGGCTGTTGAAACAGTGGACCGGATCTGCGTTTTGTTGGCATGGTCATCAAAACCCAATGCGCCTTCGTCCAGCGTTAGCTGGCCAATGTGCACGCGGGCACTTTCGTCCTGCTGTTCCAAATCGAGCAGCCAGTTTTTTTTGCCTTTGGCGTCCCGCTCCAGAAAGACTATTGGGCGGACCAGGTGAACGGTGGGTAACACCACTTTGCGTATCAGCAACTGGGGTATATCAACGCTGATATCCACTGCGTCTGCAGCCACCATATGTTTCTCGCGAGCCCATGGTGGATTGGCAAATGTCACTGCCTGGGCGCGCACCCTGGGAGCGGGCCAAGCGAAGTGCAGCGAAAGATCGCCCTGGATGGCGAGGACGCGACCGGTGTTTTTAGTGACTGTGCGCTCGATGGGCGCACGCAACCAGTTCCAGCCAAAGATCGCAATCCACAATGCAAACACGACGACAGGCGTCACCAGCACCACGGCGAGCCCTATAAAAATACGTTTCAACCTCATATAGTCATTGTCCGATTCGTCAACTACACACTCTGTTCGCGGGCGTACATACAACGCCGGTTACGCGCTGTAGTCTGCGGCTTCCAACAAGAAAGCCATGACCATGTACAAAACCCTATACCCCGTTCGACCTTTCAAAGTGGCCGCCATTGCGTTGCTAATTGCAACAGGTGCGGTTCAGGCCGCAGGCCCTACCCGTGATACCGCAGATGCACATGCACGTTACCGCCAAGAGATGGCTGTCTGCAACAGCGGGCAATCCCACCAGGATGTGCAAACGTGTCGCACGGAAGCCCGCAATGCCTTAGCGGAAGCCAGGCGCGGAGGATTGACCGCCGCTAACGAACAACAAGACAGCAATGCGGTGCAGCGCTGTTTGCAGTTCATCGGTGATGATCGCACCGCCTGCGAGGCGCGTGTGCGTAACCCATCTCGGACGGAGGGTAGCGTGACTGGTGGCGGTGTTTTGCGAGAAAGCGTGACTGTTGTACCGAGCCGGTAGGTTAGTGCATTAGCACTAGCGGAGTAATGGGATAGTTCGAAAAGCACTAGCCGGTTTCTATCGCAAGAGGTGCATGCGAAGAACATAGTCTGTAACTATAGCGAGATCGCGGCTGGTAACTATTTTGCATGGCCAAAAGACGTAGACTCTTTTGGCCCGCCAAGTGGCGGTGAATTACATGTGGGATAGACACTATGCGCAATCGTTTGCTGGTTACTTCACTCCTTTCTACACTGCTAGTCCTGTTTTCTGCAGGCTGCGTGGAAACGGCTCCAAAGGTGGCAGGTGGGCAACAGCCGGCGACCGCCCAAGCTGCTGGCCCAACATTTGGCAACCCGTCACCCACTGCTGGCAGTTCAACTTCCGATAAAGCAAATGCCGCAGCAGATGCCGCGGCCTACAAGGAAGTTCCGTACAAAAATATCGGCAAGAAGGGCCCGGCGCTCATCGTCATCCCCGGTGAAATCAAGAGTAACAACGCGAGCTTTACCCAGCGCTTTTTGCCAAACAACATTGCTGATTTTGGTGAATTGGAGTTGTCGCAGGCCAACTTCACCGTGCTGGAGCGATCCAATCTGGGCAATTTGTTGAATGAGATCACCCTAGCGTATAACCTGGGCAATGTGGCACAAGCGCGCAAGACGATGCAGGTGGGTAAGCTCAAGACGACCAAATGGATCGTCAAGTTTGACATCCTGAAGGCTGAGCAGATCGCCGCCAACACCAAGGGTTTTGATGGACAGGCTATCGGCGGCCTGATCAGTTCCCTGACCGGGTCTCGGGCCGGCTATGCGACTGGCCAAGTAGTCGGTTCAGTCAAAACGGACGACTCCACCGGCGTCTGGTTGATTGGCATGCGCTACAAAATCATGAACGCGAATACCACCGAACAAGTGGCGCAAGGCTATAAGGAGCTCAAGATGGAAGTGGGCGCCACGCGCACCAGTGTGATGGGTATTTCAGAAAGCGCCAAGGGCGGTGTTGGGCTGGATACTATGGTGCAACGCCTGGTCCAAACCGCGGTGTGGGATATCGATGCCAAATACAAGTAAACAGGGATGGTCGTCAGGCAGGTGTGGCTGGGCGGGCCTTCAGGTGTATGCCGGCCAGCATGCACCGCACCGAGCCGCCTGCCATTTCAATGGTAGGTACGTCTAGCGGCAGTAGCTGTACAGTTTGTTCCAAGGTGTCGATCTGGTCCGCCCTCAATGCACGCAGCGCGCGCGAAGAAATCGCCAACAGGCGGCCATTCGCGCCTTGCAGCTCCAAGGCGTTACCCGCAAATTCTCCTACCTGCGCCTCAGTCAGTTCCACCAACTGACGGCCGTTTTCTAATAGCCGTTCGCGCACCTGTCGACGCCGTTTTACGTCCGTGATCATGTCAAAACCAGCCATGGCGAAGTCCGTGCCGATGCACATCAGTACGTTGGTGTGGTAGACGGCACGCCCATGTGCGTCAGCCGCATCGAACAGCATCGGCTCGAAGTTAAAGTGCGTGCAAAAGCGCTCTAGCGCTAACGGGTCGGCCCGGTTGGAGCGGGCCACATAGGCCACGCGGTCAGAGTGGTCCAGCACCATTGCACCGGTGCCTTCCAGATAAACATGGTCCTGCTCCAGGCCGGAGTAGTCGATGACATCTTGCACGCGGTAGGCCTGCTTGAGCAAATCGATCACGTCCCAGCGCCGTTCCCGTTGCCGGCTGGGCATTGCCATGGGGTAGATGGCTACGTGGCCACCAGCGTGGGTGGAAAACCAGTTGTTGGGAAAAACCGCATCGGGTGTTTGCTGCCCTGTGTCTTCAAACAAATGAACTCCCACGCCGGCTTCTTGCAGACGTTGCACCATGGTGCTGACTTCTGCGTACGCACGGCCTGCGGTATCCGCTGGGGTGTCTGCCAGGCTATGGGTCTGGAAAGCGTTGTCATGCAGCGTATCGGGGTTAGAGCGAAACGCATGAGGACGCACCATCACCACGGCGGCGGGAGCTTGTGCAGAGAACCGCTGCGAGCATGTCACGCGCAAGCCACAGCTTTCAGCATCGCGTGGGTCGAGCGAGCCGCGCCGAAGTGCGCCGGGGTTTCTTTGGGCCGGATCAACTGGTACAAGTCTTTCGGATCAGCCAACTCGGGGATCAGGGGAATGTTGGCACCGAGGTGCAGTGATTGCGCGAGGTCATGCACATAACGCAGAGCAGAGAAGTCTTCCATCGCAAATCCGACCGAGTCAAAGAAGGTGATTTGTGCAGCGGTGTCGCGGCCCTTTTCGTGGCCCGCCAGCACCTGCCAGAGTTCGGTCACACCAAAGCCCGCATCCATTTGCTGCAGATCACCTTCAATGCGGGTTTGCTGCTCGTATTCCACAAACACCTTGGCAGCTTGCAGCACATCGGCGTGTATCTCTGTCTTTCCGGGGCAGTCGCCACCCACGCCGTTGATGTGCATCCCAGGGGTCAGCATGTCAGGTGTGATGATGGTGGCATTGGTTTTGTCTGCCGTGACGGTGGTGACGATGTCGGAGCCGCGCACCGCCTCAGCGGTGCTACCGCAGACGACCAAGCGCAATCCAGCCGCATCGGGGTTGTCTTGCAGGTTGCGCAGCAGCTTGGCGGTCGCATCGGTATCGACATCAAACAACCGAATCTCTTCAATGCCCACCAAGTGGTGGAAGGCCAGAGCCTGGAACTCGCTTTGGGCGCCATTGCCAATCAAAGCCATCACGCGGCTGTTGGGGCGTGCCAGCACACGTGCGGCTACGGCCGATGTTGCAGCTGTGCGCATGGCGGTGGTCAATGTCAGTTCGCTGATCAGCAGCGGGAAGCCGCTGGCTACATCGGCCAATACACCAAAGGCCATCACGGTGGGCAGGCCCACGGAAGTGTTCTTTGGATGGCCGTTGACATATTTAAATGTGTAGGTGTTGGCGTCGGCGATGGGCATCAGCTCGATCACACCGTCCTGCGAATGCGCGGCCAATCGGGCCGATTTGTCAAAACATTGCCAGCGCAGGAAGTCCTGGTGGATATAGGCGGCCATGCCTTTCAGTGTGCTTGCCAGACCGGCGCGGCCGACGATGTTGGCGATGTCCTGTGGGCTCAGGAATAGCGTGTTTTTGGCTGGACTGGATGGCTTTGTCATGGTCGTTCTCCTCGTGGATCGCAGGACTCTGCAATCGGTAAGGAGAAGTATCTATCTACGACCAAACAATAACAATTGTCAATAATGCATAAAAATAGCTAATTTTTTGCCATTTAGACAGGTAATATTGGCAATATGGATGAAGTCGATCAAAAACTGCTGTCCCTGCTGCGCCAGGATGCCCGTCTGACCGTGGCGGCATTGGCCGCCAAATTGAAGGTGTCACGGGGTACGGTCACCAACCGCATACGCCGCCTGGAGGACGATGGCGTCATCGTTGGCTACACCGTACGGCTGCGCCCAGACGTGCAACACAACACCATCAAGGCTTGGATGAGTATTGCGGTCGATGGCAATCAGACGCGCGCGGTGATTGCCAATTTGCTAGGAGAGCCCGGTGTGGCGACGCTGCACGACACCAATGGGCGTTGGGATTTATTGGCAGAACTGAGGGCAGAATCATTGCAGGAATTGGCCAAAGTATTGGAACGTATTCGCCTGCTCAAGGGCATCAGCAATACCGAAACCAGCATCCACCTAGAAACTTTTAGGGTGTCCTGATTGAAAACTGGGTCGGTAAGCTAGGCCTCTTGCATCAGTCCTTGTGTTTGTTGCCTTTGCCGTGGCCCTTGTCTTTGCCATGGCCTTTGTCCTTGCCATGGCCATTGCCGCCTCTGTTTTCATGGTTGTGGCGTTCTTCATAACGTTCCCGCACCCAATCTTCTTGTACAAAATACACGGGTTGGCCGCAGGCGTTGTACCGTCCGCAGTGTTTGCGCCAGTTCTTTTGGTGTCCTGGTGGTACATACAAGTACACCGGCTGTTGATGGACTGCCGTCGGTGTCTGAACGATCACTATCGGCTGTGGATAGACGATGCGCGGTTGCGGGAAGGCGCCGATGTCGATGCGGCCGTAAACCCCCGGCTGGTTGATGCCGATCGATACACCGATATTGGTTTGTGCAAAGGCGGGTGCTAGTGTGCATGCGGCGAGCGCAAGTGCAGCGATGGTCTTCATGTTTTATCTCCAAAAGTTGATACACGTCCAACGCGCGGTTCTGGCTCGGCGACGACCGTTGCGTGACCATCAATGTAATACTTTGTCACATATGTACGTGTGGGCTGGCGCACATAAGGGTCACTTATGGGGCGGATGATGGCGCGGGTAATCCCCAGTTGAACCGCTCAGACATATTGGAGACACTTGCGCACCCCGATAAGTTGAATCCAGATTCAAGGAGTTATCCATGCGTACTGTTAGCCTGGCTTTTTTTCGTCAACATCCCGCGCGCGCGGTCAAATCCTTGATGGTTTTTCTGCTTTTTCTTGCCGGTGCGGTTTACGCCACCAACTATTCTCTGTGGATCAATGGCCGCAATAATTCCGCCCAAGCGGGCAACCATGCGGACTTTACTTACTGGGGCCCGGCGAGTACTGCAGCTGGCGTAAATAAGAAGTCTGTCAACTGGGATGGCTTTAGCCGCGTGTCCGACCAAAACTACCGCGTCCGTGACGCGCTGGATTGTTACTGCACGGGTACCAACTGGTGTTATATCGCAGCGCACAGCGCAGGCAATCTGCAGATTGGCTACGCCCTGTCGTTGTACGGCGGTACGACTCGTAGCAAGAAAAATGCCACACCCAATGCGTCTGGCGTTTGCGGCAATAGTGATGCCGGTACCCAAACCGGCTGGAACATCAAATGGGTGGATGTGGCGGCTGGTGCAGGCGGTGGCAGTGAACTTGCCAATGTGGGTAGCTGGGCCGTTTCGGACCCGCTGACGGCTGATCTCAAAACCGCAACCGCACGCGCGCTCTACGACCACAACCAAACCCGCGCCAAGTGGTTTTACATGTATGCCGGTGCCAAGGGAACCCTGTACTCTGCTGTGCTACCCGGGCAAGATGATGAGGCGGTGGCCTACCATTCTTCGGGCGGGGTCTCGGGCAGTGGTGGCGCCGGATTTTGCAATCCAGCAGACTGGTTTTGCAACGACCTGACCATGGGCACCGCCGTAAATGAAGGTGGCAAAGCCAAGTGGAGTTACCACAGTGTGGCCTTTCGCGATGAAGGTGAGGCACTCAACCACTACACCAATGGTGCCTGGGGCGGTGTGGTGTCCAAAGTGCGCGCCGACATGGCAGCCAATGCCAACTAACAGTTAGTTGCTTCGAATGACTATGGTGATTTGAACTTTGAATCGGCGAACTAAGGCAGCTTGGCTGGCCGGCGCGCTGGTGGCGCTGGCTTTGCTGGGGTGGTACGGATGGCTGGCGGACGGGGATGCGCCGGCAACAAAAGGTGTTGCTGGCGGTGCCGCCCCATCGGGCGGGCCGCTGGGAGCCGGAGTCGGTGCGTCCCATCCCGCCGCCGCTGGCGGTGGGCCCTACAGCGCAACGGGTTTGCAGTCGCGCCAGGAACAACTGGCGCTGTGGCGCGGTCGTTATGAGCGGGCTGAACACATTTATGCCAGCTACCGCGACGCCACGCGCTACCCCTACGACTCGCGGCCGATGGCCGAACATCCTGACCAGGTTCGCCCGTTTGCCCCGATTGCCGAAGAACTGAAACTGCGCGACGCCAATGGAGATGAAGTCAAAGGGGTACGCCTGCGGACCAGCCAAGAGCGGGTGTTTCTCAGTGGCGCTGAGAGTGTCAAGTTCACTGTGGCGGTGCGGGATGAAAACGACCGCACCGTTCCCCTGGTCATTCGCAATGCGCAGGCACAGTCCATCCCCGATTCACGCACACCGATCAAACTGGTGCAAACCAGGGTGGTTTTTTCAGACGATGGTGCGGGTGCGGATGACGCTTCCGGGGACGGTACGTTTTCCGGTCGGCTGACGCCTGTAAGCCAAGGTTTTCAGAATTTTGGAGGCACCATTCGTCTGCTGGTCGAACTGGTGGCAGGTGGACAGCAGGGCGTAGCCCACTTTGATGTGGTCTACACGCCGGATGTGCCCGCCACATGGGCCGGTGTGCGTGAGGCGCTGGAGGCCGGATCACTGAATTTTTACCTGAAGGCTAATGTCCGCCAGGCTGGCCGGTACGTGGTGAGCGCGCGAGTGGACGACGCCAACGGTGTGCCATTTGCGCTGCTGCAGTTCAACGACGAGGTAGCCGCAGGCACCCGCGAGTTCAAGCTACAGGTATTTGGCGCTCTGGTGTTGGACAAAAGCCCCGCCTTTCCACTGCGCTTGCGGGACGTGGATGGTTTTTTGCTCATCCCGGATATATTCCCGGACCGCAGCACCATGGCACGCCAGCCTGGCGTGGTGCATGTGAGTGCCATCTACGCCAAGAGTCGGTTTTCACCGGCCGAGTGGAGCAGCGAAGAGCGCCAGCGGTATCTGGCTGAGTACGGCAAAGACGCCGAAACTGCCAGACGCCAGGTTGACGAACTTTCGAGCCGCTAGACTGCGGCTGGCAGCGGTGTGCCAATAATTGTGGTTTAGTGTGATCTTCGGCGGGGGAAACGCAAAGCAACTGTAGGCAGAGCATGCGGGAATGCTGCACATGGCGTATCCTCAACACTCATTCGACCTGCAGGTCGCCGTCAACCGTATTGACATTGGGTGCAGTCTGGAGATACTTCAGCAAGCTATGGCCATTGACCCAACTTGAGTGATTGCAATGAACGCCGCGCAAGACCTGTCCCCAAGCCCCACGATTCTGGTGGTCGATGACACGCCGCAAAATCTGACGTTGATGCGGGACCTGCTGGAGACGAATTACACCGTCAAATTGGCGCCTAGCGGAGCACGTGCGCTCAAGATTGCTAGTAGCCAGCCGCCCGATCTGGTGTTGCTGGACATCATGATGCCGGAAATGGATGGCTACGAAGTGTGTCGTCGGCTCAAGGCAGATCCTTTGACTGCGGACATTCCGGTGATTTTTTTCACGACCCTGTCGGAGACGCAGGACGAGCAAATGGGTTTTGCATTGGGTGCTGCCGATTACATTACCAAGCCCATCAGTCCACCCATTGTGCTGGCGCGGGTAAAGGCCCATTTATCTTTAAAGCATGCCCGTGATGCATTGGAACGACGCAACCGTGAGGACAAGGAGCGCTTTGACAGTGCTTTGGCGCAGCAGGTTGAGTTGAACACACTGAAATCCACCTTTGTTGCGATGACCTCGCACGAGTTCCGTACTCCATTGACCTCTATTCTGGTCTCGCAAAGCCTGCTGCGCAACTATTGTGAGCGGCTGCCAGCGGAGGAACGCAATGGACTGCTCGATAGCATAGAAGCTTCTGTCAAACGCATGGTGTTAATGCTGGACCAGGTGCTCACCATAGGCCGTGCAGACGCGAATTTGCTGTCCTTCAACCCGAAACCGTTCAATCTGATGGCCTTGTGCCACCAATTGCGAGACGAGGCCAACACTAGCCATGTAGGCCTGGGCAAGGACCAAGCTGCCCGGGTGGCGCTGGATGCGGAACTGGACGAAGGCGATATTCTTGCGGACGAAAAATTGCTGCGCCACATTTTGGGCAATCTACTGTCCAATGCCATTAAGTACTCACCGCTAGCTAAGGAGGCTTTTTTCCGCGTGCGCCGCAGCGGGGATGGCCTCAGTTTTGAAGTGCGTGACCAAGGCATTGGCATTCCGGCCACTGACCTGCCGCGCCTATTTGGTGATTTTCACCGTGCCAGCAATGTCGGCAACATTCCTGGTACAGGCCTGGGGCTGGCGATCGTTAAACGCGCAGTAGAAAGCCATGGGGGCTGCATTGCGGTGACCAGCCAGCCCGGTATGGGCACTTGTTTTACCGTGACGATTCCTCTGGGCTGATTACAGTAGCTTCGCCCACGGCAACCCCTTTTCAAAGTTCATGCGGTCGAGTGCCTGCAGGGGTTTGAGTAACAGCGGCGTTTGCATTTCCCAGATTTCGCAATAGTCTTCGTCGGATTTTGCTGCCAACAGAATGCAGTTGACGGCGCGCCGTGCCGCCTCATTGGCACCTTCCATGGTGGCCAGATCGGTATTGGTTTTGACGTAATCGCTGGCCAAAAACAGATTGTCGATGGTGGTATGGGCGTTCGGGCGCACGCCCCAAGTGTTGCATAGGTTGACCAGCAGCGGCTCTAGCTCAATGACCTTGGCCAGCGCTTCCTGTTTGGTGGGGCTGAGTTGGGCAATGACCTCTTTGCTCAGGCCGCCGCTGGTGGGCTGTATGTCCTCATCCAGGTAGTAGTCTTCAATCATCTCGTCGCGCAAGACGTCTTCGCCACCAAAATTGAGTTCTTGTTTGAGCTGTGCCCACACCTCTTTCTTGACCTCGTCCTTATTGCAGTCACGTGCAGCCTTGCGGTTGAAATTACCCTCTGCTTTCCAATCCGAAATGTCTACCGACAAGATGGAAACCACTTTGCCATTGCCCCGACGGCTCAGGTCGTAATCTGGCCAGAACTGAATTTGGGAAATACTGGTCAGCGCCCAGTTGCTACCGGTGTACATGGTATGCCCACGGTTCAGATTGACCTCGGTGTTCAGGTAAAACTGTATGCCATTCATCCACTCCACATTGGGCGCCAGTTTGATGATGTTTCTCAGAGACGGATCGAGCGCCAACAGCTCTTTGCTGATCAGGTTGGCGGCCCGCTCTATCGGCACAGCCAGCAGGTAGTAGTCAGCTTGTGCGCCACCATGGCCTACATCACCATCTTTTTTGTAGGTGACACCACTTATGCGGCCGTTCTTGGTTTGTATGCTGGCTACGTCAGTGCCGTGGTGGTATTTGACACCCTTGCGCGTCAGATAGTTGTACCAGGGGTTCAACCAGGCCTCATTGGTCGGCGCGTTGAAGACGCGGTCGGTGTCCCGCGTGAAGGGATCCATCATCATGTATAGCAGTTGCAACAGGATGGCGCCACAGGTACGCGTACTAGCCACCTGGGCCCGGCAGGCAACCAAACTGCGGGTAAGTCCCCCAGCCAGCAAACGCTGGTACGCCGCGCTCTTGGTACCTGCTTCTGTGTAGTCCCACCAGCTGATATTGTCGTACTCGTCGGCAAATCGCTGCTTGCAACTGGTCATCAGTTGCCAGATTTTCCCGGAAAAGAAGCGAATTTCTTCGTCCGACAACTCAGCACTGAAAGCCTGAAATCCTTTGAAGAATTGTTCGATTTCCCGCAGTGACGTTGGAAAGTCCACCGGTATCACAATCGGCTTGGCGTCGCTCTGCGCCAACATCACGTTTTCGGTGACCACCAGGTTGTCAAACGCGGACCGGTCGTCACCGACGGGAATCCGCTTCATCGTGTCGGTAACGTGTTTGTAAAAGCCAGGGAAAAAGCGGAAGCCGTGCTCGCCGGGTAGAAAAAGTGTGGGATCGATCTTGTTGGTGCCCGGTGCATCCACGCTGCGTGCCTTACCGCCCACATAGCGGGGATTTCGCTCGAAGATTTCGACCTTGAATCCACGCTCTACCAATTCATGCGCTGCGCTCATGCCCGCTACGCCGCCTCCGATAATGATCACTTTTGGCATAGTGCCTCCCTAAAGCTGCCAGTTCGTACGGTGCGCAATGGTTTTGTGGTTGCGCCTGCGGATCTTACTGAGTTCGAGGGGATGTGCGGTAGCTTTTACTGCCCCCCACCATCGGTCAATCTGGCGTCGGCCTCAACGTCGGCGGCAGAGTGCCGAATGCAATAGTGCCGGATGCTGGAGCCACGCCAGTGCGGCGTTTTAGAATGACCAGCACTCGTTTTAGCGATGCCTGCCAAGCAACATTTGGTTATGTTTAATCGTCGTATGGCGCACCACTCGGGAAACTACCGTGTCACTTTCTGAATTTAAAGCAAAGTTTCAAACCAGATTTTTGCAGCAGTTTCATATCGATTGGCCTGACGAGTTTTTGTGCGATGGGCTGCAAATGGTAAAGGGGTGCGATCTGCTGTCCACAGCATCTCTAAACGCATTGGGCCGCATTTTAGTCGGCCCAATCGCAACAACGATGGCTACAAATTCCCTGCCCATGAACCACCATACGGTAGGGTGGTGGGGCCATGGTTTAAATAGCTACGCTTTTTACTTTATATCCCGACGAGACAACGAGACCATCTATCTGCGGCTGCATACCGGTGGCGCCTATACCGATACCGTCACTGCTGCTAAAGAGATCTCCGACTACCTGCCAGCCTTCATTCGAATGCTACGTGCGGCACGCGAAGACGGTGGTGAGTTGTTGGCCATTGAGTCGATGGGAAAAGGCCACTACCGCTATGCGGCGCACGGCAAAGTGGCAGAAAGTCATATATCCCTTCTTGGATTGCCTGGTTGCGCTGAGGATATGGACGCACTGCTTGCACTACAGGACCCGGCTGACCGTTTTCCCGATCGCGCATTGATTGACCAAATCAAGGGTAGCTGTGTGTCGATCGCAATGGAGATATATGCGGTAGAAATGCGCCGCAGCGGCAATGAAAGAATCGGCATGCGGGCCATAGGCGACGCGATGAACATCATCCGCAGCGCGAGCAACCGCAAACTGGTGCGTGATTTTTGCCAGGACTTGAACGGGTCTCTGCTAGCCTTGGAGCAAAGTCACCTTGATCTGGATGGCGAACATGACTACGGACGCGCCTGCATTGGCAGGCTCAATAAAGCGCTTGAATCCGTGTTGTTTGGTCAAGATTAAGCGCATTCATGCTTTGTAGCGGTACCAGTGAGCTCCGAGGCTGCTATGCGTAATCCGATGAGGTTGTTGAGGTTACGCTCGGTCGTCCGAATCAGGGGCGCCTCGGACGAGCGCTACATTGGCAACGGTTTCGGCCTGGCCAGGACTCCTCTTACCCTTTGACTCTTGATACTTTACCCCTTTGCTGCTTTTGGATGATTGGCCGTTGGGCAGTTCGAGAGTTTGAAGGTGGCTGGACGCCAGACTTGGACACAATACAAAATGAGAAAACTTTTGTTCCTGGATTTCGACGGCGTGTTGCATCCCGACGGCATTGGTTTGTTTTCAAAGCTCCCGCTCTTTGCGCGATACGTACAGGAAATGACCGACCTTGAAATTTTCATTAGCTCTTCTTGGCGGGAGACGCACTCTTTCGACGAGCTGAAAAACATTTTCCCCCCTGCTTTGCGCAACTGCATTCGCGGGACTACTCCAGCTTTGGAGGATGGTTACGATTCGGGAGGAAGACAGCGGGAGATTGAGTTGTTTCTGGCCAATGCAGGACTAAATGCTACCAACGCTTCTTGGATTGCCATGGACGATATGGCATCTTTCTTTGAAAAAGACTGTCCGTTCCTGATCCTGACGGACTCCGAAACAGGTCTGACTGAAGACGACTGCCTCGCGCTGCAACGGTGGTATGAACGCGCCCCTGCTTGACTGACAATCTTGATTAGCATGCAAACGGTACAGTTTTGCATCAGCCCCGATCGCCAGTCAAACTGTTGATTTCAGCGCTAAGTTGAGCCGCGTTTCGCCCGAATTTCTGAGCCATGAAATCCGAGACAAAACGACCGCTTGACGCGGCGTCCAACGGGAGCGATGTGGCTCATTTATGGCCAAAAAACGGACTTAGAATGGTTCCATTCTGAACGACAATCAACAGGCGGTAATGCTGGCAAGGCCCGCCTGCTTCCTGACCAATGGCTGCACATAGAGTGGCCCGCCAATCAGGCCGAGCCCGAGAAATACTACGTGTCCACGTTACCAGAAGACACTGCATAAACGACCTGGTTCGCGCCGCGCATAGGCGCTGGCGCCTTGAGCGCGATTACCAAGATTTGAAACAGGATTTGGGATTGGGTTAGTATGAAGGGCGAGGCTGGCGGGGCTGGCGGGGCTTTCACCATCACGCGACCTTGAGCATTGCAGCATACGGCTTTCTGATGGCGCAGCGACTCAAGACTGGCGGCAATGTCGGTGGTAAAAAAACTTCCTGCCACGCCAAACACCTGCCATTCCCAACGATGACATCCCTCGGGGCAGTCCAGCGCGCGCAACGTCACGTCAGCAACTAGATCACAACGCTGCGCTTCCAACTGGGCGTCGCTCTTGCAATCGCCCTGGGGCACTGCCCGCATTGCAGCTCATTGAATCTACATCTACGTTTGTGACACAGTAAGACTAGGCCACCACCACCACACCTTTCCAGAACGCCACGCGGCCCTTGATATTGGCGGCTGCTGGCGTTGGTTCGGGGTAGTACCAGGCAGCGTCGGGGTTTAGCTCACCGCCCACCATCAGCGAGTAGTAATTTGCCTCGCCTTTCCAGGCACACGTGGTCTTGTGGTTGCTGAAGGTCACAAATGCCCGGTTCAACGCGGCTTCGGGGAAGTAATGGTTGCCTTCCACCATGACGGTGTCGTCACTCTCGGCGATAACGGTGTCTTTCCAGATGGCTTTCATGCTTGGCTCCTCAGTTTGGGTGCGTCCAGCCACAGCAGACAGAACTGGTTTTCGGGATCAGTCCACGACTGGCCTGGCGTAAATCCGGCGCGCTGGGCCAGTTGGCGCAAGCCCTCCATGGTGAATTTGTAGGAATTTTCGGTATGCAGCGTTTCGCCTTGCGCAAATGCGAAGGACGTGCCGCCCACACGCACCGATTGCTGGCAGGTGCTCATCAAATGCATTTCAATACGCTGAAACGGCGCGTTGTAGAAGGCGCTGTGGGCAAACCGGTCCAACTGGAAGTTGGCGCCCAGTTCGCGGTTGGCGCGCACCAGCACATTGCGGTTGAAGTCGGCCGTCACACCTTGGCTGTCGTTATAAGCCGCGTGCAGCCGGTCCGGGCTTTTAACCAGATCAGCACCCAGGATCAGCGCGCCACCCTGCAGTGTTTTGGCGCACATGTGCATGAAGTGCAAGGCGTCCAGAGGTTCGAAATTGCCCAGTGTGGAGCCGGGAAAAAATCCCACGCGGCGACCTTCGGGTGGCATGTCCGGTGGCAACACGAGATCCTGCGTGTAGTCGGCTTCCAGCGGCTCTACATGTAGATTGGGGTAGTCCGTGGCCATCTGCGAGGCCGCACCCTGCAGGTGGTCCGCCGAAATGTCGATGGGAATGTAGCGCGCGGGTCTGTCCATCGCATCGAGCAGCACACGCACCTTTTGCATAGAGCCGGCACCGAACTCCAGTATCTCGGCGTGCGGCCCCAGGCGCTGGGCGATTTCAGGTGCGTTTTGGCGCAGGATGGACAACTCGGTGCGTGTGGGGTAGTACTCTGGCAGTTCGCAAATCTGGTCGAACAGGCGCGAACCCGCTGCGTCATAAAAGTATTTGGGTGAAATGCTTTTGCGTTGGCGCGCCAGGCCCTGTTTGAGGTCCTGCATAAATTCGGTGGGGGACGTATCGGGCGCGTGATCCGAGCCCACCGCGTCCGGCTGGTCTTGGGAACCTGCGTAAGCCAGGTTGTTTTTCATGAACGGTCCTTTGCCAAGCGTATGCCTGAAAACTGCCAGCGCGCTGCCGGCGGGAAAAAGTTGCGGTAGGTTTTGTGGGGGAGTGGCGAGTCACAGCGCATGCTGCAGGGTGGGCTTGCGCATGGTAACCAATTCCTCGGCGGCAGTCGGGTGCACGGCCAACGTGGCATCCAGCGCGCTTTTGGTGGCCTTGAGCTGCAAGGCCACGCCCACCAATTGCGCCATTTCACCGGTGTCGGGGCCTACGCTGTGAAAGCCCAGCACGCGGTCGGTGTCGCGGTCCACCAGTAGCTTGAACAGCACTTTGCCGGGATGACCGGAGAGTGTTGCCTTCATGGGGCGAAACGTGGACTGGTACACATCCAGGCGCGGATACTGCAGCAGCGCGGCCTCTTCGGTCAGCCCCACCACGCCCAGCTCTGGGGTCGTGAATACGGCGGTCGGCACCAGCGTATGGTCCACACTGCGCGGCATGCCGCCGAACACGGTGTCGGCAAAGGCATGGCCTTCTCGGATCGCCATGGGCGTCAGGTTGACGCGGTTGGTCACGTCGCCCACCGCGTGGATGTTGGGGACGGTGGTCTGGCTGAAGGCATCCACGGGGATGGCACCGTGGGCATCCAGTGCAATACCCAGCGCTTCGAGCCCCAACCCGCGGGTGTTGGGCTTGCGCCCCAGGGCCCGCAGTACGCAATCGGTAGCCAGGGTTTCGCCATGGTCTAGTGTTACCTCCAGGCCATCAGCGGTTTGGGTGATGGCCGTGATGCTGCGCCCAAAGTCGAAAGCCAGGCCGCTCTCCTCCAGTTCGTGGCGCAGATGGGCACGCACACTGCTGTCGAAGCCGCGCAGGATGTCGTCGCCACGCACCACCACACGCACGCTGGCACCCAAGTGCTGCAGCACACAGGCCAGTTCCAGCGCGATGTAGCCGGCACCTTGCACCACTACCCGCTTGGGCAGCGCCTGCAAATCAAAGAAGCCATTTGAATTGATGGCGAGTTCATGGCCTTTTGTGTCGGTAGCCCCCGTCGGTGTTGCTCCGGTTGCTATCAAAATGTGATTAGCTCGCAATGACGTTCCATCGGGCAGGGTCACCGTATGGTGGTCTGCAAGTTGCGCGCGCCCGGTAAATATCTGCACACCGGCGCTCAACAGGTTGCTGCGGTAAATTCCCTCCAGGCGGGTCACCTCCGTGTCGCGTCGGGTCTTGAGTGTGGCCCAGTCAAAGTGCGCCGTGCCCAAGGCCCAACCGTAGCCGCCTGCCTCTTGGAACTCCTGGGCAAAACGCGAGGCATAGACCATCAGCTTCTTGGGCACACAACCGCGAATCACGCAGGTGCCGCCCAGCCGGTATTCCTCTACCAATGCCACGCGGGCGCCGTGGCCTGCGGCGATGCGCGCGGCACGTACCCCGCCCGAGCCACCGCCCACTACTACCAGATCGAACTCGGACATGGGAAGCCTTTCGAATTTTTTTGACAATCAAGCACGGCCATCGTATGGCGCACAGAAAGGTTAACAGCATGCTGCCAGAATGTGTGTGCGTTGATCAACAGGAGTATCCGATGCCACACGTCTTTTCAAACACCGTCAAAACGTTTACCACTGCCTCCGGCAAAACCGGCGTATTACATTCGCTGCCGGCACTGGCCAAAAAATTTCCGAATGTGAACCGCCTACCGGTGTCACTGCGCATCGTACTGGAGAGTGTTGTACGGCACTGCGATGGCAAGAAGGTGACGGCGGAGCACGTATCGCAGTTGGCCAACTGGCAGCCTCAGGCCGAGCGCAGTGCCGAGATTCCATTTGTGGTGTCGCGCGTGGTGCTGCAAGACTTTACCGGCGTGCCGCTGCTGGCCGACCTGGCCGCCATGCGCAGCGCGGCCAAGCGACTGGGCAAAGACCCAGCCCGCATTGAGCCCCTGGTGCCCGTGGACCTGGTGGTAGACCACTCGGTGATGGTGGACCACTACGGCAAAAAGAACTCGCTGGACCTGAACATGAAGCTGGAGTTTCAGCGCAACCGCGAGCGCTATGAGTTCATGAAGTGGGGCATGCAGGCCTTTGACACCTTTGGCGTGGTGCCCCCCGGCTTTGGCATCGTCCACCAGGTGAATCTGGAGTATTTGGCGCGCGGCGTGCACCAGACCAAAGTGGGTAAAGACAAGCTTTACTACCCCGACACCTTGGTGGGCACCGACAGCCACACCACCATGATCAATGGCATTGGGGTCGTCGGCTGGGGTGTGGGCGGAATCGAG
>JBKJJC010000370.1:0-2713 GCA_046598245.1 Rhodoferax sp.
ATGGGTGAACACGCTGGCCGCCAGTTGCAAACGGCTCTCTGTGGCTTTTCGGGCGGTGATGTCACGCTCAATGGCGATCCAGTGCGTGAACCATCCGGTAGCGTCGGCCACAGGAACAATGTCCAATTCAATCCAAAACTCTTCACCCGTCTTGGTGTAGTTGATGAGTTCCTCGCGCACGGGCTGCCACTGGCGCATGGCGCTTCGGATACGGGCCAAAGTTTCTGACTGGGTTTTGGGGCCTTGCAATATGCGCGGTGTCTGGCCGATGACCTCGTCACGCGTATAGCCAGTGCGCCGTTCAAAGGCGTCATTCACATACACAATCCTCGGCCCTGGCAAAGACTGGGGCTCAGCCTCCGTAATGACCACGATGTCGTTCAAGCGGGAGACACAGGTTTCCAACAAGCAAAGCTGTTCCCGCACGTGTCGCGACTCGGTGATGTCTCGGGCAAGCAGGTAGAAATGCCGCGTATCGCCATACGCGCGACCACTCCACGCAAACCACCGGTAGGTGCCGTCTTTGCAAAGATAGCGGTTTTCAAAATCACGCAATTCGCTGCCTTGCTGCACCATGGCCGTGTTCGCTGCAAGCGTCAGCGCTTGATCATCGGGGTGGACAAAGCTGAGCCACGGACGAGTCGTCAACTCTTGCTCCGTCCAACCAAGGTACCGGGTCCACGCCGGGTTGACGCGTGCGAGGTGACCGTCAAAGTTGGCAATCGCCAACAAGTCGACCGACGAGTCGAAAAATCGATCCAGTTCCAGACGCAACCGCCGGCGCTGCATGGCCTCGTGGTTTAGCAAACCCAGTGCCACCAAAAATACCAAGAACGTAATAGCCACACCGACCGGGAGAATGAAAGATGCCATTTGATTGGCCTGTGCAGAGCGAAGTTCACGCAGTGCATGCAATGCCGTCTGACGCTCTCCCATACCGGCGAGCACCGCGCGGGCGGCATTGGTCAGTACCGCACCGCTGCCTGCTGCCAGATGCAGGGCTGCAGCCTGTGGACTTTGCTCTTTATAGAGTGCAATGGTGTTTGCAGACCACGCCAAACGTTTTGCAAACAGTGCCGCCAGCAGGTCTGCATCACGCAGCTGCGCCGGGTCATCCCGCGTCAGTGCACGCAAATTTTTCAGACCTTCGTCAAAGCGTTGGGGTGCAGTGATCTTTTGCTGCATGAAGCGCGCATCACCGGTGAGCAAGAATCCACGCAAGCCGGATTCTTCTTCGTTAATCACCGCCAGTTGCTCGGCCAATTTTTGGCTGATCTGGTGTGAATAGGCAACGTCATCAATGTACGTAATCAACTGCGCGGTGCCTTTGAGCGAGGCAAAGCCAATCAGCGCCAACAAGGCAAGGCCCACCGCTGCAGTAGCGGTCGCCGTTCGCGAAAGTTGCCAGTACCGTTGTACGTTCATAACGCGCCCCCAGCCAGCAGTGTTTTGGAGCGCCGGGCTTGGGCGTAGTCCAGCATGACACTTTGCAAACGCCCGAGATCGGCCGTGCGATCCAGCAAATAGTCCACCCCGGCTTCACGGCATTGGCGATGCATCGACTCTTCTACAAAGTGTGCCAGGGCCACCACCAGCACCAGTTCCAACGGTGTGGCTCGCTCACCCATGGTGGGGGGCGTCGTGCACAGGGCTTTGACAGGCCACGGCTCCAGATCCAGCAACACCACGTCCACGCCCAAATTCTGAGCAAGGAGCAGATTCAAGGGCAAGACGCTCGCCAACGCCACAATTTCATAACTGATATCGGCCGGATCACCCAGCAAACTTGCCAATGCAGCCCCCGTGTGCGCAGACTGGGTTGCAATCAGTACGCGAAGCATCTTGGGATCGGCAGGACCACCTGGCACATTCATGAAGCCAGTATGGGCGGATGCCCCGGCTTATGCCATAGGCACAAGGCCTAAAGTTTTGTAGGCGTTTTCCTACAGCTCCAGCAAGCGGTGCTCACGTACATAGTGGGCCAGTTCAATGTCGTTGTGCAACCCCAGTTTCTCAAAAACCCGGCTGCGAAAGGTACTGATGGTCTTGGCGCTGAGCGACAGTTCGTCCGCGATGACTTTGATGGACTTGCCCTGTGCCATGAGCTTGCACACCTGCAGCTCACGCTCTGACAGCGTCTCGTGCAGCGCCCGATCGCTAGACGGGCGACCTAAGTCAGCAGCCATGCGTTGCGCCAGTGCTGGGCTGACAAACCGCTCGCCAGCCAGAAGCTGTTGTACAGCGCCAACCAGTTGCTCCGGCGCAGTTTGCTTGTTGAGATAACCCGCCGCGCCAGCCCTGAGTGCCCGCACGCCGAGTTGGTCTTCGGGTGTGGAACTGAGCACCAGCACCCGCACAGCAGGAAAATCGTGGCGCACGGTGGCCAGGACCTCAAAGCCATTGCGCCCGGGCATGCTGATGTCGAGTATCAGCACATCCCACGGCGCCAGGCGCAACTGCTCTACCGCCTGTGCGGCATCACCCGCATCGCCAAACACGACATCGGGCAACTCGTCGGCCAAAATTTGCTTCAGACCCTGGCGCAATATCGCGTGGTCGTCCGCCAAAAGAATTCGGGTCATAAAGCCCCCTCTAGAGGCACACACACTGTAACGGTGGTACCCCGCCCCGGCTCACCCTGAAACGCAACGCTCCCGTCAAAGGCCAACACGCGTTCACGCATGCCAACCAGCCCGATTGAACGCACATCCAC
>JBKJJC010000105.1:0-7530 GCA_046598245.1 Rhodoferax sp.
ACATCTGTGACCGCCTCGGTGTAGAGATGCTCTTGGAACACCTGGATGTCGCCCCGCATCCAGGCCTCCCCAACCAGTCGATTGAGTGGCGTGACCCAGCGGATCGCGAAGTCGACCCACCCCACCTTCATAGCGGCCTGGTGCAGCACGAACCGCAGTTGGTGCTGGTCAGAAGCCTTTACCAGGTCGATGCAGATTTGCAACTCTGCCCTGGTCGAGTCCCCTCCTGGCCACGCCTGGGGCAGCAATTGGTGAAGACGATGCGCCAATTCCGCCAGACCCAGTGCGACTACCTTGCCGGGACGCTGCCCCGCCTTGATAAGGCGCGCGATCAACCGCAGCCGCTCCACTTGTTCAGCGGGGTAGACGCGCTCGCCCGTCGCGTCACGCTCGGGCTTGGGAAAGCCATAGCGCCGCTCCCACACCCGCAAGGTGTCTTTGGACAAGCCGGAGTCGCGCTCGACGGCGCCAATCGCTAACAAGGGTTCGGCGGCCAGCAGGATGTCAGTCATAAGAGGTACCCCACTTCGTAGCGGGCCCAGGGCATGGCGTGAAATAAATATTGCGTTGCAGCAATGTTGTTTGTCTATGGCAATCTGCGTTCATATGCATGATATTTGACTGTTCTCCCCATTTTCATTTGTTTGTCTAAGTCATTATAAAGAAGCTTGTAGGCCAATTGATCTCGCTGTCCACCCCATTCCACACCTAAGGAGTTGCCATGAACACTTTCAGAAACCTCAAAATCGGAACGCGCTTAGGCGCCGGCTTTGCGATCGTGATTGCGCTGCTGATAGCCATCACGGCACTGGGTTCGAGCCGCATCAACGCGGTAGACGACAACACGGAAATTATTCTGCACAACCGCTACGCCAAAGTTGCCACAGCGCAAACCATTGAAAACGAGGTCAACCGCCAGATGGGTGCCATACGGACGGCGCTGATTGCCTCCGATCCTTCGACGGTTAAGGTTGAACTCGGCAAGATTGAGGCTTCGATGCCCATTGTGACTAGCGCCATTGAGAAACTGCAGGCCACAGTTGTCACTGAGAAAGGCAAAGAGAATCTGCAGGCCATGGTCGAAGCCCGTGAAAAATTTCAGACGGTAGAACACCAGCTGGTCGAGTTGATCTTGGCCAACAAGATCAACGAAGGTCGGGTATTCCTGGTGAATGTCATGGCGCCGTTGCAAACCACGTATTTGTCAGCCATTGAGGTCTTCTCAGAGGGCCAGGCCCAAGCCATGGAGCAATTTGGCGCAGAGGCTAAGGAAATCGCCCACAGCGCCAATGTATCTTTGCTGGTGCTGGCCGCTATGGCCACGGCCGCGGCAGTGGTGTTGGGGGTCTGGATCTCCCGCTCGGTCACTGAACCGATCCGCATGGCGGTGGAAGTTGCGCAGGCGGTGGCTGAAGGGGATTTGACCCGCCGCATTGATGTCACCAGCACCGATGAGGCGGGCCAACTGCTGTTAGCGCTGTCCAACATGCAAGCCAACCTGGGCAAGGTGGTTTCTAGCGTGCGCCAAGGCTCTGAAGGCCTGGCCACAGCCAGCGCCGAAATTGCCCAAGGCAACCATGATCTTTCGGCCCGCACGGAACAACAAGCCAGCGCGCTGGAGGAAACTGCCGCCAGCATGGAAGAGCTCAGCTCCACCGTCCAGGCGAACGCCGACAGCGCGCGCCAAGCCAACCAATTGGCTCTGAATGCGTCCTTGGTGGCGGTCAAGGGTGGCAACGTGGTGGGTCAGGTGGTTGAAACCATGAAGGGCATCAACGACTCGTCGCGCAAGATTTCCGACATCATCAGTGTGATTGATGGCATTGCCTTCCAAACCAATATTTTGGCTTTGAACGCTGCTGTGGAAGCTGCCCGCGCCGGTGAACAGGGCCGCGGATTCGCCGTTGTGGCCAGCGAAGTGCGCAGCTTGGCTGGACGCAGCGCCGCAGCGGCCAAAGAGATCAAGAGTCTGATCAACGCCAGCGTGGAGCGGCTTGAACAAGGCACTAGCTTGGTGGACCAAGCTGGTGTCACGATGACCGAGGTGGTGAGCAGCATTCGACGGGTCACCGACCTCATGGGCGAAATCAGTGCAGCCAGCAGCGAGCAAGCGGCAGGCGTGAGCCAAGTCGGTGAGGCAGTCACCCAAATGGACCAGGTGACCCAGCAAAACGCGGCTTTGGTCGAAGAAATGGCGGCAGCCGCCAGCAGCTTGAAGAGCCAGGCGCAGGAACTGGTGCACGTGGTGGCGGTTTTCCAATTGAATGACCAAGCCAAGTGGAACGCCCCACCCGCGACACAGCAACTTGCACCGGCCAGCCACTACACCAGCGGCAACCCGAAGCAGTCGGCATTTACGGGGTGGATGCGCCCAAATGGGCTGCGCTTGTCGACGACTGCCTAATGCGCCGAGCGAATAGATGCAATATCAGCCTCTAGCCCCCGAGGAATGGACGTTAATAGCTATCTAAACAATAGCAATATTCCAGCAACTCGGGAGTAAGTCACGGTAACGGGCTTGGCGGTATCGGTTGGGGGGTGTATCACCCGCACGGCTGCCGCTCCACCTTTTGCAGGCCGGGGTATGGCATCTGAAACAGCCCTTGGCTAGTCCGTTCAAACCTGTGTGCCAGACTGGCACTCCGATACGATCCAGTCGATGAATTTTTGCGTAGCGGGCCGTCCACGCCGCTCAGCACCCATCACCAGGCAATGCTGGAATTCGGTTTCTAGCGCATCGGTGAAGGGCATGACCAGACGGCCCGCTTGCACATCGGGCTCGACCAGCGTGCGCAGCGTCAGTGCCAGGCCGGCACCGGCGATGGCCGCGTCGACGGCCACCAAACCATCGTCACAGGTTTGGCCGCCCTTCAACGAGACTCTGGCTATGCCTTGCCGCTTGAGCCAGGCGCGCCAGGTTTTACCGTCGGGCTCGTTCAAGATCAGCGGCGCGGTTTCGAGCAATTTCTTGCCTGCGGGTCTGGCCTTGGTGAATGCCGGCGCGCAAACGACAACCGACCCATCTGGCATCAGTGACTCAACCTGGTAACGGCCCCAGTCCTTTTGCGGGCCCAGGCGGATAGCCACATCGATGGAGCCGGCATCCAGGTCGAGCACGGCGTTGCTGGAGACCAGCGTCAACTCCAGGCCAGGGTGTCGGCGGTAAAAGGAATGCAGGCGGGGCAACAACCACTTCACCGCAAACAACGGATAGGTCGTCACCGTCAACTGGTGCGGCTCTTGCCGGGTAAAAAGCCCTAGTCCAGCGTCCAGCAATTGGTCAAAGGCGGGGACGAGGCGCGCACCGTACACCGCGCCCAAGCGCGTGGGCTGCACGCGATTGCCAAGGCGCTCCACCAACTGTGCGCCCAAGTAGCGCTCCAGCGCAGTGACCTGGTGGCTGACCGCGGACACCGACACGCCCAGCGCCTCTGCGGCGGCAGTCATGCTGCCGTGTTTCACCAAGCACGCAAAGGCACGCTGCGCCGAAAGCGGTGGATGGGTTTGAGCAAAAGTATGCGTTGTCATAGCAGGATTCTCAACTGAGATTGAGATTTCTTCAACACCAACATGCCCCCGCATGGCCACAATACCGACTACACCGTATCGGGGCTGCCCATGAACCACTTGAAGAAATTTGCCATACGCAACGGCGTTGCCCTGGTATTGCGCGTGACCGCCATGCTGGCGCGCAACCGCTATGCCGGACGGTCTGTACCCGCACTGATGCGCGGCATGGCACGTCTCAAGACGGGGCGACGCAAGCCCTCGGGTCCGGCCACCACCGTGCGTAATCTGGGCGCGTCGTGGCAGAAGGGATTTCCATCCGCCAAGCAGGTGCCCATCGTCAACGTGACCGACCAGACCGCATTTGGCGAGATCCACACTCCGTGCCCGCTGCGTGGCAGCGGCGACACGCAGGCGTGCTGGCGCATGATGGCCTACGACCGTGAAGTGGTGCGCCAGGCCGGCGGTCACTTCTATGTCCTGCACTCGCAGGCCGAACCGGGACGCACGGTCTGCGAAGTGGCGGTGAGCTTTGCAGAAAACGCTTTTGACAGTGTGGGGCAACCACCGGCTGGACAACAATGTGCGGCATAACCGATGCTGAACAAAAATCCACCCCACTGGCTGCCCGCCTGCCCCTAGCATTTCCACCACGCGCAGGAGGAAGTGTGTGTGGTGCTCTTAAGCCAAATTGGCCTCTAGCCCCCGTGAAATATGACGATAAAGCTATCTAAATGATAGTAATTTGCCACCACATCGGCAATCGATTGCGGTAGCGGTGCTCACGGTAACGTTCGTCCAGCAGCAGCACGGTGCCGGTATCGGTGGGGGTGCGTATCACCCGCCCGGCTGCCTGCACTACCTTTTGCATGCCGGGGTACAGGTAGGTGTAGTCATGGCCACGGCCGAACAGGGTCTGCATGCGTTCACAAATGGCGTGGTTCACGGCATCAAACTGTGGTAACCCCAGGGTTGCGATGAAGGCGCCTATGAGCCGCTTGCCCGGCAGATCCACACCTTCGCCAAACACACCGCCCAGCACTGCAAAACCAATGCCCTGGCCTTGGGCATCAAACTGTTGCAAGAAGGCATGGCGGGCTGCTTCGTTCATCTGGCGCTGCTGGGCCCACACCGGCACATCCGGGTGCCGCATCTGCAGCCGCGCCTGGGCCTGCTCCATGTAGTCAAAGCTGCTGAAAAAAGCCAGGTAGTTGCCGCGCTGCTGTGTGTACTGCGCGGCCATCACATCGACGAGCGCATCCAGCGTCAGCAGACGGTCATCACGCCGGGTGGATATCGGGTGGATGCTGACGGCCAGTTGCGCCGGGTCAAAGGGGCACGGGATATCAACGGTCTGCGTGCTGTCCGGCAGACCCAGCAAATTGATGTAGTAGTCGGCCGGATGCAGTGTGGCAGAGAACAGCACCATGGAATCAGCCGCCTCCACACGGGGCCGGACAAAGTGGGCGGGCACGATGTTGCGCAAGGTCAGGCTGGCAGCGTCGTTCTCTTGCAGCGTGTCGCCGGATGTGGCCAGAGCCAGTTCGCAGAAGGAATGTTCACCGAATGATTCGGCCAGCGTGGCAAATGCCAGGGTCTTGAAGAAGAAGGACAACCAGCCGCCCTGGGTCTCTGCGGCGTGGTCGTTTAGGTATTCGCCCACCACACTGTTGAAGCGCTGCAGGCTGCGCAGCCAGGCGTCTGGCACTTCTTTGAGCAGGCGCCAGGGCTGCACGGGCTCGTTGTGCTGGGCTTCCATCACCAGCAGATCCCATTGGTTCAGCACTTCGTCTGCGGGGCGGCGCAGCACGCCCGGTAGCTCGGGGCGTACCGCTGCAGTTTCGGCCCGCGTCAGGTCTGCGCTGTACATGCTGCAGGCGCGGCTGTAGAGGTTGTGCGCCTCGTCCACCAGCACGCTGATGCGCCAGGCGTTGAGCTGGGTCAGTCCGTAGAGCATGGCGCTGCGGTCAAAGTAGTAGTTGTAGTCACCCACCACTACATCCGCCCAGCGCACCATCTCGTGGCCCAGGTAATAGGGGCAAACCGTGTGCTCCAGCGCGACGGTGCGCAGGCCCTGCTGGTCCAGCCAGCCGCGTTGTGCGGCGGCGCGCCGGGCCTGGGGCAGCCGGTCATAAAACCCCTGGGCCAGCGGGCAGGATTGGCCGTGGCAGGCCTTGTCTTTGTGCTCGCAGGTTTTGTCTTTGGCCACCAGCTCCAACACCCGCAGCGCCAGGCCACTGTGTGCGGTGCGCACAGTGTGCAAGGCCTCCAACGCCACACCGCGACCCGGTGTTTTTGCGGTCAGAAAAAACAGCTTGTCGACACCCCGCTCTGGCATGGCGCGCAGCGCGGGGAAGACTGTGCCTATGGTCTTGCCAATGCCGGTGGGCGCCTGCGCCAGCAGGGTGCGGGACTGCACGCAGGCCTTGTACACACCTGCCGCCAGGTCGCGCTGGCCGGGCCTGAAGGGCAATTGCGGGAACTCCAAGGCCTGCAGCGCTGCATCGCGGCTGCGCCGGTGGTCCAACTCGCTCTGCGCCCATAACATGAAACGGGCGCACAGCGCATCAAAGAAAGCCTGCAGATCGGTGGCCGACCAGTCTTCGTTGGTGGGGTGTTCAGTCTGGTCCAACACGTCAAAGTAGACCAGGCTCAGCGTAATGTGGGGTAGCGCGCGGGTCTGGCACATCAACCAGCCATAGACCTTGAGTTGGGCCCAATGCAGGGCGCGGTGATTGGGGGCGATGGCTGACAAGGCGCCGCGAAAGGTCTTGACCTCTTCGAGCACATTGCTGGCGGGGTCATAACCATCGGCCCGGCCGCTCACCCGCAACGGGGCTTCTGAGTCCACATGAGTGGCGCCAGCGTAGATGCCCGAGAGCGTCACCTCAGCCTCATGCCCCGGCGCTCTGCGGCTGGCCACCAACTGATGGCCTTCCCTGCCCTGCTGGGCTGTGGGAGATGGCGTGAAGCGCAAATCCAAGTCCCCCTGCTTGGCTGCAAACTCGCACAGGTTGCGCACCGAGACGCTATAACCCGGCGCTTTGTTCATGCCACAGGATGGGTAAGTGCTTCGAATACTTGTTCTTGCAACATGGACTGGTCGGGCCCATCCGTGCCCAAGTCAGCATGGGCGCGCAAGGGAGTGGACTTGGCCAACACCATCCACAGCGCAAAAGGCAGGTCTGCCACAGCGCGCTTGGGCGCATTGCGCAGCACCTCCAGCCGCGCGTTTTGCAGAACCATCACACCGCACTCGACTGGAATTTCATCGGCCTGCGCAATGGGTTGGCCTTTGCGGTCGCAACCCAAAACATACCAGCACTGACCGCCCGCGTCCAGGTAGCCGTCGCGTTTGTCTTTGGACTTGAGGTCGCCCAGCAGGTCGGCGCGGCTGACCTTGATCTCGTGCACCACCGGTTCCAGATAACCCGCCACCGTGGTGTTGCGAACGGAGAACACGTCGGGCATGCAGGTCTTCCAGCGGGTGCGCTCTTCGGGCTCCGTGGGCAGGCGTGCGCGGATGCTCAGGTCGGTCCAGACGATGCGCCCATCGCGCAGCATCTGCTGTGCCACGCAATCCACCAGCTTTTCATGCGCCGAGCGCGCCTGTCGGTTGCTGTGAAAGGCCTGGGCCAAATGGAGGATGCCCGCATCAGTGACGCGGACTTTGTCGTGCCGGCTGGGCTCTACCATGCGCTCCAATAGACCGGCTGCCAACAACTCGACCTCTACGCTGTCTTGGCATGGCCAGCCTGCAGAGCGGTATACGTCGCGCAGCCGTCGGGCGTGGGTACGGCCCAGGGCGATGGAGTTGATGACGGTGGTGCGGGGCATTCGGGTGTTCTTCGGTCTGTGCTTGGCGTGCCAGCAGCATACTGTACAAACAACCAGTCCCGCAACCCCCAGCCTTGTCCAACGAGGTATGGGCCTGAGCGGCGCGCGTATTTCCAACGAGGAATGAGCCTGAAGGGCTGAATGTGAGGGTTTCCTGCTGTGGGCTTGATCATCCCAGGGATGGTG
>JBKJJC010000355.1:0-3936 GCA_046598245.1 Rhodoferax sp.
GACAACGACATCGCACTGGCGCGCTGGTGTGACCAAGCCTTCGAAGGCTATGCGAAAGCCCCAGCGGTGGCTTGCACGGGCATCTCCTACTCAATCTACCGCTGGGGCTTTCGCATAGCCTTCGAAGGCTTGGTCACACCAGCGCGCCAGTGCGATGTCGTTGTCGCTCAGGCCGTGCACATCGTGTGTGGTCCAGGTGATCAGCACCTTGTTGTACACATTGCTCCACTCGGGGTGGTGGTTGTACTTTTCGGCGGCAATCGCAATCTGCGTCATGAAGGCAAAAGCGTGCATGAAATCGGTCAGCACAAATTCGCGGGTGATGGCGCAAGCCTGCGCATCCAAGGTCCACTGCGGCAAGGCGCGCAGTTGTTGTGCGGCCTGCTCTGCGTTCAGTTTGAGAATGGTCATCATCAATCCGCGGTGATAACGCCGCGGCGCAACTGGTCGCGCTCCAGCGATTCAAACAAGGCCTTGAAGTTGCCTTCGCCAAAGCCGTCGTCGCCCTTTCGCTGGATGAATTCAAAGAACACGGGGCCCAACACGGTGGCGGAGAAGATTTGCAGCAGCAGGCGGCGGTCGCCTTCTTTGCTGACGCCGTCCAGCAAGATGCCGCGGCTTTGCAGCGCGGCCACATCTTCGCCGTGGTTGGGCAGGCGGCCTTCTAACATTTCGTAATAGGTCGCGGGCGGAGCAGTCATCAGCGGCACGCCTGCAGCTTTGAGGCTATCCAATGTGGCAACCAGGTTGTCGCAGATCAAGGCAATGTGCTGAATGCCTTCGCCGTTGAACTGCATCAGGTACTCTTCAATTTGCCCTGCCTTGCCAGAGGCTTCTTCGTTCAGCGGGATGCGGATCATGCCGTCGGGCGCGGTCATGGCGCGCGAGGTCAGGCCGGTGTATTCACCCTTGATGTCAAAGAAACGGATCTCGCGGAAGTTGAAAATCTTCTCGTAAAAACCGCCCCAGTAGGCCATGCGGCCACGGTACACATTGTGGGTCAGGTGGTCGATCAGTTTGAGGCCATGGCCGAACGGGTGGCGGTCCACGCCGGGCAAGAATTCAAAGTCAATGTCGTAAATGGATTTGCCGTCTTCAAAGCGGTCAATCAGGTACAGCGGCGCGCCGCCAATGCCCTTGATGGCAGGCAGGCGCAACTCCATGGGGCCGGGTTGGATGTCTATGGGTTGTGCACCCAGCTCCAGCGCGCGAGCATAGGCTTTGTGTGAATCACGCACCCGAAACGCCATGCTGCAAGCACAGGGGCCGTGCTCTGCGGCGAAGTAGGCGGCGTGGCTCTTGGGCTCGCGGTTGATGATGAAATTGATGTCGCCCTGGCGGTACAGGTCCACATTTTTGGAGCGGTGGCGTGCCACATGTTTGAAGCCCATTTGTTCAAAAATGGGCTCTATCAGGCCGGGTGTGGGTGACGCAAACTCGACAAACTCAAACCCCATGAGTCCCATCGGGTTGTCAAACAAATCGGCCATTGTGTTGCTCCTAAAACCTTGTTGTGAATCCTACTGATTGTGGTCAAAAGCGCGCGCACGGTGTAAGCAATTTGTGCCGTCCAAGACCGAAGATATGCATAATTCATGCATGAATCAAGAGAAATATGACGATTTACTGCTCGACAAGTTCGATATCAGCTTGCTGGCCGCATTGCAAAAGGATGCCCATGCGACCAACCAGCAGGTTGGAGAGCAGATCCATTTGTCGGCATCGCAGGTCAGCCGGCGCATCCAGCGGCTGGAGACCACAGGCATCGTGCGCCGCTATGTGGCGCTGTTAGACCCTGCCGCCTTAGGGTTGGGCGTGCGCGCCATGAGTTATGTGACGCTCAGCCGCCACGGGGGTGATGAAGGCTCGGCATTTGAGCGCGAAATCATCGCCATCCCCGAGGTGCTGGATTGTTATTCGGTGGCTGGAGAATCCGATTACGTACTGCAAATTGTGGCGGCCGATCTGGGGGTATTTTCGGAATCGGTGCTGCGCAAGATCATGCGGATCAAGGGGGTGGCCAATATTCGCTCCAACATCGTTTTGAACTGCATCAAGTCGAGCACCGAGCTGCCGCTGGGGCATATTGGGCGGGTGGATGGCGCGGCGCGCAAGGTGCGGATTGCGGGGTGAGATCCCCATCAGTTTTTACCAAACCCAACGCGATAGAGGGACTATTAGGGTCAGATTGCCGCCGTATTTGGAAGTATGCCTTGGCCCCAAAGTAAGACACTTGTCACCATGCGCTTTAGAAACAGCTTTTGGGCTCTGCTGAGCCACAACACCGCCGGTGCGCCGGACGAGGTGATGGAAAGTGTTCGTAGGGCTATGTTTTTCGCGTTGGACACCTATTGTGAAGATGACCGCACTGGCTTCAACCGCAGAGTTGACGGCGCTAGGCATATCGACGATCTTTGGTACCTGCGCCCCGAATTGATGTATGCCATTGCCACGCGCCACCAAGAAACCACGGCGCGCGATTGCATTGCGCAGATCACGTTGTTATTTGACGGCTACCAGCCCGGCGCGCACAGCCCATCGCACTTCGCCACATTGTGAGTAATGGACCTACTGCGCAGTAGTGCACCAGTCCTGGCGGGTCACATACTCCAACAGGTAGTCCGAGAACCGTTGCGCGGCTGGCGATAACGGCCGGTCCCTGCGGGTAAAGACCAAGAACTTGCGCCGTACCATGGGTGCTTGCAGAGGGCGGCTTTGCAGTTGGTGCAATCGGATCAGGCTGCTGGCATAGGGCAAACAAGTCGTCACGCCCAAACCGGCGCTGACCATCGCAAAGGCCGTGGTCATGAAACCCACCTCGTTGACCGGGTTCAGCGCCTCGTCGTGCAACGAGTCGTGCAGGTCCACGCGCAGCCGGTGCGTGAACTCGCCCTTGAGTGCAATCACGGGGTAACGCAGCGCATCGTCCCAAGTGACGCGCTTCTTCTTGTTCAAGGGGTGGTCGGCGCGGAACACCACCACAAAGGGTATCTCGAACAGCGTGTGGGCCTCGATATCGGCCGACGGTTCGCGCTCTGGCCCCACGCCAAAATCCACCTCGCCGCTGTGCACCTTGGGCAGCACATGCTCCACCATACAGTCCGACAGGCGTATCTCGATATCCGGGTACTGCTGCTTGAACCCGGCAATCACCTCGGGCAGCACCGACGCCGACATCAACTGGGGTGCCGCCACCCGCACCAGCCCGCGTTTAAGCGCCTTCAGGTCGGTGATGGTGTCCAGCGCACCGTCCAGGTCTTGCAGCAGGCGCGCCACCAGAGGGTAAAACTCACGCCCCGCTTCCGACAGACTGACCTTGCGGGTGCTGCGGTTGACCAACTGGACGCCCAGCGTCTGCTCCACTTCTTTGATCAGGCCGCTGAGCGCGGACTGGGTGACGTGCAAACTGGCGGCGGCATCGGTAAAGCTGCCAGTGTCAGCCAGCGCCACAAAGGCACGCAATTGGCGCAGAGTAATATTCATCAGTTATTTGTATAAATTCATCATAAAAATCTGTTTGTATGATAGATCAAACTCCTCTCTAATGGCTGGCATTGCATACACACCGCACTGCCCAGGAGAACACCATGCTCATCCAAAAAATCCACCATGTGGCCTACCGCTGCATCAACGCCAAACAAACCGTGGAGTGGTACACCAAACACTTGGACATGGGTTTTGTGCTGGCCATTGCCGAAGACGAAGTGCCGTCCACCAAGGCGCCAGATCCTTACATGCACGTCTTCCTAGACGCGGGCAATGGAAACGTGTTGGCCTTCTTTGAACTGCCCAACAGCCCCCCCATGGACCGCGACCACAACACGCCCTCGTGGACACAACACTTGGCCTTTGAAGTCGGCACGCTGGCCGAACTGGAAGCACAAAAAGCCAAGTTAGAGGCCGCGGGCATCGAAGTCATTGGCGTGACCGACCACA
>JBKJJC010000064.1:0-10542 GCA_046598245.1 Rhodoferax sp.
CTACGCCATGGACGAACACAACGCCAAGCTGGTTAGCGCGGATATGAAGAAAAAAGTGGATGCCATCAAGGCTGACATCATCAGCGGCAAGATCAAGGCTGCCGACTACATGGCCGACAACGCCTGCAAATACTGATGTCGGGACCAGCCGCGCATGCGGCCATCGCGGTCCGCATGACCGGCATTCACAAGCGTTTTGGCGCGGTGGCGGCCAATGCCGATGTCAACTTGGCGGTGCCTACAGGCACCGTGCATGGGCTGGTAGGTGAAAACGGTGCGGGCAAAAGCACGTTGATGTCCATTTTGTATGGCTTCTACCAGGCCGACAGCGGTGGCATTGAGGTGTTTGGCAAGCCCGCCACGATTCGCAATGCAGATGATGCCATTGCCTTAGGGATTGGTATGGTCCACCAGCACTTTATGCTGGTGGATACCTTAACCGCCCTGGAAAACGTCATGCTAGGCGCAGAGCCACACTGGCTGCTGCAACGTGCCGATGCCGCCGTGCGCAGCAAGCTGAATGCAATGATGCAGTCCACCGGGTTACACGTGGCGCTGGATGCGTTGGTTTGTGACCTGCCTGTGGGTGACCGCCAGCGGCTGGAAATTCTCAAAGCCCTGTACCGGGGCGCCAAGATTCTGATTCTGGACGAGCCGACGGCCGTGTTGACGCCGCAAGAGACGGAGCAATTGTTCGACGTCTTGCGGGTTTTGCGCCAACAGGGTACGACCATTTTGCTGATCACCCATAAGCTGAAGGAAGTCATGAGCCTGTGCGACCAGGTGACCGTGATGCGCGCCGGGCGTGTGGTGCAAGAGTTGCCGATTGCACAGGCGTCGTGCGAGGGCTTGGCCGAGGCAATGGTGGGGCGCAAAGTACAGACGGGGCGGCTGGATGAAGAGACCAAACCTGTGGGTGAGGTCCTGTTGCAGGCCACCAACGTGATGGTGCGCGACGCGCTGAACGTGGTGCGTTTGAGTGGGCTGAATCTGACGCTGCGTGGTGGAGAAATTGTCGGCGTGGCGGGCGTATCGGGCAATGGCCAAAGCGAGCTGCTAGACGTGCTCTCTGGCATGCTGCAGCCCACCCAGGGGCAATTGCAACTGGGCTCCAAACTATTTGAAGCCAGTACCTGGCTGGACCCGCACAGCGCCCGAGCGCTGGGCTTGGCCCATGTACCCGAAGACCGGCATGCCAGAGCCATGGTGATGGATTTTGTGGCCTGGGAATCGGCTGTGTTGGGTTATGACGACCGGGCTGAATATGCCAGCGGCGTCTGGATGAACCACGCCCGCATGCGCCAAGCCACTGCGCAGATGATGGAGTGCTTTGACGTGCGCCCGCGCGACCCGGAACTGCTGAGCCGCAGTTTTTCGGGCGGCAACCAACAAAAGCTGGTACTGGCCCGCGAGATTGGGCAGACACCCAAGATATTGCTGGTGGGGCAACCCACACGGGGCGTGGATATCGGGGCTATCGAATTTATTTATGCGCAGTTGCGGGCCATGCGGGACGCAGGCTGTGCGGTGCTGGTAGTGTCCAGTGAACTGGACGAAATACTGGCCCTTTCCAATCGGGTAATCGTAATGAACCAAGGCCGTATAACCGGTGAGCTGGCGATTGAAGACTGCACCGAGGCCAGCATTGGCCTGCTGATGGTGGCAGATCCGGAGTCGGCCGCATGAGCAGCGCACGTGTTTTACCCCGCTGGGCAGATCTGGTGTTGCTGCCAGCGGTGTGCCTAGCAGTGGCCTTGTTGGTTGCAGGTGGTGTGGTGGCGCTGGTGGGGCAGAGCCCCAAAGAGGTCATTGCGGTACTGGTGCACGGTGCCTTTGGCACGGCACGTGGGTTTAGCTACACCCTGTACTACGCTACAACGTTCGTGTTCACCGGTTTGGCAGTGGCGGTCGCCTTCCACGGCGGGCTGTTCAATATCGGCGGCGAAGGGCAGGCGATTTTGGGTGGCCTGGGTACGGGCCTGGTCGCGCTGTGGTGGTCATCCTTCTTGCCCATTTGGATCATGCTACCGCTGATGCTGGTGGCTGGGGCACTGTTTGGCATGGCGTGGGCGGCGGTGCCTGCCTACTTGCAGGCCTACCGCGGCAGCCATGTGGTGATCACCACCATCATGTTCAACTTCATTGCTAGCAGCCTCTTGGTCTATCTGCTGGTTAACCACTTGCGCCCAGCAGGATCGATGTCGGTCGAGAGCGATGCGTTCGCTGAATCGGCCAAACTGCCCGGCGTTCACGAGGCCTTGGGCTGGTTGGGGGTGGAGTGGCCCAGTTCGCCGTTGAATCTCAGTGTGGTGCTAGCAGTGCTGGCAGCGGTGGGGGTTTATCTGTTTTTGTGGCGCACGCGGGCGGGCTACCACCTTCGGGCAGTGGGCTCCAGCCCTGGCGCAGCCGAATACGCAGGCATCCTTCCGAAGCGCCAGATCATGGTCGCCATGGCGGTTTCAGGTGCGCTGGCGGGTTTGGTGGGCATGAATGAGATCGCCGGGGTGAATGGCAAGCTGCTGCTGGAGTTTGTCAGCGGCGCCGGTTTTACCGGCATCGCGGTGGCGCTGATGGGGCGCAACCACCCGGTGGGTATTGTGTTGGCCAGTATTTTGTTTGGCGCACTGTTCCAGGGTGGTGCCGAAGTTGCGTTTGAAGTGCGTGGTTTTAGCCGCGATATGGTAGTCATGCTGCAAGGATTTATCGTGCTGTTTTCGGGTGCCATG
This sequence comes from Rhodoferax sp., assembly GCA_046598245.1. Classification (GTDB taxonomy): domain Bacteria; phylum Pseudomonadota; class Gammaproteobacteria; order Burkholderiales; family Burkholderiaceae_C; genus Allorhodoferax. Next base: position 2,727 of record JBKJJC010000064.1, read on the forward strand.
GTGTATGTGATTGCGCCCATGGTGGCCTGGCTGCTACACCGGGTTGTGCGTCTGTTGCCATCAGGAGCCGCCCATGGATGAGTCCCTGTTGGCAACCATGCTGGCGTCTACCCTGCGCCTGGCAACACCGTTGATTTTTTGCGCTTTGGCTGGATTGTTCTCAGAACGCTCGGGCGTTGTCGATATTGGGTTGGAAGGCAAGATGTTGTTTGGTGCATTTGCCGCTGGCGCTGCAGGTGCGCTGTACGGCTCCACAGCGTTGGCCTTATTGGCTGCGGTCTCGGTTGCCATTGCCTTATCGTGGATGCACGGGCTGGCATGTGTCAGTTTCCGCGGTGACCAGGTGGTGTCGGGAGTGGCCGTCAACATCATTGCAGCGGGGCTGACCGTGGTACTCGGAATAGCCTGGTTTTCCCAAGGTGGGCAAACACCACCTGTCAGCACCGAGGTGCGCATACAAGCCCTGTTTCCGCAAGCACCTGCAGCCCTGGCGGGTATCCCGTGGCTCGGCCCGTTGGTGGGAGAGGGTTTATTGAGCCACAACTCTATGGTGTACCTGGCCATTGCCTTGGTACCCTTTTCCTGGTGGTTGCTTTTCAGGACCCGGTTTGGATTGCGGCTGCGGGCGGTCGGCGAAAACCCCCAAATGGTGGACGCGGCGGGTGTATCGGTTACCCGCATGCGGTATTTGGCGCTTACCTTGAACGGTGCCTTGTGTGGTCTGGCCGGTAGCTACCTGGTGTTGGCCCAAAGTGCCAATTTCTCACCCAACATGACTGCCGGCCGTGGGTTCATGGCACTGGCTGCCTTGATATTTGGCCGTTGGTACCCTGTGGGGGCGTTTTGGGCCTGCCTGCTGTTTGGTTTTTTGGATGCAGCGGCCATTTTGATGCAAGGGGTGAAACTTCCCCTAGTGGGCGAAGTACCCGTGCAGATCATTCAAGCCTTGCCCTATGTGCTGACGGTTGTCTTGCTGGCGGGTTTCATCGGGACCGCCGTGGCACCCAAAGCGCTGGGGCGGCCTTACAGCAAGGACCGCTAGCCAGGAGTGCGTTGGCAAACGCTGCTAGAGTCGCAGTAGTTTTACCTTTGCAGTTCGTACCAGCATGTCTTCCAGTATTTGGATCAAAGTCGTCGGGTTTAGTGGCGTTGAGCGGCACTCGCTGAATACCCTTTTTCGACTATCGATACGCCAGACCCCCGCCTATTGCCTTTGGACGCACGATGCACCGGCACCGCCGCATGTGACCCTGATAGATACGGATTGCCACGAGGCGGAAGTCGAGTTGGCGTCCCCCACCTTTAACCCGCACCTCAAAATCATTTGTGTGGGAGCCAAGACACACGCCAATGCTTGGCGGTCGTTCCATCGCCCTGTGGACTGGAATGCCATGGTGCAGGTGTTGGATGGGCTGTTTGCATCCCATACATACGTCGACGTGGTGACCGGTTTTGACGAATTGGACGAACAAACCGTCCCTCCCGGTAGGCGTGTCACACTGGTGGTGGGGATGCAGCCTGCAGACCGCATGTACCTGCGGGCCCGTCTCTCCCTGGCAGGCCTCACGGATGTGGATGAGGTGGATACCGCCGAACAAGCCAGTACCAGTATGGCGAATCGCCACTACGAGGTGGTCATTGTCAGCCTGGAGTTGGGCGATGCTGACCCTTGGGCCCTGGTACAGAGTTTCAAGGCGCTGCCAACGCCGCCACAGGCTGTCATCGTCACGACCGATAAACCATCTTGGTCGACCATGGAACGGGCCGAAGAAATGGGTTGTACGGGTGTGCTGGATATTCCCTTTAACCCGCCCCAGGTGATGGGTTTGTTGCACAAGGTTTGAGCACAGCGTCAGCTCTTTGGCGTCGCCGTCTGACGACGCCGCACACGGTTGGCATCCAGACTGCGTGACAGGTTGAATGCGAGCGGCAGGGGCTCCGCCGCCAGGCGCGCCACCAGCAGCTCGGCGCACAGTGCCGCAAAACTCAACCCACGCGAACCCAACCCTGCGCACAACCACAAGCCCGGGCCCGAGGCTGTATCCACAGGCCCAACCAAGGGCAAACGGTCGTGGGTGACGCAGCGTGTGGAAGACCAAAGGGATACCGGGGCACGGTTTAGTGCATCTACCAGCGGGAAACCCGGCATGGGCAGCAATTGCTGCAGGCGGTCCATATTGGTGGCGTGTTGCGCCGCGCCATCCGCAGCCAGAGTTGCATCGGTCACAAACGTTGAGCCGGCAAACCACTGGTCTCCATCGGCATCGGCAATGCGGGGTATGAAGCAGCCGTTTCCGTTGACCGGCACCGCGGGCAAGCCCGCTATCGGTTGCGCATAACGACCCTGACTCAAGGTGCCATGGACCGCTTGTAGCGCGGCAAGCTTGTCCAGCAGGTCTGTGCCTAGCCCACTCTCGGCATGCAAACTGGACAACACATCCACGCTGGCCATTGCGTTTGCCACAACGACGGTTTCGAAACATCCCAAATCCTGGCTCTGTTGGTCCTGCAATTGCCAGAGCCCATCTGTTCGGTGGATTTTTGCGATGTGGCAGGCACCCACAAAACGTATGCCAGGTTGTGCCAACCATGCACGTACCAACGGTGCCGGCTTGATCCAGCAGGCTTGGGCGTGCCACCGGGTGGTGCCATCGGGTAGGCGTTCCAATACGCCCGTTGGGTCCCAATCCTGTCCGCGCAGCAACAGCCGATCGGCGTGTTGCTGCAACAAGTGGGTGCCGCAACGTGACAAGCGGGAGCGCGGGCTGTCGTCCATCGAAACGTTGGGCACCGCAAGGCCAACAGGCAGGCCCGATGCACCCCCCGCGGGTTGCGCGTGCCGGTCAAATACCGTCACTTGCCAACCGCGCCGCGCCATCGCATCGGCCACACTGGCGCCCGCGATCCCGGCACCCACTACGGCGCAACGTGCCGGTTCAGGCTGCACATGGCTGTTGGACGTGCGGCCGGTCGAAATGGTCCAGCGCGGGTCAAAGCGCCCGGTCAATGCGTTGGAGTCGTCTGGTGCGGGGTCCAGCACGAACCCGGCGGCTTGCAGCTGCGCGGGTAAGTCCAATGCAAGATGCGCGATGGTGTGCGCAGCGCGCACCGTTGGCATCCAAAACCTAGTTCCCCGCTTGCAGCGGCGGGCCAAGGCCTGAACTTCCCATTTGTCGGCAGGCGGGCGGGCAATCAGTGTGTCGGCCTGGAATACGTGCTCACCCAGCAGGGCGGGCACATCACCCAGGCAAAGGGTCAACGAGACCTGTGCCTGGCTGAGCAAAATCCTGTGGACGCCTGCGCCCAACCCGACGATTTGACGGGCCAGTGCCTGCACGCCCTCTGCGTAGTCGTTATCACTTTCAAATGATTCCGCGAGCCTTTGGAAATCAAGCGCAACTTTTGCAATACCTACGTAGTGCAGCATGCGCGGACGCTCATAGTCATGCTGCCACGCACGCCAGAGGCTAAGGAAGTGTCGGCCGTCCTGGAAGTCCGTGTCCAGAACCGTCCAGGCATTGCGATGGGCCCACGCTTCTGGTAGCCCAAACGTGGCCAAGGTCAGGGCGCGGGTGGCACGTAACCTTGGGCTGCATCGGCGCCGTCGCCAAAGAAATGGTTCTCCATTTGCCGCGCCAGGTACTGGCGGGCGCGGGCATCGGCCAGATTCAGGCGGTTTTCATTGACCAGCATGGTTTGGTGCTTGAGCCAGGCGGCCCAGGCCTCTTTGCTGACGCCTTCCCAGATGCGTTTGCCCAATTCGCCAGGGTAGGGCGGGAAATCCATGCCCTCGGCTTCTTTGCCCAGCTTAATACAGTTGACGGTGCGTGCCATGGAGAAAACCTCGTATAAAAAAATGGGGCTCAACAGGAGCCCATGGGGTGAATCTTATTCGGTTTGAAAATCCGGGGCTGCCCAGCCTGCAGATGGACTGGGGAACTTCACGGGCAAAATGGATACCAACAGTCGCGAAGCGCCCAAACAGGGCGCATATTTTTTTACAGGACCCCTGATTTTGAACTTCGTTTTGGCTCCATTTGACAACGCGCCGCGGCGCATTTTTGCAAGCATCTTCCTGGTCTGTCTGGGCCTGCTCGCTTTTGGCATGTATCTGCAGCATGTGGTTGGGTTAAACCCCTGCCCGATGTGCATCGTGCAGCGATACGCTCTTATTTTAGTAGCAATATGTGCAGCATTGACGGGGGCTAGCGACCGAAAAGGCTTGCATATAGCTGGCGGCGTGCTGATGGTCGTTCTGGCGGTGGCAGGTGCCTATGTGGCCGCCCGCCAGACCTGGCTGCAGTGGTATCCGCCCGAAGTGGCGTCGTGCGGGCGCGACCTCTACGGCATGATTGAAACCTTCCCGCTGCAACGCGCCATCCCCATGATCTTCAAGGGTGGTGGGGATTGCACCAAGGTGGATTGGACTTTTCTAGGTGCGTCCATCGCCAACTGGTCTTTCCTGTGCTTCAGCGGGATTGCCGTGGTTGGCACCGTGCTGGTGTGGCGGCGCATCCGCAGCGCCTGAATATCTCGGTGGAAAAAAAATCTAAGCTAGTTTCTTCACCAGCACCTGGCTCTTGCGGTCCCAGTTGTATTTGCGCTTGCGCGCCTCGGGCAGCCATTCGGGGTCTACCTGCACAAAGCCGCGTTTGATGAACCAGTGCATGGTGCGGGTTGTCAGCACAAAAATACTGTCCAGTCCGGCAGCCTTGGCGCGCTGCTCCACCCGTTTCAACACCCGTTCGCCATCACCCTGGCCTTGCACATCGGGTGACACGGTCAGCGCCGCCATTTCAGCCGTGCGGGCTTCGGGGTAGGGGTAGAGCGCGGCACAGGCAAAGATCACACCGTCGTGTTCGATGATGGTGTAGTTGCCCACGTCGCGTTCGATCTCGGTGCGGCTGCGTTTGACCAAGGTGCCGTCCTGCTCAAAGGGCTCGATCAGCTGCAAAATTCCACCGACGTCATCCACGGTGGCCTCGCGCAGGCTCTCCAGTTTTTCGTCCACCACCATGGTGCCAATGCCGTCGTGCACATAGACCTCCAGCAGGATCGAGCCGTCCACCGCAAACGGGATGATGTGGCTGCGCTCTACGCCGTTTTTACAGGCCTTGACGCAGTGCTGCAGGTAAAACGCGGTGTCGGTAGGTCGGTTGGCAGCGGGCAATTGGCGCAGCAGCTGTTCGGCTGCGGCCAGGGGCAGTTCGGTGTCGATGGGGTTGTCGTCTGACGCAGCCTCTAGCGGCCGCATGCGAACACCAGGCACTTCGGTCACAAAGATCAACTTATCCGCCTGCAACGCCATCGCGACCGAAGTAGCAACTTCTTCCATGGTCAGGTTGAAGGCCTCGCCGGTGGGCGAAAAACCAAACGGCGACAGCAACACCATCGCGCCCATGTCCAACGTGCGGGCAATGCCAGCGGTGTCCACTTTTCGCACCAGGCCCGAGTGTTGAAAGTCCACGCCGTCCACAATGCCGACGGGGCGCGCGGTGATGAAGTTGCCCGAGATGACCCGTACAGTTGAGTCCGCCATGGGCGTGTTGGGCAGGCCCTGGCTAAATGCAGCTTCGATTTCATAACGCAACTGGCCGGCGGCCTCTTGCGCACAGTCCAGCGCCACCTCATCCGTGATGCGGATGCCGTGGCTGTATTTGGGTGTATGGCCCTTGGCCTTGAGCTGTTCGTTGACCTGCGGCCTGAAGCCGTGCACCAGCACAATCTTCACACCCATGCTCTGGATCATGGCCAGGTCTTGCGCCAAGTGCTGCAGCTTGCCCGCAGCAATGGCCTCACCCGCGATGCCAACCACAAAGGTCTGGTTGCGAAACTTGTGGATGTAGGGTGCGACCGAGCGAAACCAGGGCACAAAGGTGAAATTGAAAACAGTGGTCATGGGGGTGGTTTGCCTGGATGCGGTCGTCTATTATCTGAAAAGTGTATCAGCCACTGTCCGATTGCATCCTGTGTTGCAGTGGGGTGGCTTGACTGCCTTCTGCTCCCAGCTACGGGTCAGTTCTGGCCAACAACTTTTAACAATCGTCTGCGCATGCCTTTTTCAAAACACTTTATCTTTCCCGCCACTCTGTTCATCTGCTTTTTTCTCTCTACCCCCGTCAGCTCGGCGCGCGCCCAGTCTGTGGCGTTTACCTTTGACGATGGCCCGAATCTGGAAGAGACTCCGCGACTCACGGCCACTGCGCGTAACCAAGCCATGCTGGATGCGTTGGCAAAACATGGCGTCAAGGCGACGCTGTTTGTGACCGTGAACAATGGCGCAAACCAGCCTGCAGGTTTGGAGCTGGCGAGGGCATGGGGACTGGCGGGGCATTCCATCGGCAATCACTCGATGAGTCACCCGGACTTGAACAGCGCAACGGTCAGCCTGGCGCAGTACCAGCAAGAAGTGCTGGCCACTGACCGCGTCATCAGCACACTGCCCGGTTATCAGCGATGGTTTCGTTTTCCCTATCTGCGTGAAGGCAACACCTTGGAAAAGCGGGATGGTATGCGCCTGTTCCTGAAACAACAAAATTATCGCAATGCCTATGTCAGTCTGGATACCAGCGATTGGCGCATGAACGACAAACTGATTGAAGTGCTCGAAAAGGACGGCAAAGCCGACCTCACGCCGATCAAACAGGCCTATCTGTCGCACCTGCGCCAGCGTGCGCTGGCCTACCGCGAGCTGTCGCACAAACTACAAGGACGCGACATCCCGCAAGTATTGCTGTTGCACCACAATTTGATCAACGCCCTGTGGCTGGACGACGTGATTGCAATGTTCAAAGCAATGGGATGGGGCATCACCACAGCGGCAGCCGCCTTTGAAGATCCGGTGTACCAACTGATGCCTGAGCGCGCCGCCGCTGGGCAAAGCCTGCTGCTGTCCATGGCGCGCACGCTCGGTTTCGGCAAAACGGAAGGGTGGGAGCGTTTAGTAGACGATGGCGACTTTGAGATAGACGCCTTGAAAGCTTTAGGGTTGTAGCCAAGTTCCGTTGCGCCCGCCGCGCGCGCAGGCCCGCGCACCAATCCCCCCGATAATTGCGCCCCAATGTCTGTACCACTGCAAATCGAATTCCCTGAATCGCTACCCGTCTCCGGCAAACGCGAAGAAATCATGGCCGCCATGGCGGCCCACCAGGTCATCATCGTGTGTGGTGAGACTGGTTCGGGCAAAACCACGCAACTGCCTAAGATCGCCTTGGCGATGGGCCGTGGCAAGCTCAACTACCCAGCAGGCCAGCGCGCCAAGATGATTGGCCACACGCAGCCGCGCCGTATTGCAGCCAGCAGCGTGGCCAAGCGCATTGCCGAAGAGCTGAAAACGCCGTTGGGCGAGGTGGTGGGTTTCAAGGTACGGTTCCAGGACCGGCTGTCCAAGGACGCGTCTGTCAAGCTGATGACCGACGGCATCTTGCTGGCCGAGACGCAGACCGACCCGCTGCTCAATGCCTACGACACCATCATCATTGACGAGGCACATGAGCGGTCGCTGAACATCGATTTCTTGTTGGGCTATCTGCGCCAGATTTTGCCGCGCAGGCCGGATTTGAAGATTGTGGTCACCTCGGCCACCATCGACGCCCAGCGTTTTGCGGACCATTTCAAGTCCAGCAAAGGACCTGCACCCGTCATCATGGTGTCGGGTCGTATGTTCCCGGTGGAACAGCGTTACCGGCCGTTTGAAGAATCGCGTGAATACGACCTGAACAACGCGATTGCCGATGGTGTCGACGAACTTTGGCGCGACCCGCACAACAGCGGCGACATCCTCGTCTTCCTGCCCGGCGAACGCGAGATCCGCGAG
>JBKJJC010000249.1:0-10872 GCA_046598245.1 Rhodoferax sp.
GCGGCGCGGTCAACCCCTCTAATGGCTCAAAGCGGGTGATGGACTCTTCCCAAAACAATCGGTGCAGGATGGTGTCCACGTCCAAGGTCAGCAATTCCTCGCGCTTGAGGCTGCTGGCCAGAATCGCAATGCGGTTGTAGTGCTCGTTTAGTCCGATTTCATCCTCATTCTCCTTGCTGACCATGCTGCCTGACAGATTGTCGGTGCCCTGCATGGGCAAGCGCTGGATCAACAGGCCGGCTGCCACCTGGTCATTGGCCGCCAACACCAGCGTGGTGTCGAGTTGCTCACTTTGCAACATGTAGTGCTCTAGCACCGCGCTGATCTTCTCGATCTTGTGGCGCCGGTCGTCAAACAGTGGCACCACACCCTGGTAGGGCTGCTGACCCGGAAACTTGGTCGTAGGGTCCAGCGTGATGGCGCAACGCCCCTCGTTGCCCTCGTTGACCATCTGACTCAGCGTCGCAGTGTCATCGACCTGCCCCACTACGGTGGCAGTGGCGCGCAACGCCAGATCAGGCTGCACCTCCACTACGGCCAGCTTGACGGGGCCGTCACCAAAGATTTGCAAGACCAAGGAGCCATCAAACTTGATATTGGCCTGCATCAACGCCGCAGCGGCCGTCATCTCGCCCAACATGTCACGCACCGGCTCAGCATAGGCGCCTGTAGTACTGTTGGACGCACGGCGGCGCAAGATTTCGGTCCAGGTGTCGGTGAGGCGCACCACCATGCCCCGCACGGGCAGGCCATCAAACAAAAATTTGTGCAGTTCAGACACGCAGGGCTCCCGGGCAATGGGCCACAGCTGTGGCGGTAGGTGGTTTACGCAATTTTTTTCAACCCGCGCTGGAAGCGCTTGGCATTCTCTATGTAATGGATGGCGCTCATTTTGAGAGCGTCCTGCTGCGTCTCGCTGAGTTCGCGTACCGCTTTGGCGGGGCTGCCGAGGATCATGGAGCCATCGGGAAATTCCTTGCCCTCGGTAACCAGCGAACCGGCGCCCACAATACAACCCTTGCCGATCTTGGCGCCGTTAAGCACCACGGCGCCGATGCCAATCAACGAGCCGTCTCCAATGGTGCAGCCGTGCAGCATCACTTGGTGGCCCACGGTCACGTTTTCGCCAATGGTCAGTGGCATGCCGATGTCAGCGTGCAACACGCTGCAGTCCTGGATATTGGAGCCTCGGCCTATGCGAATGACTTCAGTGTCACCCCGCACCACCGCGCCAAACCAGATGCTGGTGTCTTCTGCCAACTCCACATTGCCCATGACCTGTGCGCTGTCTGCCACCCAGGCAGACTCCGCCAAACGGGGGGCGATGGAGTCGAGTTCGTAAATGGCCATACATTCCTTATCAGTAAGACAGTGCTTGTTGCCTAGAATTGTAAGGATGGAACTTAGACAGCGTGCCCTTGCGATTTTTTGCCTGACCGACCCCAACCAAAAGGCCGCCGAGACGATGGCGATGTCGCTCTCGCTGGCCAGTACGCAGCCCGATGCACTGGATTGCCTCCGCCCGTTGGCGTACGACGGCGCGCCGGGACGCCCCCCTCAGCCCGAACTGGTCCACCCGCAGAAGGTGCCACGCCGCTCCCCGTTCACTGCCGAGGGCCATTGCGCGCTGGTGCATTCCATTGCCCACATCGAATTCAATGCCATCAACCTGGCGCTGGACGCCATCTGGCGCTTTACCGGCATGCCTGCCGACTACTACCAGGATTGGTTGCAAGTGGCCCAAGAAGAAGCCAAACACTTCACGCTATTGCGTAACCACTTGCTGGACGAAGGCCACGACTACGGAGACTTTGTCGCCCACGACGGTTTGTGGACCATGTGCGAGAACACCCGCCACGACGTGACGACCCGTATGGCCCTGGTGCCCCGCACCTTGGAGGCACGCGGGCTGGACGCTACCCCCATCATCCAGGCCAAGCTGCGCAAGGTGGGCACACCGCGGGCGCTGGCCGCTGTGGAGATTCTGGAGGTCATCCTGGCAGAAGAAGTGGGCCATGTCGCCATTGGCAACCGCTGGTACCACTGGCTGTGCCAGCGCGAGGGGCTAGAACCCACAGCTTTCTATGCTGCGGTGGCGATCCAGCACGGCGCGCCGCGGCTCAAGCCACCTTTTAACCTGCTGGCCCGCAAGCAGGCTGGTTTTTCAGACGCTGAAATTGCGGCCTTGCCTACCGGGGAAACTACTTAGTGCTATCTATTTTATAGCATATTAGTCTTATTTCACGGGGGCTTAGGCCATATTTCATCTAAGATGTTCTGGTAAAAAAACAGACTATCCCTGCGTTTTTGTGTATAAGCATTCATGGCACAGGCACAATCCTCAGAATAGCAACACTGGCATTCCGCACGCCGTCGACCGTCCACAATGAGCACACTGCAACCCAGCGCCAAACCGTACATCGGTAGCCCCAATGCGGTTGCGCTGGTTGTTTTTATGGTGATGGCAATGGTCAGCGCTGCGGTGATCTGGAATCTGGAGCAGCGCAGTGCAGCGGCGCAACGTATGCAACTGTCCGCCCAGGCCGGTGACCACGCCAACGTTATCCAGACAACGATGGAGAGGGCCCTGTCAGCCACCTACTCCATTGCAGCCATGGTGCGCCAGGGCAAGGGCAACGTGCCAGACTTTGAAGGCGTGGCCGCTGAAATGCTGCCCTGGTACCCCGGTGTGGCCATATTGGGGCTTAGCCCTGGTGGTGTCATTCGGCGGGTAGCGCCACTGGCTGGCAATGAAAAATCCATCGGCTTCAACCAGTTGACCGACCCCAAGCAAGGCCGCGAAGCGCGCATGGCGCGGGACACCGGCAAGCTCACGCTAGCAGGCCCACTGAAGCTGGTGCAGGGCGGCCTGGGTGCAGTCGGCCGACTACCTATTTATTTGGACGACGCGAACGGCAAGCCGGTGTTCTGGGGGCTGACCTACGCCGTCATCCGCTTCCCTGAGGCGCTCAACAATGCGCGGCTGAACCAGCTGCCAGAAAACGGCATTGCCTATTCACTGTGGCGCACCAACCCGGACACGGGCGTCCGCGAGGTCATTGCCAGCTCCACGGTTGCACCGGAGTCACCCGAAGAGCGCACTCTGGCGGTGCCCAACGGCCAATGGACCCTGAGTGTTGCGCCTGTGAACGGCTGGGGCGACCCCGCTGGCCTTGCAATCAAGGTGTTCCTTGGCCTGATTTTCAGCCTGACGCTGGCCTATGTCAGCAAGCTGCTAACAAAACTCAGAGCCCATGAACAGGGCCGCGAAGTTCTGATCGAACAACGAACCAAAGAAATTGCTGATTCACAAAGCAAGCTCAAAGCCACGTTAGAGGCCATACCGGACGTCATGCTGGAAATGGGGCTGGACGGCACCTACCACGACTACCATGCCCCCCGGTCGAATACCTCGTTCCCGCCGGCTGAGTTTTTTCTGGGCAAGAAGGTATCGGATGTGCTGCCCCCCGATGCCGCGAGCGCAGTGATGTCCGCCTTACAAGAGGCCAACGAACAAGGGCACTCTGAAGGTCGGGAGTTCGCGCTGCAAACGTCTAAAGGTGACTACTGGTTCGAGATTTCTCTGACACGCAAGCAGGACTCGCCCGACGGCGAGCCCCGCTTTATTGTGTTGTCGCGCAACGTCACCCAACGCAAGGCATCCGAAGAAGAAATCAACAAACTGGCGTTCTACGACCCATTGACCAACCTGCCCAACCGCCGCTTGATGGTGGACCGCCTGCGCCAAGCGCTGGCGATTAGCGGTCGCAGTGGTTTGATTGGTGCCCTGCAGTTCATTGATCTGGACAACTTCAAAACGCTGAACGACACACAAGGCCATGACATGGGCGACCTGTTGTTGCAGCAGGTGGCCAAACGCTTGACCGCCTGCATGCGCCAAGGTGACACAGTGGCCCGGCTGGGTGGCGACGAGTTTGTGGTGATGATTGAAGAACTCAGCGAAAGCCGCGAGGAAGCCGCAGCCCAGGCCGAGATGATTGGCGAGAAAATTCTGGCCGCCATCAGCGTGCCCTACAAACTGGCCGGGCTGGACTACCAGATCACGCCCAGCATTGGCATCACGCTGTATTCTGACCACAAGCAGTCCACCGACGAACTGCTCAAACAGGCCGACCTGGCCATGTACCAATCCAAATCGGCGGGGCGCAATACCCTGCGATTCTTTGACCCGGCCATGCAAGCCGTGATCACCACCCGTGTCAAGCTGGAAACCGATATCCGCCAGGGTATCCTGAAGGATGAGTTTGTGCTGCACTACCAGCCCCAAATCAACCGAGAGGGCATTACCGTCGGGGCCGAAGTATTGCTGCGCTGGCCTCACCCAGAGCGCGGGTTGGTGCCGCCAGTCGAGTTCATTCCCCTGGCGGAAGATACGGGCCTCATCCTGCCCCTGGGTAACTGGGTTCTGGAAACCACCTGCACCCAGCTGGCCCTGTGGGCAAAAGAGCCCCACACCCAGCATCTGACGCTGGCCGTCAACGTCAGTGCACGGCAGTTCCGCCAGCCTGATTTTGTCGAGTACATCCTGGACTTGATCAGCTACACCGGCGTGAACCCCAAACGCTTGAAACTGGAGCTGACCGAGAGCCTGTTGATCAACGACATTGAGGAAACCACACTCAAAATGACCACGCTCAAAGAACGGGGCGTAGGCTTCTCGCTGGACGACTTTGGCACCGGTTACTCGTCCTTGTCTTATCTCAAACGGCTGCCGCTGGACCAGCTCAAGATTGACCAATCTTTTGTGCGCGACCTGATGACAGACCCCAACGATGCCGCCATAGCCTTGGCGGTGATCACACTGGGCCACGCACTGGGCCTGACGGTTATCGCCGAAGGTGTAGAGACCCAGGCCCAGCGCGACCATCTGCACAGCCAAGGCTGTGACGCTTACCAGGGTTACCTGCTGGGCCGGCCCATGCCCCTCGGGGATTTTGAGCGCAGCCTGCGCCCGCAGTGATTGCGACCCCGCTCAACCCACATGACTGAGAGCCTGTTTCCGCTGCCGCCCGCCCCCACGGTGTCATCCTTTGCCTTTGCGCACCAGGCCATCCTGGATCAGCACCGCGCCGTATTTGGCTACGAACTCTTTGACCGGTCTGCACTGGCCCACGGTCACACCGCTTCCAGCGATGCCCAACTGCTGTTCAACGTACTCAGCGCCGTCGGGGGTGAATCGCCGCTGGGCAACAAGACCATTTTTATCAACTGCACACACGACAGCCTGGCCGGTGGGCATCTAGACCTGGTTCCACCCCAGCGTGTGGTGCTGGAAGTGCCCCCCCTGGCAGTGACGGACGTTGACCAGATCACCACCCGCCTGCCCCATCTGCACGACATCCAGCGCAGAGGTTTCCGCCTGGCGTTTGACTACTCCGTTTTGACACAACCCTATGCGCCGTGGCTCGCCCTGGCCTCGTTTGTCAAGTTTGACCTGTCGGTCATACGCCCCCAATCGGTGGGCTCCTTTGTCAAGCTGGCGCAGGCCAAAACCAGCGCCCGTTTGATTGCCGAAAAAGTGGAGACACCCGCGCAATACAGCTTGGTGCGCGATCTGGGTGTGCAGCTGTTCCAGGGCTTCTGGTTTGCCAAACCCGAAATGGTGCAGGGGCAATCGGTGCGCCCGGCGCAGGCCGTGATTCTGCAGCTCATCAACCTGGTGCGAAAGCAGGCCAGCACGGTGGAAATAGAAGAGGTTCTCAAGCGCGACCCCACACTGTCATTCAACCTGCTGCGTTTTATCAACTCTGCAGGCTTTGGTGTGCGCTCCGAGGTGACGTCGTTCAAACATGCGGTCATGCTGCTGGGGCTGAACCGCTTGTTCAAGTGGGCAGCTTTGTTGTTGACCACATCACAGGGTGGTGACATGCCACCGGCGGTTGCGACGACCGCCGTCGCGCGTGGTCGTTTGATGGAGTTACTGGCTGCCGAATTGTTGCCACCCGACGAATGTGACAACGCCTTTGTGGTCGGGGTATTTTCGCTGCTAGACACCATGCTGGGCATCGCAATGGAGACCGCGCTGGCCACCATTGCCCTGCCCGATTCGGTGACACAGGCCCTGCTGACCCGCACGGGCCCACTGGCGCCATTTCTGGAATTGACCCTCGCCTGCGAGACCGGTGACGACGAAGCCTTTGCACGCAGCGCTACGCAGTTGGGCTTAAGCGATAGTCAAGTCAATTGGGCCCACGTGCAGTCCCTGGCTTGGGCGGAGTCGATGGGGGTTTAGGGTACGGTTGATTTCAGATTCTTTTCAAAGAAGCCGATGGCGCTTTCGTTCATGTCCCCATGGAAAGCTTTGCGATCAAATGGCTTTTCATCCGTGCAAATCGAGGGTGGACCTATCACGCCACAGGGCACCAAGAATGCGAAGTGTCCCGCACCTGGAACGCTGTGAAACTCCACACCCGAACCTAAAGCCTCGCGTACGTGCTGGGCGTTGCTGGCATAGGGCACATTGACATCTTTTTCGCCACTCCAAAGTTGCACCGGAACGCGAACCTGCGTCAGGCCGATTGGCGCTATCGCAAAACCCAAGCCAGGCGCAGCCACAATAGCCGCTTTGATGCGCGAGTCGGACACAAAAGCGTCGCCCATCCCAGGACTTTCGGCGTTGAGCAAGGGCGACATGCCGCTACGAAGCAGGTCACAGGCAAATTCTGACGCACTGGTGCAATGCTGGGCAATCCGACGCAAATCTGGCTGCGCCCCCACGCTAGTCAACACTGTGAAGCCTCCCGCAGAAAATCCAAAGGCACCTATACGTTGCGGGTTGATGCGCGCATGGTCTGGCCACTGCGCGAGCATGTAGTCGACCGCAGCGTGGAGTTCTCGGGTTCGCCCATGAAGCCAGTCCGCCGTACCCACTGCACTTTGATCCGCGTAGTTATCACCCGTGTGCATGGGCGCTGCCACCACATATCCGGCGTTAGCCAAGGCCATAGCCAGGTCAGCGTGGCTAGCGGGGCCGCCACCGTTTCCGTGCGAGATCACTACCAAAGGCAACTGTTCACCCACGACCGGGCCGTTAGGTGCCACGTCCATCAAGACTACTCCTAGAAATGTGGTGGGCCGCGTAACCGCCTGCGTGGGATACCACACCCCCGCAGCAAATGGAGCTTGACCCTGGGTGCCAGGGACCGTTACCACTTGAAATCCAACCGGCCGTTCAGTACGCAGCGCGGTCCAAACGATGGCCGCCACGAGCGCACCCACCAAGACGACAAGCGCCAACCCCATACGCAAAAACCACTTCATCGTAATCCCTTATCGTTGCATGAAAGCGGAGCTTAAACCACAGTCTGACCCCAAGCCTCGCGCCAAAACCTCAAACAAAATCGGGCCTCCAACAGCGCGCGGAACCACACGCATCAGTCTGATTTACCCGAAATTTGTGCCGCCATTGCCGCAATGGATTGCCGAGGCTGCCCACAGACTGGTGGGGCTTGCGGGCGCAGGCCGCAGTCGCGGTTGCCACACGGCTGGCATACCAGCCAATGCGCTAACGCAACAGCTCCAGCGGACCAAGCCCGGTCGACAGCGAGACGAGCCGGGGCACGTAAGCCCCGCCGTCCACCTTCGGGCGGCAGAGCGCCACGGTACCCCTGACTACCCCCGCGGATGGTGCTGCGCATGCAGAGTCGCCAGCCGCTCGCGGGCAATGTGCGTGTAGATGGTGGTCGTTGAGATATCTGCATGCCCCAACAACATCTGCACGGCCCGCAAATCTGCACCGTGGTTCAGCAAATGGGTGGCAAAGGCGTGGCGCAAGGTGTGGGGCGACAGTGGCACGGTGATGCCTGCCGCTGCCGCATGTTTCTTCACCACCATCCAGAACATGACCCGCGACATGGCAGTACCGGGGTTGGCACCGCGCACAGTGATGAATAAATCGTCGGTTTGTTTGCCTGCCAGCAGCTCGGCGCGGGTGCCGCTTAGGTATTGGCGCAGCCAGGTGCTGGCCACCTCGCCAAAAGGCACCAGTCGCTCTTTACTGCCCTTGCCCATCACGCGCAGCACGTTGTCGTTCAGGCTCACGTTAAAGGTCTTCAGCGTGACAAGCTCACTGACGCGCAGGCCACTGGCGTACATCAGCTCCAACATGGTGCGGTCACGCACGCCCAATGCCAGCGACGCGTCTGGCGCGGCCAGAAGGGCCTCTACCTGTGCCTCGGTCAGGGTCTTGGGCACCCGCAGCGCCTGTTTGGCGGATTGGAGCTTCAGCGTAGGGTCGACCTGCACCAGGCCTTCGCGCAGGGCCCAGCGGAAGTAGCGTTTGAATACGGTGAGGCGGCGGTTGGCCGTGGTCGCCTTGGTGACCGCGTGCTTTTCAGAGAAATAAGCCTGCAAATCCGCCTCGGTGGTCTGCACCAGACCGCTTGCGCGGCTGGTGAGCCAGGTGGTGTAGAGCGTGAGGTCTTGTCGGTAGGCTGCCAGCGTGTTTTTAGACAGGCCCTCTTCCAGCCAGAGGGCATCGATAAAGTTATCAATCTCGGCCTGTCCGGGAGGGCCAGAGCCCCCACGTTCACCCGTCATTCCAGACGCAAATTCGCGGTTTCCACCACTTTTTTGTAGACCTCGTATTCGGCCTTCATCTGGGCACCAAACTGCTCAGGCGTGTTGCCGATCACAAACGAGCCAGTGTCCTCAATCCGCTTTTTCACGGCAGGGTCCTCTAGCACCTTGCGCACGGCAGCGTTGATCTTGTCCACGATCTCTTTGGGCACGCCCTTGGGTCCGTAAATGCCATAAAACGCCATGCGGTTTACCGGCTCCAGCCCCACCTCTTTGAACGTGGGCACATTGGGCAATTGTGCCAAGCGCTGGGGTGCCGCCACCACAATGGGGACCAAACGGTTGGACTGGATGAAGGGCATGGCCGACGGCATGTTGTCAAAAATCAAAGGCACCTGGCCACCGACCGTATCGTTCAGCGCTGGGCCCGCGCCCCGGTAGGGAATGTGGGTGATGAAGGCACCGGTCAGGTTCTTGAACAGTTCGGTCTGCATGTGGCCAATGCCGCCGGTGCCCGAGGATGCATAGGAATATTTGCCGGGTTTGCTCTTGAGCTCGGCCAAAAAGCTCTTGTAGTCTTTGGCGGGAAAGCTGGGGTGCACCGCAATCACATTGGGCGTAGCCGCCACGTTGATGATAGGCGTGAAATCAGTCAGCGGGTTGTACGGGTTCTTGGGGTTGATGGCCGGGTTGGCCGCTACGGTCGACACCGTGGCCATGCCCAACGAATAACCATCGGGCGCGGCCTTGGCCGTTTCATTGGCGCCCACCACACCGCCGCCGCCAGCCTTGTTTTCCACAATCACGCTTTGCCCCAGGATCTTGCCCAGCGGGTCGGCAATGATGCGGGCCACGATGTCGGTGGTGCCGCCGGGTGCAAATGGCACCTGCAGTTTGATGACTTTGTTGGGGTAGCCCTGCGCCATGACGGCACTGGCCACCAACGATAAGCCCAACGCAAAAATTTGACGGGTTCGCATGTTTGCTTTTCTCCTCAGTTGTGATTTTGTCAGCCTGCAAATAGTAACCGCAACACCAGTGTCCGCAATCGCCAAGAGGTGATGCAAGAGTGGTTCGCTGGTATTCTCATCACGTGAACTATGCCCAACTGCTCTTCCCCGATTTTTCATTGATCTTGTGTGGCTACTTGGTGTGCCGCTATACCGCCCTTAACCGTCCGGTGTGGGCGCAGGTGGATGCGCTGGTGTACTTCTTGTTGTTCCCGGTGCTGCTGTTCCAGTCCATCGTCAAAAGCCCGCTGGACGTGGGTGCCGCATCGCGCCTGATGGGTGCGGGCTGGGCGCTGGGGCTCAGCGGCATTGCACTTGCCTATGCACTTCCCCACATTCCCGTACTCAGGCGCTGGATCGACCGGCGCGACCATGCCTGCAGCGCGCAGGTGGCGTTCAGGTTTAACTCCTTCATTGGCCTGGCAATAGCGGACCGCCTGGCCGGCGCGCAGGGTCTGCAACTGTTTGCTGTGCTGATTGGCGTGTGTGTGCCGTTGTTCAACGTAGGCGCCGTGTGGCCCATGGCCCGCCACGCACAACGCGGCTTTGTGGGCGAACTGGTGCGCAACCCATTGATCATTGCCACAGCCTCGGGCCTGGCCGCCAATTTGATGGGCTTCTCCATCCCCCACTGGCTGGAGCCAACTACCACCCGCATTGGCGCGGCATCCCTCGCGCTGGGGCTGATGGCAGCGGGCGCTGGCATGCAGTTGGGGGCACTGACCCGTGCCAAGGTGCTGGCCGTCTCGGTGCTGACCATACGCCACCTGATACTGCCGTTTGTGGCGGCGGGGGTAGCGCTGCTGTTTGGCCTCAGCCCGGCAGAGACTACGGTGTTGTTGATTTTCTCGGCCCTGCCCACCGCGTCGAGCTGCTACGTGCTGGCGGCGCGTATGGGCTACGACGGCGCCTATGTGGCGGGCCTGGTGACGCTGTCCACCGTGTTGGGTGTGCTCAGCCTGCCCATGGCGTTAGGGTTTTTAAGGTAATTGGCCTATAGCCCCCGAATAATATAGCTATTGTGCTATATAAACTATAGCAATTGACGACTACGCTTGCACAACCGGTGTTGGCGACAACTTCTGCCAGGAGCAGTCGCCCATTGGTGGGGGTTCACGTTTTCCCTTGTTGTCACTATGCCAACGGCTGCCAGTAGCGTGCGAGCATCATCGTGAGTTCTCGACGGCAATCCGCTACGGTTCCATAGACTCCAGACTTAGCGAGATTGAGGCCATCATCAATCGCATCAAAGGCGCAATAGGCTTCATCACTAAGGGCAGTCGAACTAACGATCTGCATCGTGCTTCGAAGGACGAGACCGAGC
>JBKJJC010000379.1:0-14168 GCA_046598245.1 Rhodoferax sp.
GTCGATCAGTGCCCAAGTGCTGATACCGATACCCAGTGAGTAGACCAGCGGGATTTCGTAAGAGCGCTCGGGTCGAAAGGCATACTGAATTGCGGCAATGCCCAGGCAAAAGGCAACCGTTTGCAGAAAGCTCTGCAGCTTCTCAAACCAGTCGATTTTCATGGGCCGTTGCGCTTGTCTTGCGCACGCTGCAGGCGCTCGCGCTCTTGGTCCACCATGCGCTCACGCACACTGCCGCCAGCACCGAGCAGCCAGACCGAAGCACCGTGGAGCGCCAAACCGAGGCCCCAACCTAGGAAGGGTTTGATCGACCAGGACCGTTCACCAAAGCCCGATTGCGATATGGAAAATATAAACAGGTTGACGGCGACAAATACCGCAGCGTGGAAGTACCAGCCCAGCTTGGCCCCGGCACGTTTGCGTGCGAGGCGGTCTATGTCCTCGGGGCTGAGCGGTGAGTTAAGGGTGTTTCTATCAGCCATGGAATGTTTGTCCTGAGAATACGTGGCGTGCAATCAACGGTGAGACGCGGTAGCGGTCTTCGCCATAACCAGTGCCCAGATGGGCCAATACCGTGCGGATGTTTGGCAACCCTATGGCGTCGGCCCAGGCCAGCGGCCCTTGGGGGTAGTTGACGCCCAGGCGCATGGCGGCATCAGCGGATTGAGCCGAGCACACGCCCTGGTTGACCGCATCTGCCGCTTCATTGGCCAGCATGACGACGGTGCGCATCACCGCCAAGCCAGGGATATCGGCCAGACGGGAGACTTGTAGTCCGGCGGCCTGTAGCAGCCCGATGGCGGCGTCTGCGGCCTTCTCAGTACATTGCGCGGCACTGGCCAGGGCGAGCCTGGTGGCGACTCGGTAGTCCAGTGCAAGGTCGATCAGGACGGTGTTGGCGAAACCGGTGTCTGCGGCGCGCTGGGTGGCGCTGCGGCCATCGGTGACGAAGACCACCGTACCGCTTACCTGGGCTATGCGGCCATCGACGGATGGAATGTGTCCAAACGTGACTTCGGCCATGGTCAGGCGATGCGCCAGCGCGCGTGCAACATCGGATTCGCCGCACAGAGTGATGCTGGTGGGCACCGCACGCGCAGCTTCCGTTTGGGCGGCAGGTTTGTGGGTGCCTTCGCGGTAGTCAAAAAATCCGCGGCCGCTTTTCTTGCCCAAGAAGCCGGCATCCAGCAACTCCTTTTGCACCAACGACGGCATGAAGCGTGGGTCGTTGTAAAAGGCGTTCCAGACCGAGCAGGTGACGGCGTAATTGACGTCGTGGCCAATCATGTCCATCAGCTCAAACGGGCCCATGCGAAAGCCACCGGCTTCGCGCATCACAGCATCCAGCGTGGCGCAGTCGGCAGCGCCTTCGGTCAGCAAGCGCAGGGCCTCACCGTAATAGGGTCGGGCCACGCGGTTGACGATAAAGCCGGGTGTGGACTTGGCGTGTACGGCGGTCTTGCCCCAGGCGGTAGCTGTGGCGAACAGTGTGGCGGCCACAGCGGGGTCGGTGGCTAGACCCGAGACGATTTCCACCAGCGCCATGACCGGCGCAGGGTTGAAGAAGTGCAGGCCCGCCAGACGCTGTGGGCGTTTGAGTGCGGCGCCAATGGCTGTAACCGAAATGCTGGATGTGTTGGTGCCAAAGATGCAGTCATCGCCGACGAAGCCCTCCAGCTCCGCGTACAGGCTCTGCTTGGCCTGCAAGTTTTCGACAATGGCTTCAATCACCAGGCTGGCACCGGCCAGGTCTGACAGCTGTTGCACCGCCACCAGGTTGGCGCTGGCCTGGGCCGCACTCTCGGGGCTGATCTTGCCTTTGTCGGCCAGTTTAGTGATCTGGGCGCGGATGGTTTGGATAGCAGCATCCGCGGCACCGGGCCGGTTGTCCAACAACTGCACCGGGTGGCCCGCCACTGCGGCCACCTGGGCAATACCGGCCCCCATGGCTCCGGCCCCTATAACGGCGACGGTGGATTGGGGTGGGTGCGGTGCGGTCACGGTAGGCGTCCTTGTGCAGTGGGTTAGAGGCGACGCAATAGTACCGGGTATCGATGCTGGGCCAGCGCCACACGCCAGAGCTGGGTGGCACGGGCCAGAAACACGCCGCTGAACGCACCGTACAGCAGGCCGATGGTCAACGCAAAGCTGCTGTCATGTGCCAGCGCGGGCTGTAAGCGAATGCTGACACCAACGGCGTACTTGGTCAGGAAGATGCCCATGAACAGGATCAGTGGAATCACGCTACCGGGCACCTGGAAGCGGCGGCTGTTAGCGTCGTATTGGATCTGGTCCGCACTGACCAATGGGAAGTAAATGGCAAAGGCCAGAGTGGCGCCTACGGCCCAAGTCAGCAGGGACTGGGGTGTGTCACCAAAGGCCGAGACCACGCCGTACAGCGACAAGGCGGTCATGGCCAGAGGCACGAGGGTGGCGCGGTTGATGCCCACAGTGCGGGGCAGCGTCTGCTTTAGTCCCTGCCACAACAGGACCACGAACACGGCGAAAACCCAGTTGGGTGTGTGGGTCAGAATTTGCATCAGCATGGTGGTTCTCTCCTGGGGTTTGGGTTGGCGATGGCTGGACTTTGCCAGCGCCCACCCCGGAGGAGAACTGCCTTGCGACGTTTTCGTCAATATGCGCCGCCAAATGACCCCAGCGCGGCGCGAAGTGTGCTGACTAGTACTTGACCACGCTACGGTAAACCAGTTTGGTATTGCCTTCAGCCGGCACAGTGACCTTCCAAACCGCGGTATTGCTGGAGCCCTTGGTGTGGGGCTGGCTGCTGGAGAGCACCTGCCAGTCGCCGGGCATGGGTTCTTGCACGGTCACGACCACGGACTCTTTCTTGGCGTTTTTCAACACAATCTCATAAGCGCTCTCAAACATATAGTTGTACTTGCCGGTGCCGCTGAGCTTTTTGAAGTCGGTCTGTTTCTTGTCGGCGGTGACGTCAAACGCATCGCCCAGCTTCAGGCGCACGGTTTCGTTTTTGGGTGTGTGGTCTACCTTGTTTTCGCCAATGAACTGGGCGGTGCCGGCCTTGTCTTTCTTGTAGACGCGGATGATGCCCTTGGGCAGCGGCATGCCCAACTGGGCGCTTTCCTTGTTGTCAAACTCGACATACACACCGACCTTGATCTTCTGACCCAAGTCGCCGTGGCTGGCCTGGTAGTAATAGTCATTGCCCTTGAGCAGCAACTCCTTGCGGGCTGGTACGCCAGATGCCGACAGCAGGGACACCTGTTTGGTCTGGTTCTCGGCAATGGTGGTGGGGCGGGTTAGCGTATACAGGTGGTATTCAAACAGCGACTCTTCCACCATGTCGCTTTTGCGCATTTCCTTCATGGGCGCTGCCATGGCCATCACGCCGCCGCGCGCGAGCTGGGGTGCAACCTGGTTCACATCCCCCGCCACTAACTGCAGCTTGGCATTGCGGTAGGTGGCGCCGCTGGTGTTGGTCAGCGTGACCCAGCCAGAGATGTCGAGTTTGTCTTCATTGGCATTGAGTTCAACCACATAGTCGGCCTTCCAGGCCAGGCCGCCGGTCAGGTAGCTCAACTCCAGGTCTTGCTGCTGCGCGCCGGTGTTGTCCAGCGCCATGACCAGGGTGGGGCGGTCGCGCAGGTTGGCGGGTAGGTCGTTGTAGACAATGCGCCCGGGAATGCCGGTCTCTATGCGCTCACCAATCTTGAGCACCACGCCGTCGTTGGCAGACAGCACCTGGGCTTGCTCGGTAGTTTCTTGCCCGGTTGCCACGTTGGTGCGGATGATGCTGACGCTGCGGCCCACATATTTCTCCAGCATTTTTTGCGGGGTCAGCAGGTCAAAGTCGAAGTTTTGCTCTAGTACCGAAACGCTGCCCGGCGCGCTGGTGCTGCGCATCAGGGCCGTCTCGGGCCGCATCATGGCGCTGACATCGCGAAATGCCAGGTTCGACGCGCCGCGTTTGATTTGCAGCTTGCGCTGGTCCTTGATCAGGGCCAGGTTTTCGTTGTAGATGGTGACGGCCACCTCCTGCTGGTCGGCCAGCGTGCTGCGTTGTTCTTGCGCTTGTGCGTGGGCCAGACCGGTGGCGCTTGCGATCAGGGTCAGCGTGAACAGGGTTGCGCAAAAGGGGTTGTGCATAGGGGAGTCTCTGGTGGTGTGGGTGGACAATAGGGCTCTGACTGTATGCCAAGCGAGGGTGCAGTGCCATAAACATGGTTTATGCTATCAATAAGTGAGCAACTTATATAGATAATACGGGGGCTAGAGCCCTATTTTACTTAAGGAGTCGGTGTTGGATATTGCATTGCTGATCAAAGCGGCGGTTATGGGTGTTGTGGAGGGGTTGACCGAGTTTTTACCCATTTCCAGTACGGGGCACCTGATTCTGGCGGGGGAGCTGCTTAACTTTCTGGACCACGACAAACGCCAAGTGTTTGAGATTTCCATACAAACCGGAGCCATTTTTGCGGTGATCCTGGTGTATTGGCAAAAGATTCGCACCACCTTGGTTGAACTGCCTACGCAGTTAAAAGCGCAGAAGTTTGCCCTGAACGTGTTCATTGGCTTCTTGCCCGCCGTGGTGTTGGGCCTGCTGTTTGGCAAGGTTATCAAGGCGCACCTGTTTACCCCGGTGGTGGTGGCCACTACCTTTATTGTGGGTGGCTTCATCATTCTGTGGGCCGAAAAGCGGCAAGCCGCCGGGGGCACCGCGGTACGGATTACCGATGCCGACGACATGGACTGGAAAGACGCACTCAAGGTGGGCCTGGTGCAGTGCTTGGCCATGGTGCCGGGCACCAGCCGCAGCGGTGCCACCATCATCGGCGGCATGTTGTTGGGCCTGTCGCGCAAGGCCGCCACCGATTTCTCGTTCTACCTGGCCATCCCCACGCTGGTGGGGGCGGGGGTGTACAGCCTGTACAAGGACCGCGCCCTGCTTAGCATGGCCGATGTGCCGATGTTTGCGGTCGGCTTGGTAATGTCGTTCCTGAGTGCCTGGGTCTGCGTGCGCTGGCTGTTGCGATTTATTGCCACCCACAGCTTCGTCGGTTTTGCTTACTACCGTATTGCCTTTGGCATTGTGGTGTTGCTCACTGCCTGGACGGGTACCGTGCATTGGGGGGCGTAGAGCCCGCCTATTTCTGGCTTTTGGCGTCCATATTGCGCAGCGCGGCCTCGACGGCGGCGCCTGTGGCAGCGGGTTTTTCCATGGGAAACAGGTGGCTACCGTCCAGCATCAGAATGCGGCCCTTGGTCACTTTTTCGGTCATGGCCATGCCCACTTGTTTCATCTCAACCGACGCCAAACCGCCGATAAAACTGACGGGGCATTTGACCGGGTGGCGCACCAGCAGGCGCTCCAGGTTGTCGGGCAGCGTGTTGTAGAACTGGGTTTCCACCTCGCGGTCAAAACTCAGCACACGCTTGCCGTCTTTTTCCAACGTGCCATGGGTCACGTAGTCCATCAGTACCGCATCGTCCCATTTGGCAAATGCTTTCTTGTGGCGAAAGTGCTCATAAGCTGACTCAACCGATGGCCAGGCGTTGCGGCGCTTTTGGCTCACGGCGCCGGGCGACAGGGAGCCAAACATCTGCGTGGTCTTCATGACGCCTAGGGCGGTGGAGCGCCAACCACCCACGATGGGTGAGTCGATCAGGACGACGCCGCGCGCCAACTCGGGCCTGCGTGCCGCCGCCATCAGACTCAGGAACCCACCCAGGGAATGACCCACCAGCCAGGCGGGCTCGCCCGTCTTGGCCGTCACGTCTTGCGCAAAATCCAGCAACTGCTGCACCACACGGGGCCAGTTGTTGCTGACCGGGTAGCGCGGGTCGTGGCCGTATTTTTCAATCGCCTTGACGGCATAACCCCGAGAACGCAGGTCCTTGAACAAGACCTTGTAAGTACTGGCTGGAAAACTATTGGCGTGCGAGAAGATGATGGTCGACATGGCGTGTGGCTGTGCGGGGTCGCGTTAGATCAGCTTTTCTTGGGGCGTCGTGATCTTGCGCAAGGGTGCGCTGCGCGTGGAGCCAACCAGCAGAGGCACAAAGGTCTGCCCGCCATCCCACATGGGGTCTTCAATACTGTCAAAGACTTCGCGCAGCTTGTGGCCCCAGCTGTCGTGCAGCATTTTGAAATAGGGGTTGTGCTCATCGATGCACACAATGCGGTCGGTCTGAAACTTGTTGACCTCGTACACCACCATGTCCATCGGCAGGCCGACCGACAGATTGGACTTGAGCGTGGAATCCATGGACACCAAGGCACACTTGGCCGCCTCGTCCAACGGTGTGTCGGGCGTGATCACGCGGTCCAGCACCGGCTTGCCATACTTGGATTCGCCAACCTGGAAGTAGGGCGTCTCGGGCGTGGCTTCGATGAAATTGCCGGCCGAGTAGACCTGAAACAAGCGCATGCCTTCGCCGTTGATCTGGCCGCCAAAAATCAGCGACACATTGAAATCTACCCCAGAGTGTTGGAGTGACACCGCATCACGCTCGTGCACGCGGCGAATGGCGGCGCCCAACACGCGGGCGGCGTCAAACATGCTCTTGGCATTCCAGATGGTGATGCCTTCGTCGCCCTCGTTGTCCTTGAGCCGCTCCACCTGCAAGATCTCACGCACAGATTGCGAAATGCTCAGGTTGCCTGCCGACAGCAGCACCATGAACCGGTCGCCCGGGCGCTCATACACGATCATTTTGCGAAAAGTGCTGATCTGGTCCAGTCCGGCGTTGGTGCGGGAGTCGGAGAGAAACACCAGGCCGGCGTTGAGTTTGATGGCTACGCAGTAGGTCATGGTTGGTACAGGTCTCTAGGGAAAGTACCTACAGTGTATCGGGGGCCAACGTTGCGCAAAAGCCTGCACACTGTTACCTTGTCGGTAATGCCTGCAGTCTGGTCATGGGTTTGGACACGGGACGTGTGTGAGCAGTGGTCGATAACAAGGTTTCTTCAGTCTCTAGAAAAAGGCAAGCAAGTAATGAAAAATCTGAAAATTTCGGTTCGGTTGTACATGTTGATTGCGGTGATGTCCGCCATCATGCTGGTGCTGGGACTGTTCGGTCTGCGGGGCTTAGACCAAACCAATGCCGGGCTGAAAACGGTGTACGAGGACCAAACGGTGCCGTTGGGCATGCTGTCCGATATGCAGGCACTGTTGTTGGAGAATCGCCTCGCTTTGCTCAGTATGGTGGCTAATGCCACTCCCGAAGAAATGCAGCTCGGTTTGGCCGAAATTGAGAAGAATCGGATAGAAATTGACAGACTGTGGAAGGCCTACTCCGCCACCAATGCTACGCCCGAAGAAGACAAAGCAGCCAAACAGTTGGCAGAAGACCGCACGAAATACCTTACCGAAGGACTTGGCCCAACCCTGGCAGCCGTCAAGGCCGGTAACTATGACGAAGCCAAAAAACTGAGTTTTGAGAAAGTGCGGCCGCTCTATGCGCCTGTCCGTACCGGCATAGCCAAGCTCAACGACATACAGGTTGCGGAGGCCAAGGCCGAGTTTGACGCAGCCCAGTCGCGCTACAACACCGCACGCGTGGTGTCCTGGGCGCTCATTTTGGGTGGCGTAGCCTTCGCCGTCGCGTTTGGCTGGGTTTTGGTTGGGGGTATCACCCGCGATTTGGCGCAGGCCATGCAAGCCACCACGGCGGTGGAGCAAGGCGACCTGACCTTCCCCATACGGGCCGATAGCAATGACGAAATTGGCCAGCTGTTGCGCTCCTTGCTGGGTATGCAGGCTGGGCTGGTCAAGGTGGTTGCCAACGTGCGCAGCGGCTCCGAAGGCGTGGCCACTGCCAGTTCCGAGATTGCCCAGGGCAATAACGACCTGTCTGCCCGCACCGAACAACAGGCTAGTGCCCTGGAGGAAACGGCTGCCTCCATGGAGGAGTTGTCTGCCACGGTCAAGCAAAACGCCGATTCGGCGCAACAGGCCAACCAGTTGGCGTTGAGCGCATCAACCGTTGCCGTGCGCGGTGGCGAGGTGGTGGGCCAAGTGGTAGAGACCATGAAAGGCATCAACGATGCCAGCCGCAAGATCAGCGACATCATCAGCGTGATTGACGGTATCGCCTTTCAAACCAATATTCTGGCGTTGAATGCCGCGGTAGAAGCCGCCCGTGCCGGCGAGCAGGGCCGTGGCTTTGCGGTGGTGGCGTCTGAGGTCCGCAGCCTGGCAGGTCGCTCTGCCGAGGCAGCCAAAGAGATCAAGTCGCTGATCAACGCCAGCGTGGAGCGGGTAGAGCAGGGCACCGCACTGGTGGACCAGGCGGGCACCACCATGACCGAAGTGGTGAGCTCCATCAAACGGGTGACGGACTTGATGGGCGAAATCAGCGCTGCCAGCAAAGAACAATCGGCTGGCGTCTCTCAAGTGGGCGAAGCCGTGGTGCAGATGGACCAGGTAACGCAGCAAAATGCCGCTCTTGTTGAAGAAATGGCCGCAGCGGCCAGCAGCCTGCAGAACCAGGCCGCTGATTTGGTTCAGGTTGTTGCAGTCTTCAAACTCGGCACGGCAGACTATGCGGGCTCTGGCCCCGTGCGTCGCGCGGCGACGGCACCCAAGGCGCCGACAAAACCCACCCAACGCACCATCTCCAAACCGACCGGTGGCGGAGCCAAACCACTGAGCATTGCGCAGAACAAGGCGGCGGACAAAGGCAATGACGATTGGGAAACGTTTTAATTAGTTGGCATGGCACTGCCGGTAAGCGCTGTCATCTGGTAAAACGCTCGCAGCGCGCCGGTCGCTTGGCGGTTCGGGTGATGGCGATCACAATCGCTACTATTTTCATAGCACCATGTGCATATTCCACGGGGGCTAGCACCACATTTAGCCGCAGGTAGGCGGGTCAATAACCACGCAGCAGCATATCCAGCGCTGCCTCAATAGTCAGTGCCTGGCCGCTGGCAGAACCCACGGAGTTTTTTAGTTCGTTGGTGTAAAAAACCGCGATACCCAGCGGATGGAGTCGCAAGGCCTCGCCGTCCACAAGTATGGTTGGATTGAAGCGCTCCGTAAGCCCCGGTATGGCGCCGCCGCGTACCAAAGGCACACATACGCGCTCTACGAATGCGTACAACAAGTCACTTTGTATTTCCAGCACATAGGGCAACGCAGCGCGGTCTTGGGTGATGGGGTTGGGGTAAATGTCAAACCGGGCCATGGCTTAGGGGGCGGTCCGCGGTTTCGGCCTGTTCGCGCCATTGGCGCACGCGCTGCGAATAAGGTTGGTTTTGGCTAGCCCATGCGTTGTATTGCGCAATATCGGCGGCGTGGGTTTGCGCCCATTGGCGGGTCGTTTGTTGCGAGGTTGCCGCCACGCGGTACTCGGCCTGTGTTTCTTGGACGATGGGTACCACTTTGACGGGGATGAGCTTCAAACTCCCGTCATCCGCCGTCTGCAGGTCAAACAACTGCCCCGCGTATTTTTTACCCAACGATATCTGGCCGCTGGCGCCGACTTCTTTCAGCATGAATTGCTCCTAAAAATTTCATGCAATCATGCGGCATGAAATAAGCGGTGTCAATGTTTCCCCGCCAGCGCCTTCAGTTGGTACAGCGCCTCTAACGCCTCGCGCGGGCTCAACGCATCGGGGTTGATGGCGGCCAGTCGCATATCCAGTGCAGAGACGGTCAAAGTTTCTGCAACGGGTGGCGCGGCAAACAAATCCACCTGAGCTTGTGATTCAGTAGCCTGCAGCTCCAGCGCGTCCAGCGTATGCCGCGCCTGGTTGAGCACCGCAGCGGGCATGCCGGCCAGCCGGGCGACCTGGATACCGTAACTCTTGTTGGCCGGGCCGCTCTGGATCTCGTGCAAAAACACAATGTCGCGCCCCGACTCGGTGGCGCTCACATGCACGTTGAGCGCGTTGTGATGCGTAGCGGGGAACTCGGTCAACTCAAAGTAGTGCGTGGCAAACAGCGTGAAGGCTTGTGTCTTGTCGTGCAACTGGGTGGCAATGGCACTCGCCAGGGCCAGGCCGTCAAAGGTGCTGGTGCCCCGGCCAATTTCGTCCATCAGCACCAGCGAGTGGGGGCTGGCTGCGTGCAAGATTTGTGCGGCCTCGGTCATCTCCAGCATGAAGGTGGACTGGGCGTTGGCCAGATCGTCGGCCGCGCCGATGCGGGTGTGGATGGCGTCAATGGGCCCCAAGCGGCAGGCGCTGGCCGGCACGTAGCTGCCGACGGAAGCCAACAAAACGATCAAAGCCACCTGGCGCATATAGGTGGATTTGCCGCCCATGTTCGGGCCGGTGATGATTTGCAGGCGCTGCTTGGGTCCCATGCGCGTGTCGTTGGCGATGAAGTTGCGGCTACCAGACGGGCCAACCGCTCCGCTCAACTCCGCCAACCGCGCCTGCACCACCGGGTGGCGCCCCTGGATGATGTCGATGCACGGCTCCACCACAAACTGCGGTGCGCACCAACCCAAGGTAAGCGAGCGCTCGGCCAGCGCGCATAGGGCATCTAGCGCAGCCAGCGCCCGCGCCGTGCGGGTCAGCATAGGCACATAAGCCTGCAGCCGGTCCAGCACCTGCTCAAACAGCCACTTCTCACGCGCCAACGCTCGCTCCTGGGCGCTGAGGGCCTTGTCTTCAAAAGCTTTTAACTCGGGGGTTATGAAACGCTCAGCGTTCTTCAGCGTTTGGCGGCGGCGGTAGTCGTCGGGCACCTTGTCGGCTTGTCCAGTGGTGACTTCAATGAAAAAGCCGTGCACCTTGTTGAACTGCACGCGCAGGTTGCTGATGCCGGTGCGGGCACGTTCGCGACCCTCCAGGTCCAACAAAAAGTCGTCGCAGTTGGTCTGTATGGCACGCAACTCGTCCAACTCGGCATCAAAGCCGGTGGCGATGACACCGCCGTCGCGCACCAGGGCAGCAGGTTCGGCCGCAATGGCCTGTAGCAACAGAGCGGCGCAGTCAGGCGGAGGTAACAGGTCGTTCGCAATGCCCGCCAGCAAACCCTCAGGAAGGTTATTTGGCTGGGGATTTTGCGCAGGTAAAGGAGGAGCCCGCAAAGCGGGCGGGGGACACGGAGCAAAACTCCCAGCCAAATAGCCTTCCAGCCCCCGTAGAACCTGCGCGAGTAGCTCTGTTTTTTGTAGCGTAACCACCAGAGCAACGAGTTCCCGCGGCCGCACCTGCCGAAGTGCCGTGCGTGCCGTGATGCGCTCCACATCCGCGCTCCCCTTGAGCTGCAGACGCAAACCCTGCCACAGCGCCATAGATGACGACTGCACCGTGCCACTGCGCAGCGTGGCAATCGCATCCAGCCGAGATTGCGCCTGCCCACGGTCACGCCGGGGCGACAGTAGCCAGCTCTTGAGCATGCGGCTGCCCATGCCGGTCATGCAGGTGTCCAACAGCGAAAACAGCGTGGGCGAATCTTCACCCCGCAAAGTCTGCGTCAACTCCAGATTGCGCCGCGTGGTGGGCGGCAAGTCGATCAGTTCGCCATCGCGCTGCACCTGCACGGCGCTGATGTGGGTCAGCGCGCGGCCCTGGGTGTGCTCGGCATAGCCCAAGAGCGCAGCGCAGGCGGCGTGGGCCAGCGGCAAATCTTGCGCATTCCAACTGGCCAAGCTGGCCGCTTGCAGCGCGTCCAGCAGTTTGCGCTGTCCCAGCGCGGCATCAAACTGCCACTCGGGGCGCGCCGTGGTGTACAGCGCAGTCGTGCCGCCGTTGTTGGCGCGAAGCCGCTTGAGCCGGTCTTCAAAAGCCTGGGTAGCACCCGCGCTGTAGGCCAGCTCGCTGGGGCTGACCCGCGCCACCCACTCAGGCACAGCGTCGGGTGCGCATTCGGCCAGATGCACCACGCCCTGGGTGACGCTGAGCCAGGCCAGGCCGCAGCGGTTGCGCGGGCCCTGGTGCACGGCCATCAGCACGGATTCAGACTTTTCGCTGAGCAGTTCGGCATCCACCAGCGTGCCGGGGGTCACCACGCGCACCACTTTGCGCTCTACCGGGCCCTTGCCGGTAACTTCGCCCACCTGTTCGCAAATGGCGACGGATTCGCCGTGGCGGATCAGCTTGGCCAGGTAGCCCTCCATGGCGTGGAAAGGCACACCGGCCATGACCACCGGCTCACCACCGGACTGGCCGCGCTGGGTCAGCGTGATGTCGAGCAGGCGGGCGGCCTTCTCGGCGTCGGCATAAAACATCTCATAAAAATCACCCATGCGGTAAAAGAGCAGGGTGTTGGGGTGGGCAGCCTTGAGTCCAAGGTACTGCTGCATCATGGGGGTGTGCTTTTCTGTCACTTCTTGATTTGAATGTGAATTCATTTAAGTTGTTGATTTCATTGAATAAAATTAAAATCAAAGCCATCGAAAAATGCAGCAAACCCTTAAAACCCCTCACATTCCCGTTTGGGAGTGTAGCCATGGTGTAGCATAGAAACGTCTCTTGGCTACATTGGCTACAACTTCAAGGTACACAAGAATGCGCTTCGCTTTCACCAAAGATAACCTCAAACGCCTCTCAATTGACCTGACACCTGTTATTGAGGGTGGGCGATTGGTTGATGTTCTGCCTGCTGCAAATCCTAAGCCCTACATTGTGTATGACGACGACAGGAATGCTCCTCAGGGGTTTGGCTTCTATGTAGGAAAGACAAAGCGCACATTCGTGCTTCAAGTACGTGTTGGCCGAAAGATAAAAAAAATTGCAGTTGGCGACTACCCGCGCATCAACGTGAATATGGCTGGTGACATCGAATGTGATGCCAGGGCAATCGCCACAGAACTACGTGCTGCCTTGAAGCGTGGTGTTGACATTGCCTCGCTTCGAGCGGAGGAAAGAGCTGTCATCGGGACGACGTTGGAGGACATCTTTAATGACTACCTTGGCGCATACATGCGTCGTCCAGAGAAACGTGAAAACTCGATAAAGGCTATAAAGCAAGCAATGGGACGATTGAAGCCTTGGATGGGATATTCAGTACGTTCGATAGGTGGTGATACTGTCAAAGCAATTTGGAAAGCAATTGCAGAAGATGCTGGTCATAAGACCGCAGCAGAACAAACGCTCATGTGGTGTCGTGCAGCTTTCAACGAGCACATCAAGTTGGAATATTCCAATCGCAACATGGCGTTGCACGATGGCACCACGATGGTCAACCCATTCCTGTACTCAAAAAATTTCCTCCGTACAAGGTCGCAATTGGAACAGGAATACAAAGACAAGGGGGTTCGCAACCCTTTGGACAACACGCCAAAGAGGTTGGGTGTATGGCTCAACGCAATTTGGCAGAGGCGAGATAGAAATCGTAAAGCGGTGGATTATTTATTGTTGACCCTGCTAACTGGCGCACGAAAAAGTGAAACGGCCAAATTAGTATGGGGAAACCGACTCACCAGTAAACAACGGGTGTCCGGCCAAAAGTATAGTGAGGTTGACTTCCAGGGGGAAATGGGAACTGGCCGCCTGATATTTCGTGAAACCAAAAACGGTGCAACACATGTCGTTCCAATGGGGCGCTTCGTTACATGGTTGCTTCGGGAACGTGAACGTGACTCCAAAGGTGAACTCTATGTGTTCCCATCCTCATCCAAGAATCCGCAAACTGAATCACAGTATTACAACAGCCCTCGCGAGTTCGTTTACTCCCTGCGCGACTCGTTAGACAGGGATTTTCGGATGTCGATTTGGGAACCGTTCTGGCTGCTTTACCAGGCCTTTGAAGGACTGAACGAAGAGTCAATGACCAAGCTGGAACTTCAAGCAGCAAAATCGGCTGCGCAAGCCGAATTCAATCAAGATTTTCACAGCGAATGGAACATTTCAATGCACGATATGCGGCGTACGTTCGGCACTGTGGCCGTCAATATCGAGGGTATTCCATACGCTGTTGTCCAGCAGCTAATGAACCATGGGCAGATGAATAATATTACGGCCCGTTATGGGCGTCCGTCTTGGGAAATGCTGTGCAATTACATGCAGCGCTTGGAAGATGAGCTTTTAAAGTATGGCAGCGAGTTGCCACAGTTAAGGGGATAGCAATGTCGAAGAAGCATGACGATGGGATAGAGAAAATCGCGGTGAACTCTGATGAAGTTGTAGACATCGAAACGATAATTCGGAGGAAAGAACTTCACCTAGCGCTAATGGACGCGCCAGAAACGATGACTCTCAATGAGGCAGAGGCTGCTTTCTTTCTCAG
>JBKJJC010000324.1:0-25066 GCA_046598245.1 Rhodoferax sp.
CTCGGGGGGCAGCGACCCGTGTAACGGTGGAGCGTAGGGGCCACAACCCGCCGCCGGGCCGCCCCAAGGCGGGTTAGCCCCCTCGGGGGGCAGCGACCCGTGCAACGGCGGAGCGTGGGGGCCACATACTGCGACAATACCGCACCATGAGCCAGACCTACATCCTCACCCTGTCATGCCCAGACCGCCTGGGACTGGTCCACGCCGTTTCCGGCTTTTTACTGGAGCGCGGTGGCAACATCGAAGAAGCGGCCCAATACAACGACCCCGACACCGGTCTGTTTTTCATGCGGGTGCAATTTACCTGCGCGCGCCTGACAGCCAAAGACCTGAACAACCAGCTCGCTTTTTTTGCCAGGCCCTATGCCATGAAATGGGGCCTAAACCCCAAGGCGCAACCCATGCGCACGGTGTTGCTGGTCAGCAAAGAGGGGCATTGCCTGAACGACCTGTTGTTTCGCTGGAAGAGCGGCCTGTTGGCCATTGACATACGTGCCATCGTGTCCAACCACCGGCACTTCTACCAGTTGGCCGCCAGCTATAACATCCCGTTCCATCACATTCCGGTCACGTCCGAGACCAAGGCGCAAGCTGAGTGCCGCCAGCTCGAAATCATTGAATCTGAAGGCGCAGAACTGGTGGTATTGGCACGCTACATGCAAATTCTCAGCGACGCGTTTTGCAAGAAGCTATCGGGCCGGGCCATTAACATCCACCACTCCTTTTTGCCCAGCTTCAAGGGTGCCAAACCCTACTACCAGGCCCATGACCGCGGCGTAAAGCTGATAGGCGCCACCGCCCACTACGTGACGGCCGATCTGGACGAAGGCCCCATCATCGAGCAGGACGTGGCCCGCGTGGACCACAGCAAGACCGTGGAAGATTTGACGACCCAGGGCCGCGACACCGAGAGCCAGGTGCTAGCCCGTGCGGTCAAGTGGCACAGCGAGCACCGCGTGCTGCTGAACGGCCACAAGACCGTTATCTTTAAATAACACCCCGCGCGGGGCGTTCAACCGCCTAACTTTTCAAGTCGAAACGGCCTACCAACTGGTCCAGTGACTGGGCCTGCTCGTCCAACGACTGGGCGGCAGCGGCAGCCTCCTCCACCAGGGCTGCATTTTGTTGGGTGGTTTGGTCAATCTGTGCAATGGCACGGTTCATCTCGGCAATGCCTTCGCTTTGCTCCAGCGAGGCACCCGAAATTTCTTCCATCACGGTACTGACCTGTTCAACGGTGCGGGCCATATCAGCAATCGTTTGACCCGCACTGCGTGCCAGTTGTGATCCCTCTTTGACCTGGCGGGTCGAGTTCTCGATCAGCGCGCTAATCTCCTTCGCCGCCGTGGCACTGCGCTGCGCCAGGTCGCGCACCTCGGCGGCCACCACGGCAAATCCGCGTCCCTGTTCGCCAGCATGGGCAGCTTCCACGGCAGCATTCAGCGCCAAGATATTGGTCTGGAAGGCAATGCTCTGAATAGCACCAATATTCGAATGGATGGCCAACGTGCTCTTGCTGATCTTTTCCATGGTCAGCACCACATTGGCGACCACTTCGCCGCCTTGGCGGGCGGCCTGGCTGGCAGTACCAGACAGTTGGGCGGCACGGGTGGAACTGTCGGCGTAACGCCTGGCGATCGCAGCCAACTGCTCCACATTGGTGGTGGTTTTTTCCAATGACGTGGCTTGCTGCTCGGTACGGTTAGACAGGTCCAGGTTACCCATAGAAATCTCGCGCGAGGCGTTGGCCACCTGGGCCGAGCTATCGGCAATCTCACCCATGGTCTCGGCCAGGCGGGTCTGCATTTCGTGCAACGAGTACAACAGGCTCTGGGTGTCGTTGTCGGCCAGCTGGATCTCCATCGTCAAATCCCCGTCCGCAATGCGGCTGGCAATGGATTTGGCATAGGCGGGTTCGCCGCCGAGCTGGCGGGTCAGCCGTGCAATCACCCAACTGCCCACACCAACCGACATGGCTACGAGCAACAAGGCAATGCCAATCACCCAGACCACAGAGGTTTTGTAAATCTCACCCGCGTGTTGTATCGTGGCCTGGGCCGACTGGCCGCGCTGGGCCACCAGGCTATCAACAATTTTTTCGACCTTGCGGGTTTCGTTGAGCAGGCCCGCGTCTTCGGATGCGACGTCAGGACTTTGCTCCATGAAAGACAACGGTTGCTCCTTGACGAGTTTCACGTACTCGCGCAGGCGCTTGGTCCACTTGGCGAGGGCTTCGACCAACTGTTTGGCGGTAGCGACCGACTCGTCGCTGGTAGACAGGCCCTGAATGCGTTCGATCTTTTTATCCACCTCGGCCAAACTGGTCTCAATGTCTTTGGCCAAGGTGTCGCGCTCTGCTGCAGTGCTGGCGGTCAACAACTGGGTTTGGGCCCGGCT
This sequence comes from Rhodoferax sp., assembly GCA_046598245.1. GTDB lineage: Bacteria > Pseudomonadota > Gammaproteobacteria > Burkholderiales > Burkholderiaceae_C > Allorhodoferax. The sequence goes on from JBKJJC010000324.1 coordinate 2,398, forward strand.
GGCACGCAACAGATTGCTGCGGACCTGCTCGGCGGCTTGCCCGGCGGTGTATTCCTGGTCGTAAATGACGCGGGTCGACGTGTTCAACCGCCCCATCTGGAATAGCGAAAACACGCCAATCACCAGAGCACCCGCCACCACAATGGAAAAAGCCAGGCGCAAACTGGCGCGGACCGACATACCATCGGCCGCCGAACCAGCGGGTTTGAGCAAGCGTTCACGTACCGTCTGGGCTATTCCACCCAGTGCTTTCAAGGCCTGATGCTTGGGCAACTGCCGAACTTGTGCACGCGCCTCGGACAATGCCGGCTGCAAACTTTCAGTTGGTTCGGATTCCATGATGCGATTCCTAGAGCGGGCGATACCAAGGCATCAGGATAGCCGGGTTTTATGCCCGTACCCCCATTTTTTCACCCATGCGAATGGCACCAGCGGGTGCCCACTGGGGGTTGAAAACCAGGGGCCCGCGCGGAAACAACAGCACCACGGTAGACCCCAACAAAAATCGCCCCATCTCCGCACCTTGGGCAAAAGACACCCCACCGTCGGCATAGGTCCGCTCCCACAAATGCCCCGGGCGCGGCGGGTTGATCTGACCGTGCCAGACGGTGGCCATGCTGCCCACAATGGTGGCACCCACCAACACTTGCACAAATGGGCCCTGGGGCGAATCAAACACGCACACGACACGTTCGTTGCGCGCAAACAGCCCCGGCACACCACGCGCCGTGGTCGGGTTGACGGAGAACAAATCACCCGGCACATAAATCATGCGGCGCAACACCCCGGCACAGGGCATGTGGATGCGGTGGTAGTCCTTAGGACTGAGGTACAGCGTGGCAAAGTGGCCATCGTCAAATTCGGCCGCCAAAGCGGCGTCACCACCCACCAAAGCGGTGGTGGAGTAGCTGTGGCCCTTGGCTTGAAAGATCTGGTCTTTGTGGATCGGTCCAAACTGGCTGATGGCACCGTCTACCGGGCACACCAGGTCGGCCTGCGCCAATGGCCGTGCACCGTCCTTCAACGGCCGGGTGAAGAAATCGTTGAAGGTGGCGTAGCTGGCGATATCGGGGTTGGCCGCTTCCGCCATGTTGACGTTGTAGCGTTGGACGAACCAACGGATCACAGACGTGGTCCAGCTGCCCGCTCTAGCACTGGCCAGTTTGCCCGCCAATGCGGTGATCGCTTGTTTGGGAATGAGGTACTGCGGCAATACCGCCAAGGTGTCGGACATGGCAGTTCCTTCTTGTAGAGTGTTGACGCCCCGAGGCAGGGCGAATGCGGCCGGATTATAGTGATGCATGAATACTACAACCCCCACGCTTCCCGCTGCGCGTGGTGCGCTGCCCCCCACGGGGGTGCCCATTGCCTCGGGGCAGCCCAGCGGCAATGGCTCAGCCCGCATCCCCCCCATCCAGTGCCTACTGACGTTTGAAGCATTGGCCCGCCTGCGCAGTGTGACACAGGCCGCCGAAGAACAGTGCGTGACCCCCAGCGCGGTCAGCCACCGCGTGCGCCAGTTGGAACAGATCATTGGCACCAAGCTGTTTGGCCGTGCCGACTTTTCGTTGACCACCGAGGGCAGCGAATACCTGGCCCATGTGCGCGAAGGCCTGACCAGCTTGCAAAAGTTTCCTAGCTCGGCGGCGGCTCCCGGCAAGCGCAAACTGCGATTGGCGGTCACGCCCACGTTTGCCCGCTCCATCCTGATACCGCGCCTGCGTCAGTTCACTGAGGCTTACCCCGAGATCGACCTGACGCTGCAGGTTTCCATACCACTCTTGGACGTGGTAGCCGAAGACGCCGACCTGGTAGTGCGTTTTGGCCCAGGACGGTATGCCGACATGGAGTACGTGTGCCTGACCAAGGACGTGGTTACGCCACTGGCCTCACCCGCCTTTGTGCGCGAGCACGGACCGTTTGACGTCGCGCAAGACCTGGAAGGCGTGCCGCTCTTGCGCAGCCCGCTAGAGCCCTGGCGCACCTGGTTTGCTGCGCAGGGGCTGGACTGGCCGGAACCGATAGACGGTTCGCAGTTCAACGACATTGGCCTAATGTGCGACGCCGCCGCCGCCGGCATGGGCGTGGCCCTGGTGCGGCTCAAGCTGGGCGCGCCGTGGCTCGACAATGGCTCGCTGGTGCGGCTGGGCAGCAATGCACTGTTCGCGGGCAATGTGCCCAGCCCCCACGCCCACTATCTGTGTTGGCGCACCGGTACGATGGACCGCTGGGAATGCACCGCGTTTGCAGAATGGCTGCGCCAGGTTACGGCCTGATCGATCCCGTTAGTTTGCGGCGATCGCTACCTGGTTGCCGCCCCGCTCGATAGCCTGTGCCAAAGCGGCGCTTGCACGACCCATGATGTCCAAAGGTGCATCGATGGGGCGCGCCACGGCCATACCAATGCTGATACTCAGACTACGCCCTATGGTCGGCAAGCCAGCCACCGCACGGCGAAAGCGTTTGGCCACGGCCTCTAACTCTGCGTCGTCGGTCCCGGGTAGCAGCACGGCAAACCGGCGCGACTTCAGGCAGGCCAAGGTGTCATAACCACGCGCCTGCGTTTTGAGTGCTTTGGCAACCCGCCGCAGTGCGTCGTCGCCCGCCGCACCACCAAAATCACTGGTGTAGACACTGAAATAGTCGATATCGGCCAAGAGCAGGACCATGCGCGACTGGTTGCGCTCCAGACGGTTTAGCTCCTGCGCCAACTGCTGTTCAAACGTGCTTTGGTTGTTCAACCCAGTGGCCGCATCCATGGGGTTGGCCTTGGCCAGTACTGCGTTCTCGGTTTCCAGTTGGATTTGGTACTGCTCCAACTCCACCTGCATTTCCATCACCGACTGGTTCAGCGTCTCCAGGTCGGAGTTTGCGCGGCGCAAGGCCAGCAGCTCCCCCGCCTGCCGCGCCAACGCTTGCAGCCCCTGCGCCATAGCGGGTGTCAATTCACGTGCAACCCGATCGATGACACACACCGTCCCCATTGCCACGCCCGATGGGCTCAACAACGGCGCCCCTGCGTAGAAGCGTATCCCCGGCTCTCCCACCACCAGTGGGTTGTGCATGAAGCGTGGGTCTTGGCTGGCGTCTTGCACCTCCATGATGCGCGACGGGTTGCGGATGGCATGCGCGCAAAATGATTGGTCGCGGGGCGTTTGGGATGACTCCATCCCCACGCGGGCCTTGAACCATTGCCGGTCTTCGGCCACCAGTGTCACCAGCGCAATCGGTGTTCCGCAGATCAAGGCCGCAATCTTCACAATGTCATCAAAAGCCGGCTCTGGCGCTGTGTCAACCAGTTGGTAGCTCTGCAGGATCTGGAGTCGACGGGTCTCTTCGTCCAAGACAGGCACCGCGTCTAAGCGGTCTAGCCGCGTTGCATCAGGGTCAGATGGGTCGAACATGGCGTATTCCAAGGTGCAAAAAGACAATGCTAACGCGCTACCGCGATTTGCGTGTGAAGTGCGCGCTTCGGCTAAAAATTCACGCGCCGCATGCATTTTTATCAACCCGAGCGTAGCCGCTTGTTCTACAGTCTGCGCACCCGCTCCAAACCGCCGACATGACCACAGCAGAAATCCCTTCACACACACCAACGCTACAAAAAAAAGAGCTACTTGACAAGGTACGACGGGGGCTAGAACCCCATTTACCTCATCATGCCTTGCTGTACCAAACGGAAGACACGACGCCCTACGAATGCGACGGACTGACCGCATACCGCGAGCGCCCGTTGATGGTGGCCTTGCCCGAAACCGAGGCCCAGGTGCAAGCCGTGCTCAAAACCTGCTACGCGCTGAATGTGCCGGTGGTGGCGCGTGGTGCGGGCACCGGGCTGTCGGGCGGGGCTATGCCGCACAAGCTGGGGGTGACGCTGTCACTGGCCAAATTCAACAAAATCCTCAAGGTCGATCTGCGCAGCCGCACGGCGGTGGTGCAGTGCGGCGTGCGCAACCTGGCCATCAGCGAGGCGGCGGCGCCGCTGGGCCTCTACTACGCGCCCGACCCTTCGAGCCAAATTGCCTGCACCATCGGCGGCAACGTGGCCGAAAACTCCGGCGGCGTTCACTGCCTGAAATACGGGCTGACGCTGCACAACGTACTCAAGGTCCGGGGCTACACCATGGAGGGCGACCCCATCACCTTTGGCAGTGACGCGCTCGACACACCGGGCTACGACCTGCTGAGCCTGGTGGTGGGCAGCGAGGGCATGTTGGCTGTCATCACCGAAGTGACGGTCAAACTCGTGCCCAAACCGCAACTGGCACGCTGCATCATGGCCAGCTTTGACGACCTGCGCAAAGCCGGTGATGCGGTGGCAGCGGTGATTGCGGCAGGCATCATCCCCGCCGGACTGGAGATGATGGACAAGCCCATGACCGCCGCGGTGGAAGATTTTGTACACGCCGGCTACGACCTGAACGCCGAAGCGATATTGCTGTGCGAGAGCGACGGCACGCCAGAAGAGGTGGAAGAAGAAATTGGCCGCATGGGCGACGTGCTGCGCAAGCACGGTGCCACTGCCATCGCCGTCAGTCAGAACGAGGCCGAGCGCCTGAAGTTCTGGAGCGGCCGCAAGAACGCCTTCCCTGCGAGCGGGCGCATCAGCCCGGACTACATGTGCATGGACAGCACCATCCCGCGCAAGCGCCTGGCCGACGTTCTGTTGGCCATCCAAGAGATGGAGAAGAAATACCAGTTGCGCTGTGCCAATGTGTTCCATGCGGGTGACGGCAATCTGCACCCGCTGATTTTGTTCGACGCCAACGACCCTGACCAGTTGCACCGGTGTGAATTATTTGGCGCTGATATTTTGGAAACCAGTGTGGCGATGGGCGGCACGGTAACCGGCGAGCATGGTGTGGGGGTGGAAAAACTCAACAGCATGTGTGTGCAGTTCAGCGCCGCCGAGAACGCCCAGATGATGGGCATCAAACACGCTTTTGATACCAAAGGTTTGCTCAACCCCGGCAAGGTGATCCCGACGCTGCAGCGCTGCGCGGAGTACGGCAAGATGCTGGTGCGCGGGGGGCAGATCAGGCACCCTGACTTGCCGCGCTTTTGAGCAAAACCCCCTAAGCGGGTTGCGCCACACGCAGCTTCTGCCAGTTCACCCAGCAACTGCTGCAGACCCAGCGCACAGGGCGCAATTGGCAGCCACCTTCAGGCGGCTTGGTCTTATGGCAGCTATCGCAAGTTTTGTACGGATGCATGGTGCTCCTGTCTGGGTGAAATGGACCGTTCGTGAACGCAATTGTTGCGCGCACTACGACTAGCAAGACACGTGCCTGCGTGGGTCATATTACCAAGCATAGAGGTTGCAATTGACAGTTGCATGACAAAAAGCTCCTGCGCAGCCGCTCAGCGCTGAAGAATTTTTTGCGATTCAAGGAGCGCTTCCTACGACGGTTTGAGATGCGGTACCGGGGCTCATGCGGTCCGAAGTCTTGTCCCTTGCAAGGCCTGATGCCTTCACCGAAAACTCCAGCGCCAAGTCCAGCATTGCCATAAATTCGTTGATCTTGAAAGGCTTAGTCAGATAGCTGAAGAAGCCTTGGGCCAGGCAGTTAGCGATATCGCCTGGCATGGCATGGGCACTGAGGGCCAACACCGGTATGTACTGAGTGGCCGGGTCTTCCCGCAAGATTTTCAGCGCCTCGATCCCGCTTATGGTGGGTAGGTTAATGTCCATCAGAATCACCTGCGGCTGGTGGGTGCGCGCCAGCGCGATGCCTTTCATGGCATCGCTCGCACCTAGAAAAGAAATATCGGAACGACGCGCCACCATTTGCTCAACCAATTGCAGGTTGGCCTGGTTGTCTTCAACGTACAGCACGGTGCGCATCACGGTACCGGCTGGCTGTAGATCGGATTGGCTCAATGGTGATCGCTTTCTCTGATAGGCAGTAGTTGATAGGCGGTAGTTGGCGGTGCCGCAAACCGGTAGGATACAACTGCAAATGCAGCCTGTTGCGCTCTTGCGGCGACAGCTGCACGGCATGCGGAGCACTTGTTAACAAGCACAATGGTGCACAGTAGAGGACACTGAACGGCAATGTAAGCGCCTTGCCCGCTCAGCGATATGTAAAAAGACATAGTCTGATGCACTGATGTTTGTATGCCACAGGAAGGAAGTCCCATGCCCGAGATTCGTTGTAGCGATTGCCCCCTGCGGGCGCTTCCGCTGTTTACTGATCACAGTGCCGAGGAGCTAATACTCGTGCAGTCACTCAAGCGGCGTGAGATTTGCATGGGCGCAGGCGAAACGCTGATTCACGAGGGACAGACCAATGCCCCGCTGTACACGCTGCGCAGCGGTTGGGCGTTCCGCTTCAAGACTTTGCGCGATGGCCGCCGCCAGATTCTGAGCTTTTTGATGGCGGGCGATTTCATCGGTGTCCAGCAAAAAATGCACGATGTGTCAGCGCATGGCGTGGTAACAATGACCGATGCAATTTTCTGCGTTTTTCAACGCGACTCCTTGTGGGAGCTACACCGGCAGTCGCCTACCATGGGCTTCAACGTCACTTGGTTGACCGCGCACGAAGAGTCTATGGTCGACGATACCTTGCTATCTGTCGGGCGGCGCAGCGCACAGGAGCGCATCGCGACCTTGCTGATCTTGCTTTTCAAACGCGCGGCGGCACTCCAGGCAGACGGCGGGGTGGGTGGAGTGCCTTTCCCGCTGACACAGCAACATGTAGCCGACGGCCTGGGCCTGTCGCTGGTTCACACCAACAAGACGCTACGCAGTCTGGAACAACGCGGGCTGCATCGGATTGTTGATGGGCGGCTGTTCATGGGCGACGTGAAGGCGCTCGCGCAACTCGCCGACTTGTACGGCGACGGTCGTCCGCCGCAGCGCCCGCTTGTTTAGCGTTCGCGGAACAACGTTATCCATCCCGTGACTGCCATGAAAAGCCGGTCACTGGGTTCACGCGACATCACGCACTCGGACAGACACCTATTGGCCCGCCTACATAGCATCCAGTGCCTGCCGCAGATGCTCCACCGTGCGGTCTACGTTGTGCAGTTTCTCCAGCCCAAACAACCCCACACGGAAGCTGCTGAAGTCCGCCGGCTCGTCACATTGCAACGGCACACCCGCGGCGGTCTGCAAGCCAGCGGCTAAAAACTTCTTGCTGTTCTGCAGGCCCGGGTCTTCGGTGTAGCTGACCACCACGCCCGGAGCCTTGAAGCCCTCAGCCGCCACGCTGACGATGCCCTTGCTCTCGAACAACGCACGCACTTTGGTGCCCAGTGCGATCTGCTCGGCGCGTACTTTCTCGAAACCGTAGTTGCGCGTCTCTTGCATCACATCACGCAAGCGGGTCAGCGCATCGGTGGGCATGGTGGCGTGGTAAGCGTGGCCGCCGCCTTCGTAGGTTTCCATGATCTGCAACCATTTCTTCAGGTCGCAGGCAAAGCTGGTGCTGGTGGTGCCGTCGATCGCAGCGCGTGCGCGCTCACTGAGCATGACCATCGCGCAGCAGGGTGAGCCGCTCCAGCCTTTTTGCGGCGCGCTGACCAGCACATCCACGCCCGTGGCTTCCATGTCCACCCACATCGCGCCGGAGGCAATGCAGTCCAGCACCATCAGGCCGCCCACGGCATGTACGGCGTCACTGGTGGCGCGCAGGTAGTCGTCGGGCAGGATCATGCCGGCTGCAGTTTCCACGTGGGGGGCGAACACCACATCCGGCTTCTCGCGCGCAATCGAGGCCACCACTTCGTCTATCGGGCAGGGAATCCATGGCGCCTGTTTGCCCTCGCCCACGCGGCGGGCTTTCAATACGGTGGACGCGCTGGGAATGCGCCCCATGTCAAAAATCTGCGTCCAGCGGTAGCTGAACCAGCCGTTGCGGATGACCAGTGTTTTCTTGTCGGTGGCGAACTGGCGCGCCACCGCCTCCATGCCAAAGGTGCCGCTGCCGGGCACCAGAATGGCGGACTTGGCGTGGTACACCTCTTTTAAAATGGCGGAGATGTCCTTCATGACGCCCTGGAAGCGCTGCGACATGTGGTTGAGCGCGCGGTCGGTGTAGACCACCGAAAATTCGAGCAAGCCCTCGGGATCAATGTTGGGCAATAGTCCGGGCATGGCAGTCTTTCAAAGTGTTTAGGGCAGCTTAGCACGTGCTGCTGGCCCGCGCACCCAGCCTACCAGGTGTCAATGCTGGGGTGTAAGGGTGTCAAATCCACCCTGCCCGCCTGCAGTCCGCGCCGCAACCAGGCCCGCGTATCGGCCGGGTCAATCACGGCATCAATCTCCAGAGTGGCGGCCATGTTCATGGCACTGCCGTTGTCGTATTGGCGGGCCACCAGTTGGTCGTACAGAGCCTGGCGCTCCGCGCCTTCTGGCACGGCCTCCAACTCCTTTTTGAAACCCAAGCGCACAGCACCCTCCAACCCCATGGCGCCAAACTCACCCGTGGGCCAGGCCACGGTGAACAGCGGCGCGTGGAAGCCACCGGCCGTCATGCCCATGGCACCCAAGCCGTACCCCTTGCGTAGCACCACGCTCAAAAACGGCACACGCAGATGCGCAGCGGCAATGAACAGGCGGCTGACATGGCGCACCTGGGCGGTGGCCTCTGTCTCCGGCCCGACCATAAAGCCCGGCGTGTCCACCAGGCTCACCAGCGGCAGGCCGTGGGCATTGCACAGTTGCATGAAGCGCGCGGCCTTGTCTGCGGCATCCGCATCAATGGCGCCACCCAAGTGCAGCGGGTTGTTGGCCAGCAGGCCTAAGGGGCGGCCCTCCACGCGGGCCAGCGCGGTGTGGATGCCTTGGCCAAAACCGGTGCGCAGCTCCAGCAACGAGCCCACGTCGGCAATACCCTGCATGGCGCTGCGGGTGTCGTAAACGCGCAATCGGTTCTCGGGCACCACGTCGCGCAGGGCCAGCGCGGGGGGCGCGGTGAATTCTTTGGCAGGTCCTTGGAAGAACGACAGGTAATGGCGCGCCGCAGCCACGGCCTGCGCCTCGTCGTCTACCAGGATGTCGATAACACCATTGCCGTGCTGCACGCTGGACGGGCCAATCTGCTCGGGTTTGAACACGCCCAGCCCACCACCCTCCACCATGGCGGGTCCACCCATGCCGATATTGCTGCCGCGCGTGGCGATGATCACGTCGCTGCAGCCCAGCAACGCGGCATTGCCGGCAAAGCAGCGCCCTGCCGCTATGCCAACCACCGGCACCTGGCCGTTGAGCCGCGCATAACTGGCGAAGGTGGCCACATGCAGGCCGGCGACGATAGGTATATCCACATCACCCGGCCGCCCACCACCACCCTCGGCAAACAACACCACCGGCAGTTTGTTTTGCAGCGCCAGCCCCAACATGCGGTCGGTCTTCTGGTGGTTGCGCATGCCCTGGGTGCCGGCCAGCACCGTGGCGTCATACGCCATGGCAACGATGGACTGGCCGTTGACCTGGCCCAGGCCGGTCACCATCCCGTCGGCCGGGGTGTTCTGGATCAGGTCTTCAGCACTACGGCGGCTGCGCTGGGCGGCCACGGCCAGTGCGCCGTATTCGGTGAAGGTTCCGGCATCGCACAGGTCGGCAATGTTCTCGCGGGCGCTGCGCAGGCCCAAGGCGTGGCGCTTGGCCATGGCGTCGGGTCGGCTGGCGTCGTGGGTGAACGCCATACGCGCCTGCAGCCTGTGAAGATCGTCGCGTGGCGCACGGAGCGTGGCATCTTGCGCAACCGGCTCTGTGGACGGGTTTATAGTGTTTTTGGCATCTAGCCCCCGTGGAATATAGTTTATATGCTCTGAAATTAGTAGCAAATCATCCGCATTGACCATCTCCCCCTGCGCAAACAGCAGTTCGGTGACGCGGCCCTCAGACTCGGCGCGCACCTCGTGCTCCATCTTCATGGCCTCCAGAATGACCACCACGTCACCGGCGCGCACGGTATCGCCGGGTTGAACCAGCCATTGGACAATCTGGGCCTGCAAGGGGGAGCGGAGTTGGGTCATGGCGGCATTGTGGAGCACACCCCGGCGCGGAGGCGTCAAGCGAGTGACAGCCGGGGTGCCCCGCCCAATTTGCTCCACAATCGCGGCATGCAACACACCCCACTCATAGAAATGACCCGCGGTGGCACCCTGGAGAACCAGCACTTTGGCTCGGTTGCCGTGGTCAACACCCAAGGCAAGCTGCTGGCCCAGGCCGGCGATCCGCACTGGATGACCTTCACCCGCTCCACGCTGAAGGCGCTGCAGGCCCTGCCCTTTGTCGAGGCCGGCGGCCCGCAGCACTTTGGCTTTACGCCCGAACACGTGGCCCTGCTATGCGCCAGCCACAGCGGCGAGCCCATGCACGTGCAGACCGCGCAACAGATGCTGGAGAAAGCCGGCCAGACCTACAAGGTGCTGCGCTGCGGCTGCCATGTTCCCTACCATTTCGAAAACACCGGAGGGGCCCCCAGCCCCGGTGAAACCTTCGACGAGCGCTACAACAACTGTAGCGGGAAACATGCAGGCTTTGTCGCCTACTGCGTGCAGCATGGCCTGAGCCTGGACAACTACGAGGCCCCTGACCACCCTTTGCAACAGGCAATTCGCCGTGACGTGGCCCGTGCCGTGAACATGGACGCTGCCGATATGAAAGCCGGTGTAGACGGCTGCTCGGCCCCCAACTACGCGATGCCTTTGTCCCGATTGGCCACTGGGTACGCGCGGCTAGCCAGTGGCTCGGCGGACACCCAGTTTGGCAACAGCTTTGCGCAGCTCAGCGCCGCCATGGTGCAGCACCCGGATCTGGTCAGCGGCACCGGCCGCAACGACAAGGCCCTTATGGAAGCCGGAAAGGGCGACTGGGTGACCAAGGTGGGCGCCGACGGCGTGCAGGTGGTTGGCAGCACCAGCCGTGGTGAAGCCTTTGCGCTGAAAATCATCGATGCCAACAAACCTGCGTTATTTGCCGCCAGTGTGGAGGTGATGGAGCAACTGGGCTGGCTGGACGATGCCCAGCGCGAGGCGCTGCGCCCCTGGCGCGCCCAGGCCATCATCAACGCCCGCGGCATCCAGGTCGGCGAACGCCGAGCGGCTTTCACACTACAAACCAACTAACTTCAATTTTCAGCAACCATGACCAACACCAAAATCAGCCTGATAGGCGCACCCACCGACATTGGCGCAGGCAGCCGCGGCGCCAGCATGGGGCCAGAAGCCATGCGCGTGGCCAACATCGCCACGGTGCTGGCCGCCCAGGGCCTGGACGTTATCGACAAGGGCAACCTCATAGGCCCCAACAATCCCTGGCTGCCGCCGGTAGACGGCTACCGCCACCTGGCGGAAGTCACGCACTGGAACCAGTCCGTGCACGATGCGGTCTATGCCGAACTGTCCGATGGCCGCCTGCCGATACTGCTGGGTGGCGACCACTGCCTGGGCATAGGTTCTATCAGCGCGGTGGCGCGCCACTGCCGCGACACTGGCAAGAAGCTGCGCATCCTGTGGCTGGACGCCCATGCCGATTTCAACACCAACACACTCACGCCCAGCGGCAATATCCACGGTATGCCGGTGGCCTGCCTGTGCGGCCATGGCCCCAAAGAGCTGATCGAGATCGGCGGCCACGTGCCGGCCATTTCACCCAAGTGGATTCGCCAGATCGGCATCCGCAGCGTGGACGAGGGCGAGAAACGCTTTGTGCACGAGATGGACCTGGAGGTGTTCGACATGCGCTACATCGACGAGATGGGCATGCGTGCCGCAATGGAGCTGGCGCTGGCGCTGGTCGATGCCAACACCCACCTGCACGTGAGCTTTGACGTGGACTTTTTGGACCCCGACATCGCCCCCGGCGTGGGCACCACGGTGCGCGGCGGCCCCAACTACCGCGAGGCCCAGTTGTGCATGGAGATGATTGCCGACACCGGCCGCCTGGCCAGCCTGGACGTGATGGAGCTCAACCCCGCGCTGGACGAGCGCAACCGCACGGCCGAGGTGGCGGTGGACCTGATTGAATCGCTGTTTGGCAAGAGCACGCTGATGCGCAAATAGGCACGAACTGGTAGCATGACTTTCTAGGTCCCCATCGGCTGTTGTCTGTCTTTAGAAAGGATGTGACCGTGAAAATGCTGCTGTGTGCTGGATTGTTGTGGACTACATGCGGGTGGGCGGGTGGCCTGGTGCTGACCACCGAAGATGCGCCACCCTTCAACTACGCAGCCGAAGATGGCAAGACCATAGTGGGCAGTGCGACCGAGGCCATACAGGAAATGTTCAAGCGCACGGGGATGGAATACACCATCGCGCTGTTTCCCTGGATGCGGGCCATCACCAAGGCGCGCACCGACATTGACACCTGTGTTTATTCCACAACCCGGACCGAAGAGCGCGAAAAAGACTTTCTGTGGGTAGGACCGGTCGCCAGCAGTAACTGGGTTTTCTTCGCCAAGGCCGACAGCAACATCAAACTGGAGTCTTTCGACGACGCCAGAAAGTACAAGGTGGGTGGCTACCGGGGTGACGCACTGGCCTTGTACCTAAAGGGGCTGAAGTTCACCGTAGATGAATCCTATTACGACGACCAAAACCTCAAAAAACTCGAAGGGGGGCGCATTGACCTGTGGGCCACCGACAGCCAGAACGGCCCTTACTTCGCCCATAAGAAAAACATCAAGATTAAGCCGCTACTGGAGTTCAAGCAGACCGAGCTCTACCTGGCCTGCAACCTGTCGGTGCCGCACGACACCATCGCTAAGCTCAATGCTGCCCTCAAGGCCATGGCCAAAGACGGCACCACCGACAGAATCAACAAGAAGTACCAGTAGTCCCGCAGAGCGGTGGAGCGTGGGGGCCGGTTTCACCGCCGGGCCGCCCCAAGGTGAACGCTTATGCCCCTCGGGGGGCAGCGCAGTACACGCAGTGACAAGCGTGGGGGCCTACTTCTCCTTGGGGTACTGCACCAGTTGTACATAGTTGTTGCGCTGAAAGTAACGCTTGGCAGCAACTTGCAAGGCTTCGGGGGTGATGGCCTCAATCTGTTTCTCGTAGTCTAAAACTGTCGCAGGGTCGGTGCCATGCAGGGCTGCAGATTGCAGACGACCCGACCAAAAACCGTTTTCACGCAGGTTTTTGCGGTGGTTGGTCAGCCAGTTCTGCTTGACCTTGGCCCAGTCCGCAGCGTCCACGCCGGCTTCTTGCATGGTCTGGATTTCGGCCATGGCAGCGGTGATCACCTTGTCCACGTTTTCGGGCGCGCATGGCAGGGTCAGCGTCAAATGGAAATGCTGGTAAGGAACGCGCACCAAACCGCCGCGCATGCTGCCACCGTAAATCAGCGTGAGCTTTTCCCGCAACACATCGATGATTCGGATATTCAGCACCTCGACCACCGCATTCAAGCGCAGCTGCTCTTCTTCAGAGTAGGGCGCCGTGCCGGTGAAGTTGATAGAGACCTGGCTCTTGGGCTCGCTGCCGGCCCGCACCACGGCCTTCACGACGCCGGTCACGGGGCGTACACCCAAGTCGTTGTAATCGGCTTTGATGTCAGGTGTTGGCAGACTAGCCAGATACCGCGCCACCAGCGGCTTGACGGCGTCGACACTGAAACTGCCGACCAGCACAAAAACCATGCCTTTGGCGCTGGCAAAGCGCTCTTGGTAGATGCTGCGCATGCGCTCCATATTGAGCTGGGCGAAGTTCTCTGGACGGGGTGTCAGCTGCAGGCGTGGGTGGGCGTTGAACACGGTGGTTTGCAGTGTGTCGGAGAACACCGATTCGGGCCGCGCCATGGCATTTTTGGCAGCGTCCTGCATTCGGGTCACAAAGGACTGGTAGAGGTCTGCGTCGAGCCGGGTCGGCCCAAACTTCAGGCTCAGCAGCTGCAACATCGTCTCCAGGTCGGCGCTACTGGAGGACGCACTGACGAATTCATTGAATACACCCATGCCCGCATTCACCGACAGCACTTTGCCCGCCAGCATTTTTTGCAATTCGGTCGGCGCGAACTCCGCCAAGCCCATGGCGCTGACGACGGTGCTGGCCAGTGCCGCGTTGTACATATCGGCCTGACCGAACAGCGACTGTCCGCCAAACCGGTTGGCGCCCAGCACAATTTCGTCGTTTTTGAAATCCGTAGGTTTGAGAATAACCTTGACCCCGTTGGACAAATCCAGCTCGGTGGTGCCCAGCGCCACGTTATGGCGCTCGGCGATGATGCTGCCCGCCGTGGGCAGACGGCTCAATATTTGGGTGGCGACGGCTTTCTCGGCCTTGGCGCTGACGGCGCGCTGCTCAGCCTGGGCGACACTGGCCAACAACTGGGGTTCGGTCGGCGGGGGGCTATCGGGCTTGTCGCTGCCCGTGTAAGCCACCAGTTTGGCTGCCTTTTCCGGAATGATGGCCCGGGCAAACCCATTCACATCCTCCAACGTAATACTGGGCAACAGTTCTCGCGTATAGGCCAGCTCGTTGTCGATACCAGGTATGGTCTCTTGCTCTAGAAAGTTGCGCAGGTACTCCGCTGCGTAGCGCGCAGAGTCGGTCTTTTCACGCTCGGCATAGGCCTGCTCCACACCGCGCATCAGGCTCTTTTTGTTACGTTCCAGCTCAGCGGCAGAAAAGCCAAACTGGCGGGCACGTTCGTTCTCTTGCACCAGCGCATCTACCGCAGGGCCCAGCCCTTGACGACCCAATAGGGCGCTGGAGCTAAACGCACGGTAGCCCGGCACCAAGCGCCCGACACCGCTGCCACCACCCACAAAGGGTGGAGACGCCTGTTGTGTCAGCTCCTGCATGCGCTGGCCCAGCATGGTGCCAAACAGCGCTTCCACCAAGGACTGGCGGTAGTCGCCCAGGGTCAGGTTCTCTTTGACCTCCCGCACCGGGTAACGGATCAACATGGCGTTGTTGGTCGCCTCTTTGTCCGTCACCACCACGGCCTCGGATTCGCTGCGTGCAGCGATCTTGGGGTACAGGCGGGGCCGCTCGTTGGCAGGATTTTTGAGCCCGCCAAAATGGGCTTCAACCAAGGTCTTGGCGGCAGCGGGTTCTATATCACCCACCACCACAACCGCCATCAGATTGGGGCGGTACCAGTCTTTGTAGAAGCGCTTGATGGCGTCATGGCTAAATCCCTTGAGGCTTTCTTCTGTGCCGATGGGCAGGCGCTTGGCGTACAGTGAGCCACTGAATATCTTGGGCAACAGGAACTTGTTCATGCGGTCCTGCACACCCTTTCCTAGGCGTAATTCTTCCAGCACGATGGCGCGCTCCAGATCGGTATCGGCATCGTTGAAGCTGACACCCTGGGCCCAGTCCTGCAGCACCAAAAATCCTTTTTTGATGTCGTCGGGGTTTTCTGTGGGAATGGGCAGTATGTAGACCGTCTCGTTGAAGCTGGTGTAGGCGTTCAGGTCAGCGCCAAACTTGAGCCCAATGGACTGAAGGTAAGACACCAGCTCATGCTTCTTGAAGTGGGTGGAGCCATTAAATGCCATGTGTTCGACCACATGGGCCAGGCCCAGTTGGTCCTCGTCCTCCAAAACAGAACCGGCCTTCACCGCCAGGCGCAACTCCAGACGTTTCTCGGGGCGCTTGTTCTGCTGTATGTAGTAAGTCAGGCCATTGGGCAATTGACCCACAAGGACCTGGGGGCCAATGGGCAGCGGGTCGGCCAGGTTGAGCGCGGCCTGTGCGCCCCAGGCAAATGCCAGCAAGGCGCTAGTGATAAACAGGTTTCGGATGAGCTTGAATGCCATGGATTTTCCATTGAGTGTGACCGGGTGAGCTTAGCAGCCACTAGGCCGGGAATTTTTGGCAGTGTGCGTAGAATGCAACGCACACCCCCATAGCTTGGATCGGCTGCGCCAATGCTCCTACAACGGTCCCCCTTTTCCCGCAATGTTTGGTTCACCGCGAGCCTGGTGGTTGTCATGGCGGTGCTGTTCTTTGCCTACACGGCGCTGGAGGCGAAGGTGGACGCCGCCAATGTGCTGCGCTTTCGCTCAGTTCGGCTGGCCGACGAGTTGCGGCTGTCGTCTGACGAGTTGACCCGCATGGCGCGCACCTATATCGCCACGGGGGACGCAAGCTACAAAAAGCGATACCTGGACGTTGCCGCTATGCGCGATGGCCGCCAACCGCGCCAACTGGACTACCGGCATAATTATTGGGACGAGACATGGCTGCAGGGCCCGGGCCCGCGCTCCGAAATGGGGCCCGCCATCAGCCTGCTGGAATTGATGCGCCAGGCCGGGTTCACCGAGGAAGAGTTTGAAAAACTGGCCCAGGCCAAGACCAACTCAGACGGCTTGACCCACCTGGAGCTGGCCGCAATGGCGCTGCTAGACACCCAGGAGCCGCCGGACCAAACCAGCCGCGCAAAAGCCCTGAGCATGGTGTTTGATGCGCCCTACCACCAAGCCAAAAGCAGGATCATGCGCCCGATAGGCGAGTTTTATGCCATGGTGGAAGCGCGCACCCAATACGACGTTCAATCGGCCCAGGAACAAGCTACTTACCTGCGTTATGCCCTGTTCCTGTGCGGGCTTGCATTGATGGTCATGCTGGTGCGCACCCGTTCGGCGATGCGTGCCACGTTGGGCGGCCCGCTGGATCAGATTCACGCCCACATCACCCAAATCGGCCAAGGTAACTTTTCCACTCGGATTGAAGTGGACGGCAGGCTGGAAACCAGTGTGCTGGGCCGGTTGGCGCAAACACAGGCTAGCCTGGACCGCATGGACCGCGAGCGCCGCCAGGCGCAGGCTGAGCGGCTTGGGTCATTGCGTGAGTCGCAGACGCTGATGGACGCCATCAACATGTACGCCATTGTGTCCATCACCGACACCGCCGGGTGCATCACCTATGCCAACGACATGTTCACCAAGGTCAGCGGATACAGCAACGCCGAACTGGTGGGCCAAAACCACCGCATCATCCAGTCCGACGCGCAGCCCTTGGGCTACTGGGACACGGTGTGGCAGACCATTTCCAGCGGTTGTGTCTGGCGGGGCGAAGTGTGCAACCGCGCAAAGGATGGCTCCCCTTACTGGGTAGACATGGTTATTGCACCGTATTTCGGCGACAAGGGCATAGAGAAGTACATATCCATACACACCGATGTCACGGCGAGCCGGCTTGCGCGCCAAGTGCTGGATGTGGAGCGCCAGCGCCTGAACAACATCATCACTGGCACCCGCGCGGGCACCTGGGAGTGGAACCTTCAGACAGACCAGGCAATTGTCAACGCGCGTTGGGCCGAGATGCTGGGCTACACCCTGGACGAAGTACGCCTAAATCCGAACCGGTTTTGGCGCGACTGTGTACACCCAGAAGATTTGGCCACCGCTAGCAAAAACCTGCACGAACACCTGACCGGCTTACGCGACTCCTACGAGTTTGAAGGGCGGGTGCGCCGACGTGATGGTCAATGGGATTGGCATTTGACGCGGGGGCGAATCTGCACCCACACCATTGATGGAAAACCCGAATGGGTGTACGGCATCACCTTGGATATATCGGAGACCAAACGCGCAGACATCGAGCGCGAGGAGCAGGCGGCGAGCCTGCGCGACAGTGCAGCGTTTTTAGCGCGCGCGGGGCGCATTGCTGGCATCGGCCGCTGGCAATACAACTTGGACCAGGGCAGCATCACCTGGTCAGACCAGACCTGCCATATCCATGATGTAGCCAAGGGCTACGTGCCGACGCTGGAAGAGTCCATCGCCTTCTTTGCACCCGAGGCCCGCGCCGAGATCACGTCCGCCATAGAGAGCGCCAAGCGAACCGGCAAGCCCTGGGATCTGGAGTTGCCACTGATTACCGCCATGGCCCGGCGCATTTGGGTGCGCTGCGCTGCGGAGGCCGAATACCGCGACGGCAAGCGCATACGCCTGGTGGGTATTTTTCAGGACATCACACAGCGCTACAAGCTGGAGGACGAGGTACGGCAGAAAAACGTACTGATGAAAAATATTCTAGAAAACATTCCTGTGGGTTTGAGCGTGATGGACGGCAAACTCGATATGGTGGTGGACAATCCGCAGTTTCGCGCCCTATTGGACTTTCCCGACAGCTTGTTTGAGGGCACGGTCACCACCTTCGAGTCCGTCATCCGATTCAACGCGGCGCGTGGCGAATATGGCCCTGGCGACCAAGACGCCATTGTCAAAAGAACTGTTGAACGGGCGCGCCTGGGAGAGGCCCACCACTTCCAACGCCAACGCGGTGACGGCAGAACCCTGGAGGTGCGCGGCGCACCCATGCCCGATGGCGGCTTTGTCACCACCTACTCCGACATCACCGAGCTGACCCGCGCCACCGAGGCCGCACAAGAGGCCTCGCGCTCCAAGAGCCAGTTCGTAGCCAATATGAGCCATGAGATCCGCACCCCTATGAATGCGATCCTGGGCATGCTCAAGCTGCTGCACAACACCGAGTTGTCTACGCGGCAATTGGACTATGCAACCAAGGCCGAAGGTGCCGCCAAATCGCTGCTGGGCCTGCTCAACGACGTGTTGGACTACTCCAAAATCGAGGCCGGCAAAATGGCCCTGGACCCGCAGCCGTTTCGCATGGACCGCCTGCTGCGCGACCTGTCGGTCATCCTGTCCGCCAATGTAGGCAACAAGCCGGTCGAGGTGTTGTTCGACATAGACCCAGCATTGCCCCACATCATGGTGGGTGATGCCATGCGCCTGCAGCAAGTACTGATCAACCTGGGCGGCAATGCCATCAAATTCACCCACTTTGGCGAAGTCGTGGTGAAGTTCAAGGTGCTGGAGCAAACCGATCAGCAAACCCACATGTGCATCGCCGTGCGCGACAGCGGCATTGGCATTGCACCAGAGAACCTGGACCACATTTTTGACGGTTTCATGCAGGCCGAGGCCTCCACCACCCGCCGTTTTGGTGGCACCGGTCTGGGCCTGTCGATCTGCCGGCGGTTGGTGCAGCTGATGGGGGGCGACCTGCAGATCGAAAGCCGGCTCGACCATGGCAGCACTTTCTTTTTCAACATTACGCTCGAGCGCGCCGATGCGGTACCCGGAGACCCCGAACCGATGCCGGTACGCATACCCAGCCCCATGCAGGTGCTGGTGGTTGACGACAACCCGGTGGCCAGTACCTTGCTGCAGTCCATGTGCCAATCGTGGGGTTGGCAGGCTGATGTGGCGCACAGTGGGCCACAGGCCCTGTCGCTGCTGCAGGCCCGGGCACAGGCCATGCTGCCGCCCTACGGCGCGGTCTTCATGGATTGGCTGATGCCCGGAATGGACGGCTGGGAAACCATTGCCCACATGCGCCAAATGGGGGCCCAGGCCATCAGCCCCATCACGGTGATGGTGACGGCCCATGGGCGCGACATGTTGACGCAACGCAGCCCACAGGAGCAGTCCTACCTGAATGCCTTCCTGATCAAGCCCATCACCGCTTCGCTGTTGTTTGACACCGTGGCAGACGCCCGTGCCGGCGTGAGCAACCTGCGCACCAAACCGCGCAGCCGCGCCGAACGGGTCGGCCGCTTGGAGGGCATGCGCCTGCTGGTGGTAGAAGACAACCTGATCAACCAACAGGTAGCACGTGAGTTGCTGGGGGGCGAAGGTGCCAGGGTCGTGATCGCGGCCAACGGACAGTTGGGTGTGGACGCCGTGGCCTGCGCCGACCCGCCCTTTCACGCCGTATTGATGGACATACAAATGCCGGTTATGGATGGTTATGTTGCGACCCAGCTGATCCGCCAAGACTTGGGTCTGACCCGCCTGCCCATCATCGCCATGACTGCCAACGCCATGGCGTCGGACCGCGAGGCCTGCCTGCGCAGTGGCATGGACGACCACGTGGGCAAACCCTTTGATCTGAACCATCTGGTCGAGGTGCTGCAAAACCATACCCGGCGCACCAAGCCCGGTGCGGGCATTGCGCAATTGCAGCTGCCCACTACCCCTGCTGCCGACACACCGCTACAGCCCGTTTCGGCGGCCATGCCCGAATTGAACAGTGTGGACCCTGCCGGTGCGCTTGCACGGCTCAACGGAAAGGTGGGGCTATACGCCAAAATTCTGCAGTCCTTTTTGGACGAATTGACCGATCAACCGGTGCAGTTCTCCGACCTGCTGCACAGGGGCGACGTGGAGCGCGCGGCGACCTTGATGCACACCCTCAAAGGGGTTTCCGCGACGGTGGGTGCCGTCTACATGAGCGCGGTTGCCGCGGCGACCGAAGCCAAACTCAACCACGGACTCGCTGCATCCGAGCACAGCAGCCTGTGCACGCACTTGGCTGAAGCGGTGAGCGGCACCTTGCACACCATGGCACCACTCGTGCAACTGTATGCGGCGTCCGCACAGGCGCAAACTGACGCCAGCAGTAAGGAGTACGCCCAAGGGCAAGACGCCGAACACGACAACACAGACTTGCTGGCAGACCTTGCCGAACTGCGGGCCCTTCTGGCCTGCTCCGACCTAAAGGCGCTGGAAGTGCATGCCCGTGTGCAAACTTTTAGCAAGATGGCGGATGTGAAAGGGTTTGCAGACCTGGACCAAGCCATACGCGATTTCGACTTTGCGCAGGGAGCAGTCCAATGTGATCGGCTCATCGCGGCTCTGGGCTGAGACACGTCGCCTATCAAATTCGCCTGTAGCCCCCGTAAAATATAGACTTATTGCTATTATTTTGATAGTGTTTGACGGCGCAGCGCGCCAAAGGCTTCAAACTCCCAACTGCGCATGGCTAGCAACAGCGTGTAGCCCTCTCGGTCCTTGTCTTGCAGCTTCTGGTCGGCCAAGTGCTGCTGCGCAAAGTCTTGTGCCACACGTTGCATGCGCTCCATGAACGACGGCGCCAAGCTGCGGCTGACCGAGCCATGGACCAGCAGCAGCCCCTCGCCCACACCATTGAAGCCACCAGAGAAATAGTCCATCATCGCGTTGTCGCGGAAGTAGTCCATCACCGGGCCATGCGGGCGCCAGCGGAAAGCCTTGGCTAATTTGAGCCGGTAGCGGTTCAGCGGGCGCAACTCGATGATGCCAATGCGGTCGAGCTGGGCCAAGTAGCCAATACCTTCGGCCTCGGTCAGCCGGTAGGCGGCAACGATTTGTTCCAGCGTCCACTGGCTGAGCACGCAAATCGCCACCAGCAGTAGCTTTTTGTCGGCCACCACGGCACGCTCCTGCTCTTGGGTCAGTTGCGCCAGCAGCGGCTGGGCATCGGCCACGCGGCGTGCCAGGTCTGCAAAGTCCAGCTTCAAGGCGCGGCAGATGGCGTCTATACGCGACAGCGGCATGTCGCCCTTGGACAACATGCGTTTGACACTGGACTCGGCCATGCCCATGGCGACTGCCAGGTCGGCATAGGTCATGCGGGCAGCCTTCAGCTCGTGCTTCAGGGCGGATACAAGGTCGGCGGTGGTGCTCATAGGTATTGATTATTAATACTTTTCTCATCAAATGACAAGCTTGTATCATAAATTGCACTGTATTGGGTGTGTCGCAACAACACACTGGCGCCCTCACCCACCCCTTACACACCTGAGGAGCCCTCTGATGAAAACCCCGCTGACACGTTCCGAAACCGGCCTTGTGATCGCGCTGGCCCTAGCCGTTGCGCTGGCCTGCCTGGCACCGGCTGTGGCGCAGTATGCCAACTACCACGCCTTTGCCGACCAGCGCACGCTGTGGGGCATGCCGTTCGCGATGGACGTGCTGAGCAATCTGCCCTTTGCCGTGCTGGGCGCGTTAGGCCTATTGCGCCTGCGGTCTGTACAGACCCCGCCTGCACGCCGAACCGGCTTTGCCGCTTGGGTGCCCTGTGACGCACAGCGACCCCTTGCGCAGCTGTTCTTTGGCGGCCTGCTGCTCACCGCGCTGTGCTCCATTTATTACCACTTGCAACCCGATGACCTGGGTCTGGCCATAGACCGCATGGGCATGCTGGCAGCCTTTGCCGGCCTGCTGGGTCTGGCAGCGGCGGACCGGGTCAGCGCACGGGCCGGACAGTGGACGGCGGCTGCAATGCTGGCCTTGGGGCCCGTTGCGGTCGGCGTGTGGGCGGTTAGCGGCAACCTGTTGCCCTGGTCGGTTTTGCAGGGCGGAGGCATGCTGTTGGTGGTTTGCTTGGCCCTGCGCAAGCCCCTTGTTGGCGCATGGGGTGTGCCCCTTACGGCGGTGATCGCCTGGTACGCAGTGGCCAAAGTGCTTGAGCTGGGTGACCACCACATCCTCACGGTGACCCACGGCCTGGTGTCAGGCCACACCTTGAAACACCTGGCTGCGGCCATGGCTGCATGGCCGGTCATCGCCGTCATGCAAAATGGCGCGTACCCTGGTGGGGCCCGCTCTTGGCCGCACGTGGCAGTCCAGAAGTAATGCACGCAGAACAACAACCGACCTGAGGAAAACCTGTGAACACTGAAACACTGACACCCGCAGCGGCCACGGCTACCAGCCCAGCCGGACACGAGCATCCCAACCAGTTTGCGCTGCTGGGCCAGCGCCGATTTGCACCCTTCTTCTACACGCAGTTTTCCGGCGCTGCGAATGACAACTTGTTCAAGTTCGCCTTCACCGTGATGGTGACCTACCAGCTCAGCGTGGGCTGGTTGCCACCCGCGATGGCGGGTCTGGTGATTGGGGCGCTGTTCATACTGCCTTTTCTGCTGTTCTCGGCCACCGCCGGTCAGCTGACCGACAAGTACGACAAAACA
>JBKJJC010000144.1:0-15963 GCA_046598245.1 Rhodoferax sp.
TCAAAACGCGCCTTGCTCAACGCGTCGTCCCGCGCCCGCACACCCGGATGGCCCTTGGCCACATCGGCCACGTGGGCGGCAATCTTGTAGGTGATGATGCCGACCTTCACGTCCTCACGGTCCGGCAGGCCCAGGTGCTCCTTGGGCGTCACGTAGCACAACATCGCCGTGCCAAACCAGCCAATCATCGCCGCACCAATGCCGCTGGTGATGTGGTCGTAGCCGGGGGCAATGTCGGTGGTCAGTGGGCCTAATGTGTAAAACGGCGCCTCGTCGCAGTGCTTCAACTGCTCGGTCATATTGGCCTGCACCATGTGCATGGGCACGTGGCCGGGGCCTTCGATCATGACCTGCACGTCTTGCTGCCAGGCGCGCTTGGTCAGTTCGCCCAGCGTGCGCAACTCGGCGAATTGGGCTTCGTCATTCGCGTCGGCACCCGAGCCGGGGCGCAGGCCATCGCCCAGCGAGTAGCTGACGTCGTAGGCCTTCAGGATCTCGGTCATCTCGTCGAAGTGCGTGTAGATGAAATTCTCTTTGTGGTGGGCGATGCACCACTTGGCCATGATGGAGCCGCCGCGCGACACGATGCCGGTCACGCGGTTCGCCGTTAGGTGGATGAAGGCCAAGCGCACACCGGCATGCACGGTGAAGTAATCCACGCCCTGCTCGGCTTGCTCGATCAGCGTGTCGCGGAAGATGTCCCAGGTCAGGTCTTCGGCCACGCCGCCGACCTTTTCCAGCGCTTGGTAGATGGGCACGGTGCCGATGGGCACCGGCGAGTTGCGCACGATCCAGTCGCGTGTGGTGTGGATGTTTTTGCCGGTGGACAAATCCATCACGGTGTCTGCGCCCCAGCGGATGGACCAGACCAGCTTTTCCACTTCTTCCTCGATGCTGGAGGTGACGGCCGAGTTGCCGATATTCGCATTGATCTTGACCAGAAAGTTGCGGCCAATCGCCATGGGCTCCAGCTCGGTGTGGTTGATGTTGGCGGGGATGATGGCGCGACCGCGGGCAATCTCGCTGCGCACAAACTCCGGCGTCATGATCTTGGGAATGCTGGCGCCAAAGCTATTGCCCGCCAAGCGTGCCTCGCGCTCGGCATTGCCCAGGTACTGCTCCATCCATTCGAGCTTCTGGTTCTCGCGGATGGCCACGTATTCCATCTCGGGGGTGATGATGCCTTTGCGCGCATAGTGCATTTGCGACACATTGGCACCGCTCTTGGCGCGGCGCGGTTGGCGTTGCAGGCCGGCGGCCTGGGCGCGCAGCGCGGCCAGCGCATCGGTGTCACCGTTTTTGAGCCCATCGTCCAACGCAAAGGGTTTGCGCCCCTCGTACAGCTCGGTGTCACCGCGCCCCTGAATCCACCCTTGTCGCACCAGTGGCAGGCCCTGACGCACGTCAATGTCGGCGAGTGGATCGGTATAGGGGCCGGAGGTGTCATACACCGTGATCGCCTCGCCATTGCTCTGCATGATCTCGCGCATCGGGACCTGGATGTCGGCGCGGCTGCCGGTCAGATAACGTTTGGTGGAAGCGGGAAGCGGCTCGCGCGTCAGGCGGATGAATTGGGCTAATTTGTCGGGGGCGTTCATGCTACCTCCCGCCGAGCGGCCTCAAAGGAGGCAACGGCCCCCTCGGGGGGCAGCGAACGCATGTGAGCGTGGGGGTTCATATGTCATCTCCTGGGTTTGTAACCCGAAGACAGAGAGAAACACCAGCCCCGCAAACCCTGAAAAGATGTCGCAGCCCAAACGGCGCTGGGCCGTTGGCTACTCTGCACTTCTTACGCTGGTATGAACCAGATCAAGTTCACGGGTTTGGAATCCATCTCAGCGCAACCACTGCGCACCCCGGGCGGATGGGAGTGTACGACACGTTGGCCCACATATATGCGGGCATTAGAGACGGAAGACTGCGAGGAAGACATCCTCGTGCCTTCGCCTGAGCCTCTCCCCATGTAGCAAACTCCTGCAGGTTATAGGGCCATTCCAATCGTGGGTTTGTTTCAGGCTGCATCTGCTTCCTAGAATGGCTTTGAAGATGATGTCTAGGAAACCTCTTCTTCAGAAGTCCAGAATTCTTTCAAATTGGTATCCGTACAACCGTGGAGTTCATATGTCAATCAACCAATTGGTCTACCTCAGTCAAGCTACGCGAAAAATGTCGTTGGAAGATCTAACTTCTATCCAAAATATCGCCAAGACCAACAACGCACCCTTGGATGTGACGGGCAGCTTGTTTTACAACGGCGGCTGGTTTTTGCAGGTGCTCGAAGGACCGCCAGCAACCCTGGACAAGCTGTTTCGCAAGATTGAGAAGGACCCACGCCATAAGAATTCACGCATTCTCTACAACGAGCCAGCAACGTTTCGGACCTTCTCGCGTTGGACCATGGCCATGACGAATCTGGACGATCGGCAAGCCGACAAGTACAACGAACTGGTTGAAGTGATCGAAGCCGCAAAGACGGATCGAAAAATTGGCTCTGCATCGCCGTCGGTGACGTTGCTCAAGTTATTCAAGGAATAGGAACGCACCCCATCAACACACTGTGGTCGGTTGCGAACTTCAAACTCAACAGAGAAGCCAGGAAGCACCAGCGAAAAGACACGCAACCCACATACCATCAAACACCACACAGAACCGCATCCATCGCCGCAACAATGTCAAGAGCACGTTCGCGCACTGAACATACTTTGACCCTGCATCGCCAGCACCGGGGACAAGCGACGCGGCAGGCTTTTGTCGGGTAGCTTGGTGATGGCATAGGCACCACCATGCGTGTGGCCAGTGCTTTTGGCAAATCAATCTGCTCTTTGGCCGACTTCAGTGCCTCAACCTGTTGCACTGAAAGAATGACGCTGTCAAAGCGTCCATCCTTTTCTACGAACACCGGCCCCGTATGGCCTGGGCGCAGACATAACCAAAGCGGTTTTTGGCTTCCGTGGAGGTGACATGCGTGGAGTCGCCTTCAAATGCGGTGATTAGTCATTTGGGCCAATCTCAGTAGCTCGATGAACCCTACGCCACGTGGAAAATTAAAGGGCCGGCGGCCCAAACCGCTTCTCCCTGTCATACGGAAACACGTCGTGCACATGCCCTGCCTGGATGCGGTCCTTGTGGCCTTGCCAGAACGATGCCTCCAACAAATCGGCGTGGTGCTTCATGAAGATGCCGCGCACGGCCGGGTTGCCCAGCAGGAAGGGGCCAAAGGTTTCGGGGAACACGTCCTTGGGTCCAACCGTATACCAAACCTCGCCCGACATTTCGTCCTCTTCGTTGCGCGGTTCTGGCACCTTGCGGAAGTTGCAATCGGTGATGTATTCGATTTCGTCGTAGTCGTAAAACACGACCTTGCCGTGGCGGGTGATGCCGAAGTTCTTCCACAACATATCGCCAGGGAAGATGTTCGCCGCCACCAGGTCTTTGATGGCATTGCCGTACTCGACGACGCCGCGTTCGATCTGCTCGCGCGCACGTTGCGCGACTGGGCTGTTGTCGGCTGGGTTGGCGCCACCGGCGTCAAAGGCTTCTTGCAGATAGATATTGAGCGGGATCATGCGCCGCTCGATGTACACGTGCTTGATGATGACCTCGGTCGTGCCGTCGCCATCGCGGTCGCTGATCTCTATCTGGCTGGGCGCAAACTTTTCAATTTCCGCAATCAACTCGTCGTTAAAACGATTGCGTGGAAAACCTACTTCGCTGTACTCCAGGGTATCGGCCATGCGGCCCACGCGGTCGTGCTGCTTCACCAACAAATACTTGCCCTTGATCTGCTCGCGGGTGGTGTCTTTTTGCGGCGGGTAGTAGTCTTTGATAACCTTGAACACATAGGGAAACGACGGCAAGTCAAACACCAGCATGACCATGCCTTTGATGCCGGGCGCGATGCGGAACTTGTCGGTGCTGTGGCGCTGGTGGTGCAGCAGGTCGCGGTAAAAAAGCGTCTTGCCCTGCTTTGCCAGCCCTAGTGCGTTGTAGATTTCGTTGCGCGGTTTGCGCGGCATCATGCTGCGCAAATACTGCACATAGGCCGAAGGGATCTCCATGTCCACCATGAAGTAGGCACGGGCAAAGCTGAACAGCATCAACAGGTCGTCCTCGCCAAACAGGGCGGCGTCAATCACCAGCCTGGAGCGTTGCGCCTGGCTGTCCTGCGCCGTATCGCCCGTCGCATTGCGGGTGCTCACGGTGACCGTGGCAGTGGGCGCCTTGGTATGCAGGATGGGCAGCGCAAACGGAAACTCGTTGAAGCCGTTGATCAGCTTGCCAACGATGTAGCAGCCCTTGTTGCGAAAGAACAAGCCGGTGAGCACCTGGATCTGGAAGTTGGCACGCAGCTTGGCATCCCCCAGGCGCTCCATCATGGCCTGTTGCACCAGGCCGCAGTAGTGCTCCAGGTTCTCAAACGGGCGCTGCAGGTCAAAGTCCATCACCATCTGTACCAGCACGCTGGTCATGGTCTCGCGCGTAGGGTAGTAAGACCGGTAGGTGGGCCGTTTTTCGGACTCGTCGTTTTCGATGTACTCAGTGCTGACCGCTGGCCGCACAAAAATGAAATCGTTCTGGAAATAGCTGCGGTGAAGGATTTTGGTGGTGACTGAGTTGAAGAAGGTCTCGGCCAGCTCCGGCTGGTGGTGGTTGACCAAGAGCCCGATGTAGTGCAGCTTGATCTGCTGCCAGATGTCCATGGTCTGCTCGCCCGCCTTGAACTCGCGCTCCAGCCGGCGTGAGCATTCGGTCACCCGCAAATCATAAAACTCGATACGCTCCCGCTGCGCACGCTGCTGGCCATGCCAGTCTGCCGTCTCGAACCGGTGCTTGGCACGGGCCGACTCGGTACGGAACAGCTGGTAGTGGCGATTAAAGCCATCCATCATCGCCTTGGCGATGTCGTAAGCAATGGAAGAGTCCAGACGGGTGGGAAACATGTTGCTCACTTTTTAATAGCTGTTAAGGCAATTCGAACGGGGGCTAGAGCCCAATTTGTCATAAAACTACCCGTGTCGGGCGATCAGACGGACACCGGACAGGGCTTGGCGGTACAGCGCCTCGAGGTCGTCGGCAGCGCTGACCGTCATGTGCAGGTCTTGCAGCAGGCCGTCCTGCAGGCCATAAACCCAGCCGTGTAAGGTAACACCCTGGCCCCTCGCCCAGGCGTCTTTCACCACGGTGCTTTGGGCCACATTGACGACCTGCTCGATGACATTGAGTTCGCACAGGGCATCGGCACGGCCATGCTCGGGCAATTGCTCCAGCAAATGGCGGTGGCGGTCGCGCACATCCTGGATATGGCGCAGCCAGTTGTCCGCCAAGCCCACCCGCGCGCCGTCCAAGGCTGCGCGCACGCCCGCGCAGCCGTAGTGGCCGACCACCATGATGTGCTCCACCTTGAGCAGGTCGATAGCGAACTGGATGGTGGACAGCGCATTCAGGTCCGAATGCACAACCACATTGGCCACGTTGCGGTGCACGAAGACCTCGCCCGGCTCCAGCCCCGTGATCTGGTTGGCGGGCACGCGGCTGTCAGAGCAGCCGATCCACATGTACTTGGGCTTTTGCTGGGCTTTGAGGCTGGTGAAGAAGCCAGGGCGCTCGGCCTCCATGCGGGCAGCCCACGCGCGGTTGTGGTCGAAGAGATTGCTGAGGTTGTCTGCCATGGTTTCTTTCTAATCAGTTGAGGACAGAGCTTGCGCCGTGCGCTGCGGACTGTCCCGCAAGGTTTCAATCTTAGTTGGGGACAGGGCTTGCGCCGTGCGCTGCGGACTGTCCCGCAAGCATTTTTCTATTGAGAGAATTGCGTACGTTCCAGTCCAGCAGGCCGTAGCGGGCCCGCTCTTGCTGGTCGTCTTGTGCGTTGAATGCGCACTGCGCAGTGGGTGTAGCGGCTGCGCCAAGCGCCGAACTGCAGGTGAACGATTCCTTGCTGCCCAGTTTCCACAGGCCTTGTGCGTTGCGCACCTCGCCGGTGAAAAACATGGTACGTGGTGCGTCGAGAGGGTTGGCGCGTTGTGGCGTGCGCAACAGGTTGCGCCCGGCGTTGATGTAAGGGCCCTCTACCCCCACCAATGGCAGCAGTGTGTCGAACATGTCGCGGTGGCTGGCCGGTAGCGCTTGCTGCGGGCCACACGCCAAGGCCTCGCCCCAGATCACAAACGGAACCTGGCGCTGCAAATAGCGGCGCGACGCATCGGCATACATGCCAAACGAGCGCACATTGTGGTCACCCGTGGCGGCAACGATGGTATTGCCCCGCAGCGGGCCCTTTTGCACATCCTGCACAAAACCACCCAGCAGGTCGGTGGCGTAGTGGTAGGTGTCCAGGTTCAGCAGCAGCGTGTCGGACGTGGTCTCGCCCTTCCATAAGGCCATGTCGCGCGGCACACGTTGGTAGTCAGCCGGCAGATCGTACGGCGGGTGGTTGGTGCTGGTGAGCACGAACACAAAAATGGGTTTGTCGACAGGCTGGGCGGCAAGGCGCTTGGTCAAGTATTTGAAGACATAGCTGTCCCACACACCCCAGATGCCCAGGTCGGCGTCGGGGTATTGTTCTTTCAGCGTGTTGGCATCCACCACTTCGTCAAAACCTTGCACCGCCAACACGCGGTTCAAATCGCGCCAGCCGGAGCGGGCCGAGGTGATGAACAGGGTCTGGTAGCCAGCATCCTTGACTACCTTGGGAATGGCCCAGGGAATGGGTTTTCGCCCCACGTCGCCCATCGTCAGCGGGGTGATGGGGGTGGAGAACAAAATAGCTTCCAACGAGGGGTGTGTGCCGGGCTGGGCCGAGTCGAAGTTGCTGAAATGGCAGGCCTTGGTAGGGTCAGCCAGCGTGGATGCCATGCGGCCCAACACGTCGAACTTAGGGGCCTGGTAGAGCAGTGGCTCGGCGCTCCAGGACTCCATCAAAAAGAAGACCAAGTTCTTCTTGGGGGTGCCCGCAGGCAGTGCGGTGTGCGTGGTCAACGCGGCTTTGACTTCCGCCTCGCTGCCATGCGGTATGCCTAACACCTGGGCTGCAGCCAGCGGTGAATCAAAACCCATGGCCTTGAGCCCGACCAGCGGGTTCTGCAGATTCTGCGATTCGCCGCGGCTGTCCCAGGCGTACTTCAACGCGATGGGGCCGTTGGGCACCATATCGTTCAAAAACTGGGACGTGGTCACGGTCAAATGTTGGCGCTGCAGGGCCATCTGCCGCAGCGTGCCCTTGCCGGCATAGGCCAGCGCGACAAACAGCGCAACGGCCACCAGCAGTTGGACGGCGAGGGAGCGGGTGCGAACCACGGTGTCGGGTCGCACGCGCGCCGTCAGCCAGCGGTGCAGCGATACAGCAACTACTGTCAGCAGCACCGCCAGCATCAGTGTCCATACGACCGGAAAGTCATGCCAGATGGTCTGCAGCACGGCAGTGGTGTCGTCTTCCACCAGGCCAAACACCAGCGAATCAATCGGCGTTTTGTAGAACCCGAAGTAATGCAGGTTGACCAAGGACAGCATCACGTAGAAGAACGCGACACCGGCTGTAATGCGCCCATTCACTTTGGCCGAGACCCAAGGCAACGCCAGCAATAGCAAAAACGCAGCGACCGCACTGACCTTCAGATCAAAACGAAAGCCCTGCAGCAATACGCTGGCAAGGTCCGCAAGGCTGGCCTGGTAACCCGCTGGCCAGAAGTGGACCAATTGACCGACGCGGATGGTCGACAACACCAACACCAAGGGCAGCACCAGCACCCATGCGCGGAGCAAGCCACGCACGGCGCCATGGAGGATAGTGTTCAGTGTGCGGGCAACGCTGGATTTCATCAAGGCGGATTGTCAATGTGAGCGATGTTTCACCGCAGGGCCGCCCCCAGGTGTGGACTTGGGGTTTTGCCAAACGCGGCACGCAGTGGGCGACCGTGGGGGCTGTAACCCTACATTGTCTCCGCGAACAGCTCTCGGCCAATCAGCATGCGGCGGATTTCGCTGGTCCCGGCACCAATCTCATAGAGTTTGGCATCACGCCACAGGCGGCCCAGTGGGTATTCGTTGATGTAACCGTTTCCGCCGAAGATCTGCACGCCCTCGCCTGCCATCCAGGTGGCCTTCTCGGCGGTCCACAAAATGACCGAGGCGCAATCCTTGCGGACCTGGCGCACGTGCTCTACACCCAGCAGGTCCAAGTTCTTGGCCACCGTGTACGCAAAGGCACGACCGGCCTGCAGCACGGTGTACATGTCGGCCACCTTGCCCTGTATCAGCTGGAACTCACCAATACTCTGGCCAAACTGCTTGCGGTCGTGGATGTAGGGGATGACGTTGTCCATGACCGACTGCATGATGCCCAACGGGCCGCCGGTCAACACTGCGCGTTCGTAGTCCAGGCCGCTCATCAGCACCTTGGCGCCGCCGTTGACGTTACCCAACACATTGGCGTGCGGCACTTCGACGTTGTTGAACACCAGTTCGCCGGTGTGGCTGCCGCGCATGCCCAGCTTGTCCAGCTTTTGGGCGATGCTGAATCCGGGCATGCCTTTTTCGATCAAAAAGGCGGTGACGCCACGTGCGCCGAGTTCGGGTTCTGATTTCGCGTAAACCACCAGCGTATCGGCGTCCGGGCCATTGGTGATCCACATCTTGTTGCCGTTGAGCAGGTAGTAGCCGCCTTTGTCTTCGGCCTTCAACTTCATGCTCAATACGTCGGAGCCAGCACCCGGCTCGCTCATGGCCAAGGCACCCACGTGTTCGCCGCTGATCAGCTTGGGCAGGTATTTGGCGCGTTGTGCGTCGGTGCCGTTGCGCTTGATCTGGTTCACGCACAAGTTGCTGTGCGCGCCGTAGCTCAGGCCGACCGAGGCGGACGCGCGGGAGATTTCTTCCATCGCAATCATGTGGGCCAGGTAGCCCATGTTGGCACCACCGTATTCCTCGCCCACGGTGATACCCAGCACGCCCAGATCACCCATCTTGCGCCACAGGTCCATCGGGAACTGGTCGGTCTTGTCGATCTCTGCCGCGCGGGGCGCGATCTCGGTTTGGGCGAATTCGCGCACGGCATCGCGCAGTGCGTCAATGTCCTCACCGAGTTGGAAGTTCAGGCCGGGTAGGTTGTTCATGGGGGGTGTCTCCTGTTGTTTTTGGGTTTGGGTAGGGATGCGTTAGCGGTGACGGCGGCTAGACCGTCGGATTCAACACCTTTGCCCGCTTGGCCGGTGCTTTGACGCCGGGCTTGGCGGCCTTGACCAGCAGTGCGCGGGCTTCTTTTTCGTGGGTTTTGAGTTCGTCCAGATTGGCTTGCAGGTCGGTCATTTGGTCTTCAAGCTGCTTGCGGTGCAGGGCCAGCACGTCCAGAAACTTTTTCAACTGCGCGCCAGTGTCGCGCGGGCTGTCATACATCTGGATGATGTCCTTGGCCTCCGTCAACGACAGGCCTAGTCGCTTGGCGCGCAAGGTGAGCTTGAGCCGTGTACGGTCCCGCCCACTGTACACGCGCGAACGCCCGCCAGGCCCGGTGCGCAAAGGCTCCAGCAGCCCTAGGTCTTCGTAAAACCGGATGGCGCGCGTGGTCAGATCGAACTCGCGCGCAAGATCGCCAATGCTGTAGGTTGTGCTCATGGATCCTGTGTGAACAAGGGAGACAGTGCCTTCAAAAGGCGCCGCCTAGAATGCCGTTTTGTTGACGTTTACGTAAACGTCAATTATGTAATAAAAAGGCGCACTCCCCATGAACGAACTGGAAATGCAACTCCACTACCCGTTGGGCGAGGCGCTGGCCCCCATGGGCGGCACGCTGGAAGTGGCGCCTGGCGTCAAGTGGATCCGCATGACCCTGCCCTTTGCGCTGAACCACATCAACCTGTGGCTGCTACGCGATTGCATAGACGGCGTAGAGGGCTGGAGCATCGTGGACTGCTGCATCCACCGCGACGAGGCCAAGACGCAGTGGGAATCCATCTTTGCCAATGACCTCGAAGGCTTGCCCATCCTGCGCGTCATCGTCACCCACATGCACCCGGACCACATTGGCCTGGCGCACTGGTTGTGTGAACGGTGGAACGTGCGATTGTGGATCAGCGCCACCGACTACCAAGTGGCGCGCTTGGGCTGCCTGGGGCCTACCGGCTTTGGTGGCGACCGGGCGGCGGAGTATTTCGCATCCCACGGGCTGAACAGCCCCGAGGCGGTGGAGCAGATCAAGGGCCGCACGGGTTACTTCCCGTCCCTGGTGCCGTCCGTGCCGCCGCAGTACCGTCGGCTGATGGACGGCATGGTGCTGCGCATTGGCGGGCGAGACTGGCGCTGCATCAGCGGCTACGGCCACGCACCGGAACACATTGCGCTGTTCTGTGCGGACCTGAACGTGCTGATCGGCGGCGACATGATGCTGCCGCGCATATCAACCAATGTCAGCGTTTATGAGCAGGAGCCAGAGGCCAACGCATTGGTCCAATTCCTGGACTCCATTGACAAATTCCTGGCACTCCCCGAAGACACACTGGTGCTGCCCTCCCACGGCAAGCCGTTCACCGGCATGCACATCCGAATCCAGCAATTACACGACCACCACCGCGACCGGCTGGCCGAGGTCATGGACGCTTGCGCAGAGCGCCCTTGCTGCGCCTTTGACATTCTGCCGGTGATGTTCAAACGCGAGCTGGACATGCACCAGACCACCTTTGCCATGGGCGAGGCGGTGGCGCATTTGCATGCGCTGTGGTTCGCCGGAAAGCTGCATCGCACACATGGCCCCGACGGCGTGTACCGCTTTGCATGCGCAGCCGATTGAGATTGCTGTTTTCGCGCTTGGACTAAATGGCCCGGCAACCACACCAATCCCGTTCTTAAGAAGACTTGTCAGTAACGGTCTACCACTTCGGTATCGCGTCGTCCTTGAGCTGACCGCGTAGTTCAGCATAGTCGGGCACCACGCTGCGCACGGTGTCCCAGAAGCGGGCGCTGTGGTCCATCACCCGCAGATGGCTCAGCTCGTGGGCGACCACATAGTCGATCACCGCTGGGCGGAGGTGGACCAGGCGCCAGTTCAGGCGGATAGAGCCGTCAGACTTCGCGCTGCCCCAGCGGGTCCCCGCGTTGCTAAGACTGAGCTTGCGCCACTGCACCTGGAGCAAGGGCGCAAAGTGGTCTAAACGTTGCAAAAAGTGTTCGCGCGCCTGGCGCATCAGCCAGGCCTGCACGGCATCGCGGATCTGCTCAGGCGTGGCGCTTTTGGGCAGGCCTACGCGCAGGGCACGGGGCGCCTTGCCACCGACGTTAGTTTCACCAACGTTAGCTTCACCATTGCCAGGTTCGCCATGCGCCAGACTTTCCAGCTCCGCACCCACGGCACCAAAGTTGTGGCCAGGGTCCAGCACCACCTGGATACTTTCGCCATACAGCGGCAGCACCACACCATCACACCAGGCAATGCGGGCCTCGTGGTGGCGGGCTTGGCGCGCGCGCGATTCACCCAGCTTGCGCGTGATCCACTGCGACTTTTCACGCAGCGCCGCCTCCACCTCCAACACGGGGGTCCACTTAGGCGCACGCACGACGAGGCCGTCTGGGCCAACCACAAAACCGATGGTGCGCCGCTTGGCCCGCTGAAACAGATACGCCACCGTGGCGTCGCCCAAGCGCAGCTCACGGTTGGCGCGGGGGTGGATAAAGGCGGCCGGTGTGATGGCCTGAC
Organism: Rhodoferax sp.; assembly: GCA_046598245.1. GTDB lineage: Bacteria > Pseudomonadota > Gammaproteobacteria > Burkholderiales > Burkholderiaceae_C > Allorhodoferax. Next base: position 11,681 of record JBKJJC010000144.1, read on the forward strand.
TAAGGGGCTGCGCCAGCGTGTGGCTGACCCCAGGGGCAGGCGGTGACACCGGCGTCACCAGCGCTATATTTTCAGGAGCGGCTGGGCTAGCATTTACGGGGGCTAGCGCATCAAAAAGGTCCAAAGTGTATTGGAAGAACCCGCGCAAGGGGCTCACCGTGGGCGACCGGGTTGCCACTATCGGTAGGCCTCAGGGTCCAGGCGGCGCATCTCGGCCTCAATCCAGTCTTCCACTTCCTGCATCAGTTCCTTGTGGTGGCGCCCTTCACTGGGTATCGGCTTGCCAATGGACACGTCCACAATGCCCGGCGTCTTGACAAAGGCCTTGCGCGGCCAGCATTTGGCCGATGTCACCGCGATGGGGATGACGGGCGCGCCGGTCTGCACCGCCAAACGCGTGCCGCTGGTTTCGTACACGCCTTTCTGGCCACGCGCCATGCGGGTGCCTTCGGGGAACATGATGATCCAGATGCCCTGGGCCAGACATTCCTTGCCCTGCGCCACAACCTTTTTGAAGGCCTGGGTGCGCAAGCTGCGGTCGATGTGGATCATGTCCAGCAAACCAATGGCCCAGCCGAAGAAGGGCACATACAGCAGTTCTTTTTTGAACACATAGGCCAGAGGGTGGGGCATCAGCGCGGGCATCAAAAAGGTCTCCAGCGTGGACTGGTGTTTGACCAGCAACACTGCGGGGGCCTTTTGTCCGGTGGGCAGGTTCTCCATGCCGGTCACGCGGGTGTGGATGCCCAGCAGCACGCGCGCACTGCCTATGCTGCTCAACCCCAGCCAGGCGGACGCAATGCGGTAGCGGTATCTACGGTCCAGGCGCAGCACGGCCACCAGAATGATCGCCAGCGTGTAGGGGATCACGGTCAGCACCAGCCAGGCCATGTGAAGGATCGATCGCAAAAAGGACATACTCAGTTAAATAGGCCTTTAGCCCCCGTATATATTGAAGGTAGTGCTATCGAAAATGAAGCACTACAGATCGGCTGCCTGCGATGGTCGAACATCTTGCATGACCAGGTATTCGGCAAAGGCGGCCAAGTCGTCGTGAACGACGGTGTTGGCGGGATACCCTTCGGGCAAGGGCCGATCGCGGTAGACGGCGGCTTTGCCGGTCAGCACCAAATGCGGCAGGCAACCGGCCGTCACTGCGGAGACCAGATCACGCGGCGCATCACCCACGGCGGGAACGCCTGACAACGCAATGCCATAACGCTCACCGATTTGCTCGAACAGCCCGGGCTCGGGTTTGCGACAGCGGCAGCCCTCATCCGGTGCGTGGGGGCAGTAAAAGACCGCGTCGACCCGACCACCGACCGCCGCCAGCATGGTGTGCATCTTGGCGTGCATGGCGTTGAGCGAGGCCACGTCAAACAAGCCGCGCCCCAGGCCCGACTGGTTGGTCGCCACCACCACATGCCAGCCCGCGTGGTTGAGTCGCGCGATGGCTTCTAGTGCGCCGGGCAGTGGCTGCCACTCGGACGGCGATTTGACGAACTCTGCACTGTCTTCGTTGATGGTGCCGTCGCGGTCGAGGATGACGAGTTTCATATCAACCCTATCGAGGATAGAACACAGACTGCCGCCGGGCCGCCCCAAGGCAGGCTAGCCCCCTCGGGGGGCAGCGACCCGCGTAACGGCGGAGCGTGGAGGCTACATACTTCATGCGGCCAGCTTAGAGAGGTCGGCCACCCGGTTCATCGCAATGTGCAGGCTTTTCAGCAGGCCCAGGCGGTTCAGCCGCAGGTCCAGCGCCTCGGCATTGACCATGACGTCTTCAAAGAAGGCATCCACCGGTGCGCGCAGGGCCGCCAATGACTGCAATGACGCGGTGTAGTCACCCGCTTCCCATTGTGTTTGCGCGGCGGGTAGCACGGTCTGCATGGCGGTGTACAGCGCCTTTTCAGCATCTTCCTGCAACAGCACCTCGCTGACATGGGGGTCCGCATCACTGTCGGCTTTTTTGAGGATGTTGCCGATGCGCTTGTTGGCGGCAGCCAGGGCGGGGCTTTCGGGTAAGGCTGCAAAAGTACGAACCGCGTCCAGGCGCTTGGGGATATCGCCCAAGCGCTGGGGCTTCAATGCCAACACGGCATCTACCTCTTGGGCGCTGTAGCCTTGGTCGCGCAGGGAGCCGGCCAGGCGGTCGTAGACGAATTCTGTCAGCGCGGTGGATGCATCCGAGATTTTGTCACCAAAGGCTGGCATTGCACTGGCAACCAGTGAGCCCAAGTCTAGTGGCAGATTCTTTTCGACCAGCATACGAACCACACCCAGCGCATGCCGACGCAGCGCAAACGGGTCCTTGTCACCGGTCGGCAAATTGCCAATGCCAAACATACCGACTAACGTTTCCAACTTGTCGGCCAGCGCCACCACCACACCCGCCTTATTGCGCGGCAAGGCATCACCCGCAAAACGCGGCTTGTAATGGTCTTCAATGGCGTGGGCAACCGCGTCGCCCAGGCCATCATTGAGCGCGTAATAGCCACCCATGATGCCCTGTAACTCGGGGAATTCGCCCACCATGTCGGTCACCAGATCGGTCTTGGCCAGTTGCGCAGCGAGATCGGCTTGCGCCACCAACGTCGCGTCGCCCAGTTGGGCCGCAATTGCCTTGGCAATGGCGCGTACCCGCTCCACACGCTCGCCCTGCGTGCCCAGCTTGTTGTGGTACACGATCTTGCCCAGGCCTTCGACGCGGGAAGCCAGCGTCTTCTTGCGGTCCTGGTCAAAAAAGAATTTGGCATCAGCCAGGCGTGGGCGCACCACGCGTTCGTTGCCACCAATGACCAGGCTCGCGTCATCGGGCGTGATGTTGCTCACCACCAGGAATTTGTTGGTTAGTTTGTCCGCCGCATCCAGAAGCGGGAAATACTTCTGGTTCGCCTTCATCGTCAGAATCAGACACTCTTGCGGCACGTCGAGGAACTGTGCTTCGAATTCACAGATCAACACATTGGGCCGCTCGACCAGTGCGGTCACCTCGTCCAACAGCGCATCGTCGTCGATCGGTTTACAACCACCACCCACTTTGGCCGCTGCTGCCGCCAGTTGGCGGGCTATTTCTGCGCGGCGTTCGGCAAAGCTGGCGATCACGGCGCCATCCCTTGCCAAAACAGCGTCATACGCATCCGCATCCGGTATCACCACGGGAGTAACTGCCGCCTCAAAACGGTGACCTTGCGTAGTATTGCTTGCGGTCAAACCAAATTTCGCAATCGGCAACACGTCGCTACCGTGAAGGGCAACCAACCCATGCACGGGTCTTACAAAACTCACCGTATCCCAGCCATCGGCCAATTGGTAGGCCATCAATTTCGGGATAGGCAAGCGATCAAGCGATAGAGAAAGTGCTTTCTCCAAGCCCAGTTGCACAGAAATACCTTTGGAAATTGAGTCGAAGAACAGGGCTTCGGCTTTGCCATCCATCGCGCGCTTGAGGCCTGCCACGGCGGAGGCATCGGCGCCCAATGACTGCAGCTTCTTCAGCAAGGCGGGTGTCGCGTTGCCAGCCGCGTCCAGGCCCACCGATACCGGCATCAGCTTTTGCGAGACCGCTTTGTCAGCGGCCTGTGCCGCTACGGCGGTCACATGCACAGCCAGTCGGCGCGGTGAGGCAAAGTGGGTGACCACCGCATCCGCAGTTGCCAATCCTTGGGCTTTGAGTGAATCGGCCAGCACGGACGCAAACGCCTCGCCAAGCTTCTTCAAGGCCTTAGGCGGCAGCTCTTCTACGAACAGTTCAACGAGAAGATTTTTGGTTGTCATGCTCATATCTTTTACGCGGCCTTCTTTGGTTCGGCTTTAGCCATATCGGCGAGCACTTGTTCACTCCAAGCCTTTGGCGCCATTGGAAAGCCCAGGCGGGCACGGCTTTCGTAATAGCTTTGTGCCACGCTGCGCGAAATATTGCGGATACGGCCAATGTAGGCTGCGCGCTCGGTCACGCTGATGGCGCCGCGCGCGTCCAACATATTGAAACTGTGCGCGGCCTTAAGCACCTGCTCATAGGCTGGCAGGGCTAATTGCTGCTCCATCAAATGCTTGGCCTGTTTCTCGTGTGCTGCGAATGCGGTGAACAAGAAGTCGGCATCGCTGTGTTCGAAGTTGTAGGTGGATTGCTCCACCTCGCTTTGCTTGTACACATCGCCGTAGCTCAAACCATCGGTCCAGGTCAGGTTGTAAACGTTGTCCACACCCTGCAGGTACATGGCCAGGCGCTCCAGCCCGTAGGTAATCTCGCCGGTGATCGGTTTGCAGTCGATGCCGCCCAC
>JBKJJC010000361.1:0-4942 GCA_046598245.1 Rhodoferax sp.
CTGCGTTGTGCAGGCACTGGACAAAGTTGGTCAATGCAGGATAAAGCGGCCCCTTACTCACTCTCCTTTGAAAGGAAGTTTTATGAACGCCAACGCCTTACTCGCTGACATCTGGGCCTTGGGTGGCCTTTCGTCGCAGGCATTGGGCTGTGTAAATTTAACAGGCACAGACCCGGTCTTGCCCTCGTCTTTTGCCGTGGGCACGGCGGCCCAGACCAGTATTGCAGCCGCGGCGCTGGCGGCTTGCGAGCTGGGCCATCTGCGCGGGCAAGACCGGCAAACGGTCAGCGTGGACATGGCGCACGCCGCTCAAGAATGTGTAGGCTGGTACAGCGTGAATGGACAAGTATCAGACCCATGGGACAAATTTTCGGGTCTGTATGCGTGCACCGACGGTTGGGTGCGGGTGCATACCAATTTCGCCCACCACCGCGATGGCGCGCTGGCGCTTTTAGGCCTCTCCCCTGCCACTGCGGTGCGTGAAGATGTGCAGCGTGCACTACACCACTGGAAGGCCTTGGACTTTGAAGAGGCCGCAGCAGAACGCGGGTTGGTGGTTGCCTCGCTGCGCAGTTTTGCGCAGTGGGACGAACATCCACAGGGCCTGGCGATCGCCGCTCAACCCCTGTTGACGATGGAACGCATTGGCGACGCAGCACCATTGCCGCTGCTCGCGCTGCGCGCGGACCAGCGCCCGCTATCGGGTTTGCGCGTACTAGAGTTGACGCGCATCATTGCCGGCCCGGTGGCCGGGCGCACATTGGCCGCCTTCGGGGCGGACGTCATGCTGGTCAACTCCCCCCACCTACCCAATATCGAAACCATCGCCGAGAACAGCCGCGGCAAGCTATCGTGCCATCTTGACCTGCAGGACAAGAGCCAGCACCCGGCGATGGACAGCCTGGTGTCGCAATCTGATGTTTTCATACAAGGCTATCGACCGGGTGGACTGGATGCCCTGGGCTATGGACTTTCCGCATTGGCAGAAAAGAGACCGGGCATTGTGGTCGTGTCTTTGTCCGCCTATGGCGAGCGCGGCCTTTGGGCGCAGCGGCGTGGTTTTGATTCGTTGGTGCAGGCCGCCACCGGCTTCAATCTTGCAGAGGCTGAGGCGGCAGGCTCGGCACAGCCCAAAGCCTTGCCCATGCAAATATTGGATCACGCCAGTGGCTACCTGATGGCGTTTGCGTCGGCGGCGGCCAAGGCTCGGCAGTTGCAAGAAGGTGGAAGCTGGCATGTGCGCGTGTCGTTGGCACAAACGGGGCACTGGCTGCGCGGCATGGGGCGGGTGGCGTCGGGCTTTGCTGTCACCCCTGTAGACAAACAGCCCTTTCTGGAAACCTATGCCTCTGGCTTTGGCAGCCTGGTGGCGGTGCGGCCCACGCCACAGCTATCGCGCACCCCTGCGTTCTGGAGCCGCCCGTCGGTCCCACCGGGCACCCATGAGCCGGTGTGGCCCTAACCGGCGACGCCCTACTCACCCTACTGCTACGGACAGGGCGCAGCATGCACCACCACCGGCCGACCTAACACCCGTTGCCGACCATAGGCGAGCAAGCCCGCGCACAACTGCACCAGCGCTGTGCCCACCATACCCAGCGCCAAGCCCAAATTCCGCAGTGGCTGTGCCACTGTTCCCACAGGGTGAGCGGCTGGTGCCAACCCTGCCACTACAGCAGGCGCCCATTCAAACAACACAGCTTCCTTCGGCTGCGCACCCGCAAAAGGCTCCATCACCAGATGTTGGCCGGGGCTAACGGTAAATTGCTCACCCGCGCGCAAAAAATAATCGCCTAACTCGTTGCCTGCGCCTTGGGGTGCGACGTCCAACGTAGCCCACACCTGGCCTTGGGCCACCCGTAACACTCCGGCTTGGCCCGGCTGCAGGCTAAGCGCCCGCCCATGTGCCAGCGTCCAGGCGCCGGGGACGACGGCATCGCTGACAGATGCTTGAAATTCCAGGTAATTGCTGTTTGACATGGTGCGCTCCTTGGCTTCGTTTGATGCACGAATGATCGCGGGATAACCCTTGATCGTCCAATGAAATACGGATACTCTATTCATTCCCTTTACGCATCAATCATTTAAACCTTAGCTTGCGCCATGCATCACTCCGAAAACCACTTGCGCACCCGCCCCATCGCTGTTGGCCATTTGCGCGCCTTTGAAGCGGTAGCCCGGCACCTGAACTTTCGCGCGGCGGCGGAAGAGCTGTCACTGACCCAAAGCGCGGTGAGCCGCCAGATACAGGCCATGGAAGAAGAGGTGGGCGTGCCCCTGTTTCTGCGCCATACCCGCGCGGTGGAATTGACGGGTGCCGGTGCCCAGCTGCTGCGCGCCGTGCTGCCCTCATTGGAGAGCTTGGACAGCACGGTGCGCCTGATACGCCGCAGTGCGGGGCGGCGCAGCGTCACCATCAGCACCTGGGCCTCGTTTGCGTCCATGTGGTTGATTCCGCGCCTGGAAGATTTTCAAAGCGCCCACCCCGACATTGACATCCGCATCGACGCCAGCGACGTGCCGGTAGACATGGAGACGGCCGACATCGACGTGGCCCTGCGCTACGTGCGCCCGGCGCAGGCACCTGCTGGTGCGATACGCCTATTTGGTGAGCAGCTCACGCCCGTGGCCAGCCCCTGGCTGCTCAAGAGCGGCCACCCGCTCAAAAAGGGATCAGACCTGGCGCACTTTGGCCTGATAGAGGCCAGTGATTCACACCGCACCCAAAACCTGGAGTGGTTAACCTGGCGGCGCTGGTTGGACAAGAACAACTTCAAAACCCTGGAGCCCAAGCGCTGGCTCTACTTCAACTACGCACACCAAATCGCCCAGGCCGCACTCACTGGCCAGGGCCTGGCCCTGGCCCGCATGCCGCTGGTGGCCGACAGCTTGGCCAGCGGTGACCTGGTGGAGATACTGCCCCACATGCGGCTGGACTCGCCCATGGTCTATTGGCTCATCGTAGGCCCACGCTCGGCGGCGCGCCCGGAGATTGTGGCTTTCTGCACCTGGCTCCAAGCACAAGCCGAACTGACACGGGTTGCGATTGGTGACGTGCCAGACCCAGTTACGGTGGATGCCTTGAGCTGAATCTGGTGACAGGCAGAGCGCAAAAAGGTACTGCACAAAAGGTACCGAAATTTGATACTTAGGCTCTCAAATATCTAGACTAGTGCAGTTTTTTAAACAATATGGATGCATCCGTGTATAAAGTTGCGCAATATTCGACGGCACTGACAAATACTACATATTTGATAGCAATATGATTAATTTTTACGGGGGCTACAGCCACTTTTTACAAAAAGTCACAGTGCGAAGCCCGTACTTACCTGCGACCACGATACAAGCGGTTTGGTATAAACGCGACCACAGCACTTCATAGGCAGGAACACACCATGAGCCAAACCACCGTCACCACCACCCCAAGCTTTACCTTGGCGCCGCCCGAGGTCTTGACACCTTTGGCGGTCGAAGTCGCCAAATCGGCAGTACCGCTTGCCAAAGAAACCCAAACCGCCGTGGACGACCAGGTCGACCGGTTCATGAATGGCCTGCTCAAGGAAGATGTGCAGAGCGAGGCCTTCAAGGCCAAGCTGGACAGCGCCTTTGCACTGGGCCGCGAAGAGGTGTCGGTAGCCTCCAGTCTGATGCAAAGCCGCTTGATGCAGCGCAACTTTGCCGGTGTGGAAGACAGCTCTGCCTTCAAAGCCATACAAGACATGCGCGGCCATCTGGACGACCTCAACCCCGGCAAAGAAGGCGACCTGTTTCAACCGCAAAAGCTTTTGGGCATCATCCCCTTTGGCAACAAGCTGCAAGCCTACTTTCGCAAATACCAGAGTGCTGGCACGCAGTTGCAGAAAAGCATGCAGCAAATCTATGCCGCACGCGATGACATGCAGCGGGACGTGGTCGACATCGAAGCCACCCGCACCAAGCTGTGGGACGCCATGCAAAAGCTCTCCGCAGCCATCTACTTTGCCGAAACGCTGGATGCCAAGCTGGCCTCCAAGGTAGACGCCTTGCAAGCCACAGACCCAATCAAGGCCAAGGCTTTGCAGCAAGAAGTCCTGTTCTACGCACGCCAAAACCTGCAGGACATGATGACGCAACAGGCGGTCTGCACCAATGGCTATTTGGCGCTGGACGTGCTGAAGAAAACCGGCCGCGAAATGATGAACGGCTGCTCCCGCGTGGCCACCACCGGCATGAGTGCCTTGGCCGTGGCCCAGACCGTGGCACGCGCCACCGGCAACCAGATTCAGGTGATGGAAATGCTGTCGGGCGTCAACGCCTCCATCAACAACCTGGTTGCAGAAACCGGTAAGCAGCTGGGCACCCACGTCGAGAAGACCGGCGAGTTCTCGCAAAACCCATTGCTGGGTATCGAGAAGCTTAAGGAAATGTTCGACCAAACTTTCGCCGCTATGGATGCCATGGACAACTTCCGCGCCAAATCCATCGAGGCCATGGGCCAGAACAACGCCATGATGAAAGAGCAACTCGCTCGGGCCGACCAATACATCGACCGCACCCGGCAACAGCAAGCACGTGAGGCGACCAAACAGGCCATCAGCGGCCCGGTTGCGCTCTAAACACTCTAGTCTATTAAAAAGGGGATCTCTATGGCAGCGCAATATGTAATGCAACGTGACACCGCCGGCTGGCGCACCCAGGTCTGGCTCTCTTTTGGTTTGGCCTTGGGTGCCAGCGCTATTGGCGTACTCACACTGCCCGGCCAAGAGTTGGACCGCGCGTTCCTGGCGATTGGTTTAGTTTTCTGTCTGTTTGCGTCTTTCGCAGTTGCCAAATCCATTCGCGACAACCGCGACGGCCAGGTCGATACGGCCTCTTGGGTGATGACGGTGTGGATCGCCTTTGCAGCCGCCTTCAGCCTGACCGCCTGGGGCCTGTGGCGCATGAATATTGGCGAATGGCAAAA
>JBKJJC010000307.1:0-7035 GCA_046598245.1 Rhodoferax sp.
CTCAACAAAATTGGAACCATGCTGTGCACTGCCTGCAACATTATCGCGAACTTCAATGTTGGGGTCACCCTGCCAGCTGTCAATGCTATTGTAGATTGCCCAAGTGCCAGCACCCTGCGAATTGCCAGCGACAACTTGCTCGAAGCTGCCGTTGATAACTAAGTTACTGGCTTGCGCGGTGAATGCGCAAGCAGCTATGGCTGCGCAAACGAAAGTTTTTTTGATAGACATAAATTGATCCCTGATAGATGGTGACATACCGGACAGGACTAAATGGACCCGTCATGTTTGAATTGTCACCGCCGTGTTGCACTGCCGCAATAGTCCATTCGGACTAATGGGCTGCACTAATTGTTCCAAACACTCTGTCTCGCGATGTTTCAGTGAATGCAGAGGCCATATCGTTCAAAAATTTTGCCTGAAGCCGGTGACCACGGGCCATATCGGCGTCGATGCTGGAAACCCGCACCAACATGCCATCGGGTATCAAGCCCTTTAGCCCCAGGCGAAATTGGGTGAGTTTTTGGTCCGTTCTGGACACTGTCACGCGGTCGCCCACCACCAGCCAGTAGGTGATGGGTTCGTTGCGCTGGCCCAGCTTGGACATCAGCAGTCGCGTACTCACAGCGCGGCCGGCAAGATCGAGTTGGCCGGTGCTGTAGGACGTGATCTGAAAACCCTGCGCGGGGTAACAGACCTCGGGCAGGTGGGCGCGCGTGGCGTCAGACTGGTCTCCACCATAGGCCACCGACAACATGATGCGTTCGCCAGCCGCGTTGATGTAGGTACGCGACAGGGTCTGGTTGTAGATGCTGTCCAGGATTGCCTGGGTTTGCGGCGACGGTAGCACCATGGCCGAACGCGCATCGACACGCCAGTCCGCAAATTCGATAGGGAAAATTTTCTCAAGATCGGGTTTGCCCAGCACATCACTCAGGTGGGTGGTGGGGGTGGCCCAATGGGCGAATGCAGCCGTAGCAGCCATAGCCACAAAGACGATCATGGCGCGAATACGTGCGGTGCTCATGCTGGTGCTCCCTCTTTGCGGGGCTCTTTGAACACAAAACCCAAGAGGTAGTCCGTGAAGAGAACCAAAAGCAGACCCACCAGGAACAAAACCATACCGGCAAAGCCGTGCACGAAGCCCTGGCCCGCCGCATCTCCAAAGTGGTAGGTCACCAGCACCAGCACGATCACGCGGACGACATTGGCAAGAAATGCTATCGGTATCACCAAAATACTGAGGGTGACATTGCGCGCCACGGAGGTGTATTGCATCAGGTTCATGTAGAGCAGCCCTAACGCTTCCAGCGTGAACATGGAATTCAGGCCCGCGCAGGCGTCAGCCACCAACAACTGGTATTGGCCCACGTTCAGAATGACGCCGGCCCGGCTGACCGGGTAGCCCAGCGCGTACAACAAGTTAGCCGAAACAGTGGAGACCGCCGACTTGAGCGGAGCGGTCACGCTTGCGACCAGAGCCTCTGGCAAAGGGGTCATAAAGGCCAAAAAGAACAAGGGAAACCAGATCAGGCGCAAAGCCCGCGTGCCCAGAAAACCCAGCGTCAACGCACACAACAGCAATAGTTGAGAACCAACTTCCGCCCCCAGGAACGACTGCGAACGACCCAGTGCATACAACACCAGCCCCAGAACCAAAAATGGCAGCCCTAACCCCCATGCGGGTTGCGGCGTGAGCGCGGCCAGTGCGTGGCGTTGTTGGTACAGCAGCCACAGGCTGACCGCAAGGATGATGGGGCCATGGCCCTGCTCATCGGTGGTCCAGACGGTGCGTGCCACGTCCAGGTAGCTCGGCACATAGAGAATTAAAAAGCCTGCTAACAGCAGACCCAACACGATGCGGTCAATTCCGGGCGGAACAATGGACTCCCGACCGGCGACGGTCTGTGATGGTTGCGACATGGTTTTTTTTGTGACAGCAAGTAATATATTGCGCAGATTATCAGCGCAGCGCCTTGGGTGCCCGCAAACGCCCCCATGCCGCAACCGCAATGATGGCAATCCCACAGAGCTCCAACAGCACATTTAAACGGACGTTTTCGAACGTGAAGCCCAACAACACGTCCACATGGTGAAACGTCGTGGCCCGTACCAGAACGAAGAGGCCCAACACCACCAAACCCGATGCGGCCCGCCGTGCATAGATGTCCAAAGCCTTCAATCTTGTCAGCAACCAGGACCAGGTCACAAGCCCCGCAATGACCAGAGCGCCGATAAATGCCGCTTGCACCAACCGTCGGTGGGCATACCAACCGTAATGCAGCGCCAGATCACGGCCCACTTGGGTAAACCAGGTCTGCAGATCGAGTTGTTTGTTCAGCCCCATAGCGCCCATGGTGAGCGCCATCACCACCCAGAACTGGCGAGACGGGCCGGGCTGTGCTTTGCGCTGGCACAGGTAACACAGCAACAGGGCACAGGCATAAGCGGCAACCGTGATCCAGCCGGTGGCATTGGGGTCGCCAATGCCGGGGTGCCAGTGGTCATCTTTCGAGGAGTTCATGACAAAAAACTCTACCGGGAATTGCTATCGCGCAAACGGCGCAGCCAGAGGATCACCAATGAAAACACCTTGTGTCGGCCATGCCACGCTACTCCAGTAGGCCTCGAGCGCGGTAGCCCCTTGCAAATAGCGTGCGAGCAAAACCTGTGGATGGGGAAATTTCTGCACATGGTTGCAGGGCTCGCTGACCGTGCCATAACTGGCCGTGGCACCAGCATCCAGCCAATCCATTGCACTCATTTGCTCTCCACTGCCACGCAGCACTCCACCAAAGGAGGTGAGGTGGTCGGCCAGAGCGCCCGGCAGCCAGGGAATGGTCGCGGGTGCCTCCATGCGCACCAAGCCAGTCTGGTACAAAAAAACACGCTGCAACGGTGTCGTGTCGGCGGCATCCCTGCGCACGATCTGAAAGCCCAGATTCGGGACACTGCTGGCCGGTGGATACAGCCGCGAACGCACATTGCGTGCGGTGTCTGCCGTGTTGACAAAAACAGCATCGGCCATGGGCACACCCCGTTTGCCGAGTTGCTGGTCCGAAGCTATACCGCGGTCGATCAGGGCTTTTGCCTGCGGCACGCTGCCAGATGCCAACAACATGGAGGGCCGTACGCCCAGGTCCGTCCACGGTCGCAGGCTCCTATTGTTGAACAAAACAGAGGGCGCACTGGGCGCACAGGTGTTGGCACACGCCGCGGCTCGGAATCCCAGGGTCAGCGCAGAGGTGATGGCATTGCACTCCACAGCATAGGGCTCCACCCACGCCAACGCGAGCGCCTGCACCTGCGGCCCCATGTGTTCGCGCACCTGCTGCGCCAGCACATCAAACTCTGCAACGCTCAGGCTGGACTTGACAGGCAAAGCCAGCCGCAACACGTGTTCGGCCGCAATGCCACGGCGCTGCGCGTAGTATTCCCCCACCGCCACCGAATAGGGGTCTGCCGTATTGATGACCAGGCCCAAAGCCTTGGCGGTAAGCCGGTTAGGCGTGGCGTGCACCTGTGCAGCGCCGACAAGTCCCGACAACAGAAACGCCGTTTTTACTATCAAATAAATAGCAATACATCTATATTTCACGGGGGCTATGGCGGTATATTGCTTCAAACTATCTCATGAACTTTGGGGTTTTCGGATAACTGCGACGATCAGGGAAATGACCGTGATGGGCACCACAAAACTCATCATGGCGGCAGAGAACGTGCCCAGTAGCGCGTGCTGTTGGGCGGCCAAAATCAGGTACGTGACGTAGGCAGCGTAATAAACGATGAACACGCCGCCCTCCCAGCGGGCGATTTCACGGCCGGTCAAGAACACGGGCAAGCAGGCCAGGGCCACCGCCAGCATGACCCAGATGTCAAAATTCATCAGCGCTTGCGACATCGCCAGGCCGGTTTCGCCCGACACCAGCCCGGAAATACCCAGGCAACCCAAAATGTTGAAGGTGTTGCTACCCACCACATTGCCCACCGCGATATCCCGCTCACCCTTGATGGCTGCGGTGATCGACGTGGCAACTTCAGGCATGGATGTGCCGGCCGCCACAATCGTCAACCCGATCACCAGATCGCTCACCCCCAGGGCCTTGGCAAACGATACCGACGCTGTCACCAACCATTCCGAACCCAGCACCAGCGCGACTAAACCGGCTGCAATGAGCGCCAGCTGCGCCGGGAGCTTGCTGTCCCATGCGCCTTGCACAACGGGCTGGAGTTCTTGTGCATATTCATCCTGCGCCGCTTTCGTTTCACGCCGCGATTGCACCACCAGAAACACCGTGTACGCGACCATCAGGCCAAACAAAAGAGCGCCGTCTATCCAGTTTAGGGAACCGTCAAGGCCCAGTGCCAGCAGCAGCACGCTGGCGCCGACCATGATGGGCACTTCTTGGCGAATCAGCTGCACGTTTACCACCAGCGGCACGATCAGAGCGCTTAAGCCAAGAATGAAGAGCACGTTGAAAATATTGCTGCCCACCACGTTGCCGATGGCAATGTCGGTCCTTCCATCCAGCACCGCGCCTACCGACACCGCTAGCTCGGGCGCACTGGTACCGAAGGCCACGATGGTCAACCCCACCACCAGTGGGGAAATGCCAAAACTCAGCGCCAGTTTGGAGGCACCGCGAACCAGCAGTTCAGCGCCGATCACCAGCGCCACCAAGCCAGCCAGAAAGAGCAATATGTTCATGGAAACGTCCGTGTTGCAAGTTCTAAAAGTAATGTAACAGGGGCGCCTACCGCACAGGGCGCAAGGCCCCATCGTTGCGTGTTATGGCCTGCCTACACCCGGAGGCAGGTCGTCCGGTTCAGTTGCCCGCGACGGCACTCGCAGGTGCAAAGCCGCCTGTGCCAGCAGATTCGCAGACACCGGCGCGGTCACGAATACGAACAGGGTAATCAACAGCTCAGCCACACCGAACCGCCCCTGGGACCAGCCCAGCAGCAAAGAAGCCAGCAAAACCCCGCCCACACCCAGCGTGGACGACTTGGTAGGGGCGTGCAGCCGCATGTAAAAGTCTGGCAGGCGCACCATGCCGATGGCGCCCACGAGCAGAAAAAATGCGCCGACCACGATGAGTGCGGCCGCCAGCCATTCGATGAGGGGGTTCAGTGTATCCATGCAATTACTCCACGACGTCGCCACGACTGATGTAGCGCGCCAGCGCCACCGTGCCCACAAAGCCCAGCAGGGCCACGATCAGTGCCGCCTCAAACAGCAATGGCGTCTGCCAGCGCAAACCGAGCATCACCACCAGAGCTACCAGGCTCAGGTACAGCGTGTCCAGCGCCAGCACGCGGTCGACGACAGTAGGGCCGCGCAGCAGGCGCCAGCCGCACATCAACAGGGTCAGGGTCACAGCGCCAATGCCGATGGTCAGCGCAAGGTCGAGGATGCTCATGCCACGCCCTCCACGTCCAGCCGGAAGATACGCATCAGCGGCTCTTCGTAGCGCGACTTCATGTCGGCCACCATGCCGTGCGCATCGTCACAGTTGAGCGCATGCACCCATATGCACAGGGTGTCTTCGTCGATCACAGCCGACACCGTACCCGGCGTCATGGTGATGATGCTGGCGAACAGCGCATTGACACGGTAGTGGTCACAGGCCAGTGGCACCCGCAGCCAGGCGGGCTGCGGCCGGCTCATGGGGCCCAGCACCAGCCGTGCGACTGTGATGTTGGACAACACGATGTCCCACATCACGACAAAGGTCAGGCGAACCGTGGGACCCCAGCGGATGGGGTTGCCCACGTGCAACACGCGGCGCAATAAGCGCGGCACGAGCAGGCCCAGTAGTGCGGCCGAGAGCAGGTGCACTGGCTCCAGACTGCGCGAGAGCGCCAGCCAGCTAGTCGCCAGCAGCAACGAAAGCACCGGGTGGTCAAACCAGCCCTTGCGGCTGTCCAGGGTGTCGGATTTCATGGCTGTTTCTCCTGGGTGGGTGCCACGCGCTGGCCGTCGTAGGGTCGCGTCGTCGACCGCCCCGCGGCGTCAGCACCCAGCACCGCGCGCACATAATCTGCCGGGCTGGCCAGTTGAGCCGCCGCCGCATCGGTGTAACGTTTCACCGGTGAAGCAAACACGGCCAAGGCCACGGTCAGGGCCATAAAGGCCCAGACCGGTGCCAGCAACCGCTGACTGGTCCCTGAATAGCTGGTATCCGTGGCCGGCTGCACATGCCAGAACACGATAGCCCCGGCGCGCGCCAGACCCACCATGGTCAGGAAGCCGACCACCAGCACTACGCTCCAAATCCAAACCTGGGCCGGCAGGCCACTGCTGGCCTCCAGCACCATGAGCTTACCCAGAAAGCCCGGCAGCGGCGGCAGGCCAGCGGCCGAGGCAGCGCCAAACAACATCATCACGCCCAGCAACACCGGTTCACGCACCGCGTGGGCCGGCTGCAGGCGGTCAAGCATCTCGCCGCGCTGCGCTGCCATCAGCTCAACTAGCAGGAAGAGACCGGCGATCACAAGGGTGCTGTGCAGCGTGTAGTACAGCGCTGCCGACAGCGTGGCGGGCGTGAACAGCCCAACACCGGCGAGGATGGTACCGACCGACGACACCGTGAGGTAGGCCACCATCCGGGCCAGGGTGTGTGATGCCAGTGCACCCAACACGCCCAGCACACTGGTGAGCAGGGCCAGTGGCAGCAACCAGTCGGCCACCGCCAGTGCCGCGTTGCCCGCCTCGGGACCGTAGAGCTGCCAGTGCACCCGCACGATGCTGTAAACGCCCACCTTGGTCATGATGGCAAACAGCGCCGCCACCGGTGCGCTGGCCGCAGCGTAGGTGCCGGGCAGCCAGAAGTACAGCGGCAACATGGCAGCCTTGAGGCCAAACACCACCAGCAGCACCCAGGCCGCCACCCGCGCAAACAGCAGGCTGTCGCCCTGCAACTGCGCCAGGCGCTGACCTACGTCGGCCATGTTCAGCGTGCCGGTGGCCGCGTACACCAGCGACAGGCCGATCAGGAACAACCCCGAGGCCACGAGGTTGAGCACCACGTAATG
>JBKJJC010000159.1:0-4409 GCA_046598245.1 Rhodoferax sp.
GTCGTTGCCCACCAGGTCGTTGTCAATCGTCTTGGGAATATGGATACAGCGCAGTGCATAGTTGGCCTTGCGGGCCTCTTCGCTGACGATGCGCACGGTGTCGCTGGAATCGTTGCCACCGATGTAGAAGAAGTGGCCAATCTCATGGGCCTGCAGCACCTTGAAAATCTCGTGGCAATACGCCGCATCGGGCTTGTCACGGGTGGAGCCCAGCGCGCTGGATGGCGTGTTGGCCACCATTTCGAGGTTGTGGCTGGTCTCTTGGGTGAGGTGTACAAAATCTTCGTTGACGATGCCGCGAACACCGTGGCGGGCACCGTACACATGTTCGATGTGGCCAAAGCGCCTGGCCTCCAGCGCCACCCCGACCAGGGATTGGTTGATAACGGCAGTAGGGCCACCGCCCTGTGCGACAAGAATTTTTCCAGAAGCCATGGTGCGTCGGTCCTTGTGAAGTGATGATTAGGGCGATGTTTGTAGCAACTCGGCCATGTCAGTTAGTCCCATCTGGTTGGCGATCTGCCGAGCGGTCAAACCTTGCTGGTTAACCAAGGTGGTGTCAGCGCCCAGGCTCAACAATAGCCGTACCACCTGAGCCTGCTGGTGTACCACGGCGACCATCAAGGCAGTGTTGCCGTTCTCCAAACGGGTGTTGATGGCGATGCCATTGGCAAGCAGCTTTTGAACGGTGTCTACGCGCCCGGTTTGCACGGCTACCAGAAACTGTGCCGTTGCTGGGTTGGTGCTAGATGATTCGCGTGCACTGCGCATCACGCTGGGTGGAGACGGCGACGGCGGCGACGGCGACGGAGGCGGTGCTATTGCTTGTGCAGCGGGCGCTGGTGCAGCCGGTGCTACCGGTGCGACCGGTGCCATGGCTGCCACCGGGGCACCAGAGTTGGAGAGTTGCTCCGGTAGTTTGTTCGCCAATTGGCGGCTTTTGTCTGCTTCTGCAGGTGCTGCTGAATCGGCCTTCGCGCTCGCAACAGTGGCAACGTCATGTGCCGAGTCCTTGAGGGGCTGCGCTTTTGAAGCGGGCAGAGTTTCTTTGCGGGTGGCAACGACCGCAGCGTCGGCGGGTGGTGCTGGCGATGGTGGCAAGGGTTGCGCATCGACCCGTGAGGTCTGAGCGGGTTGAGCGGGTTGAGCCGGTCCGGGTCCGGGCGTAGGGGCAGGAATGCCGAGCGCCAATTCGCGGTCTTGCGGCGCACCCCGGTCGATCTGCACATACAACAAACCCGTTAGACCAACCACTGCCAGACTAGCGACCAAGGACAGTTGCCATTGGGGGAGGTTGGCCGCTGGCTTGTTTGAAGCCCCGCTCTCCAAGCGCTGGACGGAAGCGGCCTGGTCCCGCAACATCTGGGCATGGGCACGTGCGGCACTGCGCACCCGGTCGGAAGGCCTGCGCGGGTCTTGCGCTACTGCGTCTGCGTAGCGTTCCAATAGCTCGTCAGGTCGCGCGTCACGTGGTTCGGTCATGCAAACTCCTGCAGCAGTTCGCGCAAACGGCTGCGGGCGTAGCGCAAGCGGCTTTTGGCGGTCTCAAAACTCACACCAGTGGTGGCTGCAATGTCTTGCACGTCCATGCCCGCTTCGGCCTGCAGCATGAAGGCCTCGCGCTGGGCAAAGGGCAGTTGTTCAATGGCGTCGAGCAGCGCCTGGGCCTGCTCTTTGGACTCCAGGCGCCTCAGCGGTCCAAAGCCCGAGTTGGCTGCCAGTGTTTGTACCAACGCTACGCTGTCTGAATCGGCATCGTCGTCACCATCCAGGCTGATGTGCTGTTTGTCGGTGCGAAAGTAGTCAACCAATCGGTTGTGTGCCATGGTGAACAACCAGGTTTTGAACTTGGCGGTGGGCTGGTATTGGGGCGCCTTGCGGGCCAGCGAAAACCACACATCCTGTAGCAAATCGTCGGCCACCGCTTGCACCCGCACGCTCCTGAAGACATAACGCCATACGCCCATTTCATGCCGGTCGTACAGCAGATTGAAGGCTTGCAGGTTACCGGCGGCATAACGCAACATCAGCGACTCATCGGTGTCGGTTGTGAGATCGTTAACGCTGGCCATGGCCCGCATTATGGGGCGCGTCCCGCATTCAATAGCGGCGCGCCGGTGGATCGGGCACGTAGGAGAAGCTGTCGGAGTTGGGAAAGGGGTGGGGTGTGCGGCCCGGGCGCTCGTAGATGATGCCGGCAGCGACCAGGTTCCCGCGGCTGTCGTAGCGGATGGTGATGTTTTCGTTGGGCTGCGATTGCAAGCGCTGAAAGCTGGTGTGCGACACATACGAATCCTCGCGTTGGCCGTGCCCGGTGCCCAGCTTGGGTGACGGCATGGCCGGGCGGCCAACATCTTGGGTTGCCTCTGCAGAGCGGTTGCTGCTGCTGTCGGCCATGGATTCGGCGGGTGCCGCCGAGCCCCTGCTCTTCTGGAGTGCCGGCGATGCCGCGGCAGGAGCGGATGGGGGCGGTGCGTTGTCCATACGCGAAGATTCTTTGTCATCCCGCTCCATGCGGTAGGGCGTGGGCGTTGGCAGCAATACGGGTTCGGGCCGGCGCTCCTTGAACACCGCCACGCCAATCACCCCCACTTGGTTGGGGCGGCCCGTGCGATCGGCGTAGGAGTCGTTGGCCGCTGCAAACTCAAAGGCGGCGACCTCGGAATTGCTCTTGCGCCAACCGGTGATCTGGTAGTGGTAGTGGGCGCCGAACACGTAACCGGTTTGCCCCCATGCAGCCGTCGCGCCATTGACCACGTTGATGCCATCCACCGACGTGACTGCCATCACGCGCTCGCCCAGCTTGTTGCGGATGGCGATGGCGTAGCGTGCGCCCGGCGCACCAGCCACCCAATATTCCCCCTTGCTGAAATGCACCGGCAGGGTGGCCCCGGTAGCGCGGTCTATGACGGTGACATCGGCCAGGCGCCCCACCGCCTGCGCTTGTAGGCCTGTACAGGCCAAGACCACGGCTAGACCCAGTCGACTCAGATTTGTATGCATGTTGACTCCAGAAAAGTGATTGAGGAGTTGACTGAAACGAACCCGGCGGCGCGATGGGGTTAAGAGATTTGAAAAAGTTTTCTATCGGCGGGCACCTGTCCAAAACGTGCGCTGTTAAACAGACGCCAAATGTGGCGTGCGTAGCATCAGGTCCATATTCTTTAACTTTGGAGATACTCAAGATGGATGCATTTATCACCCCACAAAACTTGACCATTGCTGGTCTGGCTGTCTTGCTTTTGGTCGCGCTGGTAGCGCGTTTCTTTGCGAGTGACAAGCAAACCCAGGGCTCCCACAACCGCTTTGGCGTTGACCACAGCCAAGACATCTTTGAGATGAGCCAACGCACCCAGGCGGAGAATCAGCGCTTAGCGCATGAACCTGCGGCCACAACATTGGGTCGATAGACGGACACCTGAAGAAAAAAGCCCTCCGAATGGAGGGCTTTTTTAGGCGCAGGCCAGGTGTCTAGGCAAACACCCCAGCAGTATCCTGCATGCGGGCAGACACTTCACCCAGGTGGTGGAAGCTGTCGCCAAAGGTCATTTCCAATTGCGTGAGCTTCTTAAAGTAGTGGCTGACGATGTATTCGTCCGTCACGCCAATGCCACCGTGCAGTTGCACGGCTTGTGCGGCCACAAAACGCATGCTCTGGCCTAACTGGTACTTGGCACGGGCCATGGCCGCGCGGCGCTCGGGGGCTGGGGCGTTGAGCTTGAGGCTGGCGTAGTAGCTCATGGAACGGGCTAGTTCGAGCTGCATTTTCATATCGGCCGCGCGGTGGCGCAGCGCTTGGAAGCTGCTGATGACCACGCCAAACTGTTTGCGTGTATTCATGTATTCGGCGGTGATGGCCATGGTCTTGTCCATGACGCCCACCGCCTCTGCGCAACTGGCGGCGATGCCGATGTCCACCGCATGTTCCAGCGCGGTCAATCCGTTTGCGGTGATCAATGTGGCGGGGGCATTCTTCAAAGTAACTTCAGCGGCACGGCTGCCGTCTTGCGTGCCGTAGCCGCGCGTGGTCACGCCAGCGGATGCGCGCTCAACCAGGAACAGAGCCAACTGGCTATTGATCTTGGCTGGCACAATGAAAGCGTCGGCCTGGTCGCCCACGGGTACTACACTTTTTGTAGCATTCAACACATAACCGCCGGGGGCTTGCGTCGCTTTTGCTTCGCGCAGCCCGCTATAGGCTAGACATATGCGAAGCAAAAGCGACGCAAGCCCCCGGCGGATATGTGTTGAATGCTACAAAAAGTGTAGTGCCGGTAGGCGACCAGGCCGACGCCTTCATCGTGCCCGCCAAGATCAACAGCCAGTTGGCTCTGTTCCTGGTTGAACGCCTATCCGCTGGCGTGACCACGCGCGGCTACGGCACACAAGACGGCAGCCGTGCCGCTGAA
>JBKJJC010000302.1:0-2994 GCA_046598245.1 Rhodoferax sp.
CCAAGAAGCGATCCGGCCTCTGGCCTACACGGGTAACAGCTTTGCGAGGCCAGCTTTCGCGCAAGGGACCAGCGGGTAAGTGCCAGCCGTTGCCACAACCGCGGTCATCGAATACGCAGACCTCTAGGTCGCGGTACAAGCCATAGTGCTGCAGTCCGTCGTCGCAAACGATGATGTCGATCTGTGGGTAGCGATCTAGCAGGGCTGTGGCGGCTTCAAAGCGCGTCGGCCCTACAAATACGGGAATGCGGGTGGTGCGGCGAATCAAAAGCGGCTCGTCGCCCACATCTTCCGGTTGGGAGTCGTCGAGTACCTCGGTGCAGTCCATGCTATTTTTGCGGCCATAGCCGCGTGAGACCACCCCCACGCGCAGCCGCTGTGCCAGCAAATGCTGCACCACGGCCATAACAGTGGGTGTCTTTCCCGCACCGCCGGCAATCACATTGCCGACGACGATCGTGACAGCATCCACGCGCCGGGTCTTGACAATGCCGCGTTGGTAGAGCTGGCGCCGCAGCCAGACCAGGCATCGAAAAGTAAGAGAAAGGGGCCACAACAGGCATGCCAGCCAGGCTCGCTTAGTCCAGGCACGCAGCAGAATTCTTTGCAGCGCGGGCCGCAAAGCACCAGTCATGGAGCTAACGGCCACCCGCCTGGGCAGAGGACTGGGTTGCGAAGGTGATCTGGTGCAGGCCTGAGCGTCGCGCCGCTTCCATGACCGTGACCACCGATTGGTGCTTGGCACTGGCGTCGGCGCTGATGATGACAACCGTGTCCTTGCCCGCCTTGGCCCCATCGGTCATGGCAACGGCTACGTTTTCCAACGTGCGACCCACCACGGGTATACGGTTTACGCTGAATGCGCCGTCTGCACTGACGGCAACGATGAGTTCTTTGGCATAGTCGCGCTGGGCATCGGTGTCTGCTATTGGCAGCTTCAGCTGCATTTCGGTGAACTTGCTGTAGGTGGTGGACAGCATCAAAAAGATCAGCACCACCAACAGCACATCAATGAACGGGATCAAATTGATCTCGGGTTCTTCTGTGGTTCTGGCGCGGAAGTTCATGGCTTGTTTTTACGGAAGACCTTGAGGTGGCGGGCCAGGTGTTCGGCAGATGTCTCCAGCGTCAACAGGTAAGCATCAACCTGCCCCCTGAAGTAGCGCCAAAATATCAATGAGGGGATGGCTACCAATAGACCGAAGGCTGTGTTGTACAACGCAATCGAAATGCCGTGGGCCAGTTGCGCAGGGTTGCCGCCGGTAGAGCCGCCCGGCGCCTGAGATCCAAAAATCTCAATCATGCCGACGACGGTGCCAAACAGCCCCATCAACGGTGCGGCCGATGCTATGGTGGCCAATGCACTCAGGCGCAGCTCTAGCCTGTGGGCCACAATGCGGCCGGTGCTTTCCATGGTCGCGCGTAAATCGTCTTCAGTGCAGCGTGGGTCAGAGTTGATGGCCCGCAATCCGCTGGCCAACACCTCGCCCAAGGCCGAGTTTTTCTCTAGCTGGGTGACGACGTCGGGGGCTGGTATGGCGGTGCGGGTGACGCTTAGCACCTCGTCGAGCAAACGCGGTGGCGCAACCTTGGCGCGCTTGAGGCTGATAAAGCGGTCGATAACGATGGCCAGGGCCAATACGGAGCAGGCAATGAGGGGCCAGATGGGCCAGCCAGCGGCTTGTATGATGGAAAACAAATGGTCACTCCGTACAGATGCAATGCAACGCGATTATGGCGTACGCAGACGACCCACAGAACATGTGGATAAGTTTGTGTAAAACTATTGTCCCGCACCGCGCCAAGCCGCATCAATGCGTGATTTTGACAAATTGATGACAAATTCAGCATTAAAAAACCCAATGAAATCAACGACTTATCACGCCACGCCGTGGTGTGCACGGGGTGTGCCGCCCTTTGCCGCACTTGAACCCAATCTGTGGAGTGTTAGTGCGCACTGCCGGCTTTGGGCTCTCGGAATCCAACATGTTTGAATTGCCACACGCTGCGGCGACGTCCTCCCGAGTGTGGCAGGTGGGAGCCCTGTGCCGCGCCATTGCCGATGCCATGGACGCGCGCTTCAACCCTGTTACTGTGGCCGGTGAAATCAGCGGATTTACCCGCGCTGCCAGTGGCCACTGTTACCTGTCTCTGAAGGACGAAACCGGTCAGATCCGCTGCGCCATGTTCCGGCGTGCGGCGAGTCTGTTGAACTTCAGTCCGCGCGATGGCGACCGGGTCGAGGTGCGTGGGCGTCTGGGCGTTTACGAGGCGCGTGGCGAATTGCAGTTGGTGGTGGAGAGCATGCGGCCAGCAGGGCAGGGGACCTTGTTTGAGCAGTTCTTCAAGCTCAAAGCCAAGCTGGAACAAGAAGGTTTGTTTGACAGCGCGCGCAAGCGCCCACTACCTGCGATGCCGCGCGGAATTGGCCTTGTTACGTCTTTGGGGGCAGCCGCCCTACATGACGTCGTGACGGCCTTGCAGCGGCGCGTGCCACACATTCCCGTGTTGCTGGCCGCAGCCGCAGTGCAGGGAGAAAATGCGCCGCGTGAGCTGATGCTTGCACTTTCAAACCTTTACGCTTGGGCCGCAGCGCCAGTCCAGGGCGCCGGAGTTGCCATCGATGTCATCCTGTTGGTGCGTGGTGGGGGTGCTATGGAAGACCTGTGGGCCTTCAATGATGAGCAATTGGCCCGCATGCTGGCACGCAGCCCAGTACCGGTGGTATGCGGTGTGGGCCACGAAACCGACTTCACCATCGCGGACTTTGTGGCTGATGTGAGAGCCCCTACGCCGACTGCCGCCGCCGAGTTGGTGTCGGAACCTACCTCCGCATGGCTGGCTCTGGTGGCTGATCTGGAGTCCCGCATGGGAGATGCAGTGGAGCGGTTTGTTGATCGACAGGCACAACGACTTGACTTGGCGGTATCGCGCATGGGGCGGCCTTCTTCTCTGGCACACCGCCAGCGCCTGACGCTCTCTGCCTTAGAGCAG
>JBKJJC010000353.1:0-3740 GCA_046598245.1 Rhodoferax sp.
TGGCCTTGCCAGAGCCCAACTTCTTGAACCGCGTGAGTCTGGATTTTGGCGTGGCCCATGCGGACCAGCACTACCACGTGCCGCTGTTGGTCAGCCCGTGGAGCTATTCCACGTACCGCGGGTCGTGAGGATCTGGCAACACTGACTGGCTGCGCGGCTTTCGAGACCCAAGTGTTTGTTGCAATTAAAGGCCATCGGAGGCAAGATAGCAGCGCATAGCGCCCACGCATTGGAGAGACCGCCATGACAAGTTCTGCTGCAAACCCCGCAAAACCGCCTACCCACGATGTCACCGCGCTGGTTGCTGCGGTAGCTCGCAATGCCGAGGCCGGTGGCCTTCGCAAGTTTTTAGAGTTGTACCGCTGGAAGGTGTTGGCGGACTACATGCATCCGGCGACCCACGTGCGTGGTGAGCTAATCATTGGGCAGGGCGAGACGGACCGCAAAGTGTATTTTGTGGAGTCGGGCGACCTTAAGGTCGACATGCATACCGACAAGGGCATTGTTCACCTGGCCATCGTGGGCCCGGGCAGTGTGGTGGGGGAGGCCAGCTTCTTCTCCCACTTGCCACGCATTGCTGCCGTATCGGCCTACAGTGACTGCAAAATTTGGATATTGCCGGCCGAGAATTTTGAGCGCCTGTCGCATGCCAATGCCAATGTGGCACTGGCCGTCAGTATGGCGCTGGGTACGATTCTGGCAACCCGCATGCAGGACATGAGCAAACGGGTCTCGGCAGTCTAGAGTTGGCCTTCGGTCAGCGTATCGAGCTGGAACTGGCCGCTCTTGTGCCACAGCCAGGTGTCGGTGTAAGTGACCTTGCCCAACTTGATTGGGGCTGGAAAGGGCGCAGCGGCCCGCAGCGAGCGTTCAATCTCGGCCACCACCTCGGGTGCGTGTTTGGGTGCACGCATCCAGCGTATGGCGGTGACCGCGCCACTGGCATTGATATCCACTTGCACCACACCAATAGCGTATAGCAGGGGCGGCAATTTGCCGGTGAAGATGCGGGCGGAATTTTTGGCGTAGAGGTGGGCGGCACCATCGCGTCGGTAGTCGCGCGGTGTGTCCGCGTAAGACACCCGCGTGCTGATGCCGGTTGTTGCCGGGCTTGGGGAACCGGGCGTTAGTTGGTCCTGGGGCGCCAGTTTCACGGTGGGCTTCGGCGGCGCAACGGGAGGCGGACTGCTACTACAGGCCGCCAGAAGGCTGGCGGCGCTGATCCACAGGCTGGCGCGATACGGCTTTTTGAATAGCATGGTTACGGTTTCCGGGCGCTTTAATAGAGGGCTGCAATGCATACTTGGGGAACATTGTCTGTCGTGCAAAGTGAATTAAGCCATGGAAAAGGGTTTGGAATGTGAGTTTGCAATCTGCCTTGTTTGACCAGCTGAAGTTGGAGACCGGGGTACTGGTCACCGTGCAGTCCACCCGTGGCTCGGTGCCGCGTGATGCGGGCACGTGGATGGCGGTGTTCTCCAATTCCATCGTCGCCACTGTGGGCGGCGGGCATTTGGAGTTTGACGCTATCGCCCATGCCCGCACCCTGCTGCAGCAAGGTATTGGCGACGCGGAGGTGCGTTATGCCCTGGGGCCCAGCTTGGGCCAATGCTGTGGCGGCGAAGTAGTCTTGCATTTTGAGAAGATTGCCGCATCCGACGCCGTGGCACTGCGCCAACGGCTAACCAAATCCTACATACCTATTGCGCTGTTTGGTGGAGGCCACGTGGGCCGCGCCGTGGTGCAGGTGCTGGCGAGTTTGCCCATGCACCTGACCTGGGTGGACAGCCGCGACGAGATATTCCCCCCCGGCCTGCCGGCCAACGTGCAGTGTGAACACTCTGACCCCGTACATGCGGCCGTGGCCGATCTGCAAGGCGGCTCGCACGTGCTGATCATGAGCTTCAGCCATGCCGAAGACCTGGATGTGGTCGCTGCGTGCTTGACCCGCCAGCGCGCACGGGGCGACTTACCTTTTTTGGGGTTGATTGGCAGCAAGACCAAGTGGGCATCGTTTCGCCAGCGGCTGCAGGCGCGGGGTTTTAGCGCTGAGGAACTGGCACACGTTACTTGTCCGATTGGTGTGCCGGGTATTACCGGCAAAGAGCCTGAGGTGATTGCGGTGGCTGTGGCAGCGCAGATTCTGCAGCTGGGTGGCTAGCCCGGATGTTTCAGGGCAGTCAGTAAGAACGAGGGATACGATTCCCCCATCACGTATCTCTTTTGGATTTCAAATGAAAAAACTTCGTAAGTTCGCACAGCTATTGTTCGCCATCGCGCCAGCGGTCGTATGCAGCAACTCCGCGCACGCATTCTCAAAAGACCCTATTCCTGCGTTGCCTGCAGCGACGGTGAGCGCCAGCACCGCATCCGCTGGCTTCCCCCCGCCCCATGCGGCCGCCCTCGACGCAGCACTGCGGACTGCAGTGCTAAAGGCTGGTGTGGTCTCCATGTCGGCAGCCATCGCTACCCGGGGTGAGCTTAGATGGGCCGGATCCTATGGATGGGCCGACATTGAAAGTCGTGCGCTGGCATCGCCCTCCACGCGCTACCGTACGGGCAGTGTGGCAAAGCCGATCACGGCCATGGCGATGATGCGCTTGGTAGACCGTGGATTACTGGAACTGGATACACCATTGGGTACTAGCGTCGCCGGGCTCTCAGAGGAGTCCCGTCGCATCACTCCGCGGCAACTGGCGGCCCATGTATCCGGCATACGCCACTACGGGCTAACGGAAATTTTGTCCAGCGCAGCAGGTATCAGTGCCCCCAAGCACTATGCAAGCGTCGCCGACGGTTTGGATAGTTTTATAGGCGATAGATTGCGGTTCGCACCTGGTACCAACTTCCTCTATTCGACATGGGGCTACTCGTTGTTGTCACGCAAACTGGAACTGGCCGCCGGTTCTACTTTCCCGCAGCTATTGCAAACATTGGTTTTTGAACCCTGTGCCATGCAAGACACGGCGGTCGATGGGATCGCCTCCATGCAAGCGCGTGCGAGCTTCTACCAAGCGGAGGGTGGACGCTACAGTTTGGCAGACCCCATGGACACCAGCAATCGCATCGCCGGAGGAGGTCTCGTGTCAACACCTTCAGATCTCGTGCGTCTTGCCATGTGCGCTGAGAAAGATAGCTTTCTGTCGCAGGCCGCGCGCAAGACGATGTGGACGCCGGTCTTGCTGGCAGACGGCCAAGCCAATGAACAAAATTATGCGCTGGGGTGGAGGATCGACACGTCCACCAGGATGTTCGGCAAAGACAAGCCCACGGCCATTATCCACCACGGTGGCCAGCAAGAGGGCGGAGCCAGTTTCTTGGTCATCGCACCTGCTTTAGGCGTATCGGTGGCCGTGATGACCAATTCTGGAACCAGCTCTGCACGCCAAGCTGTGCAAGACACAGCGGATGAACTGGTTCGCCAACTCAAGGGTATGGACAACTCAGGGCCGTAGGCTGGGCCACCACGGCGCAGCAAAACTGTATACACTTTGCGAACACTCCACTGAGAACATACACCGTATGGAAAGTTACCTGCTCGACTGGGCCAATCTGCTGCTGCGCTGGGTCCATGTCATCACCGCTATCGCCTGGATTGGTTCCTCCTTCTATTTCGTCTTTCTGGACAGCAGCCTAACGCCGCCAGAAGACGAAGACCTCAAGCGCCAGGGTGTCAGCGGCGAGCTGTGGGCCGTGCACGGCGGGGGCTTCAACCACCCGGTCAAGTTCGCCGGTGCGCC
>JBKJJC010000023.1:0-4275 GCA_046598245.1 Rhodoferax sp.
GTAGGGGGCGTGGCGGCCTCTAGCGTTGCCAGGCGCGCATCCACATCACGCGTCCACAGGAAATTGGCCGTGGCACCCAGCAACACGGTCAGCACCAACAAGGCCGCGCCACAGCGCACGGCCCACTTCAATGGAGCTCATTTTTTGAGGGGCTGGTCGGGCGCGTAACTGGGCACCACAAAATCGGCCAGGGCCTGGGGTGCATCGTCTCGAGGAGGTTTGTTGTCTGTTGTCATGGGATGTATTGGGTTGCCGACCAGTGCGGCACCACCGCATGTTGCAAGCACGACGGGCCCAAATTTTTAACGTTGACACCCATGGTAAACCCTAGGCGATTTGCGGCGACTGTGTCAGGGTTTCTTCAGCCGTGGACCGGGCAATAGCCCTTAGACTCAGCAGGCTTACAAATGGACCGCGCGGCCCTGTGCCACCGGCAACCTACACCCTTTGGCGGAGACACCATGACACCATTTCTAACACTGTCCCGGCTGATCGATACGATCAGCACTTGGACAGGCAAACTCACGATGTGGCTGATTCTGGCCACCACCCTGATCAGTGCAGGCAACGCACTGGTGCGCAAAGCCTTCAACCAAAGCTCCAACGGCCTGCTGGAAATTCAGTGGTATTTGTTTGCTGCGGTGTTCATGCTGGGTGCAGGCTACGGCTTTTTGAAAAACTCGCATGTGCGCATCGACTTCATCTCCAACAAACTGAGCGACCGCACCCGGAACTGGGTGGATGTGGTGGGCATCGTGGTGGTGTTGTTCCCGTTTTGCGCGATCTGCATCGCCTTGGGCTGGCCCTTTTTCTACCAGGCGTTTACCAGTGGCGAAATGTCGCAAAACGCGGGGGGGCTGATCCGTTGGCCTGCCTACGCTTTGATACCGCTCGGTTTTGCATTGTTGATGTTGCAAGGGGTCTCTGAGCTCATCAAACGCATTGCCTTCCTCACCGGCAACGGCCCTGACGTGCTCAGCGCAGAAGAGTCCAAGTCCGACGAGCAAAAGCACCTGGAAGAACTAGAAGCCCAAGCCGCACGTATGCTGGCAGGAGACAAATAAATGCAAACCACTTTCCTGGCACAGCAATTTGTGCCCCTGATGTTTATTGGACTGTTTGCCCTGCTGCTGACCGGTTTCCCAGTGGCATTTGGCCTCGCGGCTACTGGCCTGGCCTTTGGTTTTATTGGTATTGAGGCCGGCATCTTCCCGGCGGCTATGTTCCAAGCCCTGCCGCTGCGCATCTTCGGCATCATGCAAAACGACACGCTGCTGGCAATTCCGTTCTTTACCTTTATGGGGATTATTTTGGAACGCTCCGGCATGGCCGAAGACCTGCTGGAAACCGTGGGCCAGGTCTTCGGCCCGGTACGTGGCGGTGTGGCTATTGCTGTGATTCTGGTGGGCGCCCTGCTGGCCGCTACCACCGGCGTGGTGGCAGCGGCGGTGATTTCTATGGGCCTGATCTCATTGCCCGTGATGCTGCGCTATGGCTACAGCCGTACCATTGCCACGGGCACTATTACCGCATCGGGCACCTTGGCGCAGGCTATTCCGCCGTCGCTGGTGCTGATTGTGTTGGCCGACCAGTTGGGCCGCTCAGTGGGTGACATGTACTCCGGTGCACTGATACCTGGTTTGTTGTTGGTGGGTTTGTACATCGCCTTCATCGTGGCTGTGGCCATTTTCAAACCAGCCATGGTGCCTGCCCTACCACCAGAAGCGCTGTTGTTCAAAGAAGACAACGGTACCTCCGGTCACCGCTCGCTGCTGGTCTTGGTAATGATCTGTGCGGCGGTAGGCTACGGCTGGGCCCAGGTGCACAACGGGCTGATGACCCAATGGCTGGAGCGCGCGGTACCCTCCGCACGTGATGAAATTGTGATCCTGTCGTTGACCCTGGCCTCATTGACAGGCTTGGCGCTGGCCATCATCAACAAGGTGACCAAGCTGCACCTGCTGTCGCGTCTGGCCGAGCAAGTGACCTTTGTGCTGATGCCACCGCTAATCCTGATCTTTCTGGTGCTGGGCACCATCTTTTTGGGCGTGGCCACACCCACCGAAGGCGGAGCCATGGGTGCACTGGGCGCCATCATTCTGGCAATCGGCAAACGCCGGTTGACCCTGCCGCTGACCAAACAGGCACTGGAAAGCACCGCCAAACTGGCGACCTTTGTGCTGTTCATTTTGATTGGCTCGACCGTGTTCAGCTTTACCTTCAATGCGGCCGATGGCCACATCTGGGTCGAGCATCTGTTTGACGGCATTCCCGGCGGTGCGTGGGGCTTCTTGATCGTGGTCAACATTTTGATCTTCATTCTGGGCTGCTTTATCGACTTCTTCGAGATCGCCTTTATCGTGATTCCGCTGTTGGCACCTGTCGCCGAAAAAATTCTGCCCGCCCTGGTGCCGGGTATGACAGCCGATCAGGCCATGATCTGGTTTGGTGTGATTGTTGCCATGAACCTGCAGACCTCGTTTTTGACGCCACCGTTCGGCTTCGCCTTGTTTTACCTGCGCAGCGTGGCCGCCAAGTTTGACTACAAAGACCGTGTGACCGGCAAGCTGATTCCGTCGGTCAAGACGACCGAAATCTACAAAGGCTCCATCGCCTTCATCATCTTGCAGTTGATCATGGTAACTGCTGTCATCGCTTTCCCAGTCCTAGTCACCGGTGGCATTGAAAAGCAAGATACCCTCAGCTCCGAGCAGATCATGAACCAACTGGAAATGCCCAAGGCCGATGAAGCCGCGGACCCAACCACTGGCATGGATACGGGCGCCGCTGGCGATGCGCCCAAGGAAGAAGACGACCCGATGAAAGCCATGCTGGAGGCTAACGAGAAGGACGCCAAGAAGAAGCCATGACGGCTGATCGCCCGGAAAACCCTTAAACCATGCTCTGTGGGCGCACCCAGACATCAAAATCTGCAGCACCCACAGTCCCCAAGGCCAGTGCCGCCGCGCGCAGCGACAGGCCATGTTGGTGCGCATGTTTGGCAATAGCGGCAGCCTTGTCGTAACCGATGTGGGGGCTCAGGGCGGTGACCAGCATCAGCGAATTCGCCACCAGCTCGGCGATACGCGCGTGATCAGGTTCCAGCCCCTGCGCGCAGTGGTGGTCAAAGCTGGCCATGGCATCGGCCAACAGGCGCAGGCTTTGCAAGAAGTTGTGGATGATGAGCGGCTTGAACACATTGAGTTCAAAGTTGCCCATGGCACCGCCTATGCTCAGCGCCACATCATTGCCCATGACCTGGCAGCAGACCATGGTGAGCGCCTCGCACTGCGTGGGGTTGACCTTGCCCGGCATGATGGAGCTACCGGGTTCGTTCTCAGGCAGGCGCAGCTCGCCCAGTCCGCCACGCGGGCCGCTGGCCAGCCAGCGCACATCGTTGGCGATCTTCATCAAGGCAACAGCCAACGTTTTTAAAGCGCCGTGCGCGCTGACCAACTCGTCGTGTGCGGCCAGCGCAGCAAAGCGGTTGTCGGCGCAGCGCAGCGCCAAGCCCGTCTCCCGTGCCAGCCGGGCGGCAACAAGGGTGCCAAAGTCGGGGTGGGTGTTCAGACCGGTGCCTACCGCGGTGCCACCCACGGCCAGCTCCAACAGGGCATCCAAGCTGCGTTCAATGGCCTCCTGGCCATGCACCAGTTGTGCAACCCAGCCTGATATTTCTTGTCCCAGCGTGATGGGGGTTGCGTCCTGCAAATGGGTGCGCCCCATTTTGACGAGGGTTGCAAATGCGTCGGCCTTGGTGATCAGCGTCGCTTGCAGTGCGGTCAGTGCTGGCAGAAGGTCTTGGGTGAGGCCCGTCAAGGCCGCCAAGTGCATGGCCGTGGGAAAAATATCATTGGACGACTGGCCCATGTTGACGTGGTCGTTGGGGTGCACCAGACGGCCCATGCCGCGCTGGCCGCCCAGGATCTCCGAGGCGCGGTTGGCCAGCACCTCGTTCATATTCATATTGGTCTGTGTGCCAGAGCCGGTCTGCCACACCGACAACGGAAACGCGTCGCCATGCTTGCCCGCCAGCACCTCGTCTGCGGCCTGCGCAATCGCGTTGGCCACGGCTGCATCCAGCAGACCCAGTTCGCGGTTGGCCTGTGCCGCCGCCCGTTTGGTGTGCGCCAAAGCGTACAGCAAGGCCTGTGGCATGCGCTCGGTGGAGATGGCAAAGTGCTGCAGCGAGCGCTGGGTTTGCGCGCCCCATAACGCGTGGCCGTTCACGGCGATGTCGCCCATGGAGTCGTGCTCCAGTCGTTGCGCCTCAGT
>JBKJJC010000260.1:0-2901 GCA_046598245.1 Rhodoferax sp.
TCTGGGTATCAAGCAGTTGGATTCCGATCCTTTCACCACCTTCGTGTCGATCAACGACAAGGGCCAGGTTGTGACCGGTAAGGTCAAGACTGTGGACGCTAAGGGCGCTGAGATCGACTTGGGCGAAGACATCATCGGTTACCTGCGTGCGTCTGAGATCTCCCGCGACCGCGTGGAAGATGCTCGCAACGTGCTGAAAGAAGGCGACGAAGTGACTGCTGTGGTTGTCAATGTGGATCGCAAGACCCGCAACATCCAGTTGTCCATCAAGGCCAAGGATGCGGCTGACCAAGGCGAAGCCATGGCTGCTTTGAGCCAGTCTTCTGCCCGCGAAAACGCCGGCACCACCAGCCTGGGCGCACTGTTGCGTGCCAAGCTCGACAACAACAATTAATCCGTTGGGGTAGAGTGAACGCTCTGCCCCATACGATTTTTTGACATGCTGTTGAATTGAATAAACGGCCGGCGCCCCAAGCATGTGTTTGGGACCCGGCCGTTTTTTCTTGGACTAAAAATACACTTCGCCCATGACACGCTCCGACCTTGTTGAAGAACTCGCCAACCGTTTTGGCCAGCTCACCCATCGCGATGCCGAATTTGCCGTCAAGGCCATTCTGGACGCCATGAACGACGCCTTGGTCGCTGGGCACCGTATTGAGATTCGCGGCTTTGGCAGTTTCTCGATCAACCACCGTCCACCCCGTATGGGCCGCAACCCGCGCAGCGGCGAAAGTGTTGCCATTCCCGAGAAGCGTGTGCCCCATTTCAAGCCTGGCAAAGCCCTGCGCGAATCCGTAGACCAGCGCACTGCTGAACTCGAAGCCAAAACCCAGCCTTGAGTCGCCTGTTGGCGGCCCCGCGGCGATTAGAATCCCTCGACACCGGGGAGATCAATGAAACAATTTGTATGGTTTTTGAAGTGGGCGCTCAAAGCGGCCATTTTTTTTACCCTCTTCGCTTTCGCGTTGAACAACCAGAACGATGCCACCGTGCGGTTTTTCTTCGGCCAGCAATGGACGGCTCCACTGGTTCTGGTTGTGCTGAGCGCGTTTGCGCTAGGCTTGGTGATCGGGGTATTGGGCATGGTGCCACGCTGGTGGCAGCACCGCCGTGCGGCAGCCCTGGCGCGACGCCAGACCACCGCAACCACCGCCACTGCCATAGCCGTGCCCGAAAAACCGCCTGCACCCCAACAACCTCCCTATGGAATTTGACCTCAGTCTGATCTTGCTGGCGCTGCCCATCGTTTTTGGACTGGGCTGGCTGGCCTCCCGCTTTGACATGCGGCAGCTGCGCATTGAAAACCGCCAGGCCCCCAAGGCCTATTTCAAGGGCCTGAATTTTTTGCTCAATGAGCAGCAAGACCAGGCGATTGACGCCTTTATTGAGGCCGTTCAAAACGACCCTGACACATCAGAACTGCACTTTGCACTGGGTAACCTGTTTCGCCGCCGTGGCGAATACGAACGGGCGGTGCGGGTTCACCAGCATCTGCTGTCACGCGGCGACCTGGCACAGGATGACCGGCACCGCGCCCAACATGCGCTGGCATTGGACTACCTGAAGGCCGGCCTGCTGGACCGTGCGGAAGATGCCTTGCTCAAACTCGACGGCACACGCTTTGAAGCGCAGGCCCATTTGGCACTGCTCGCCAACTACGAGCGCTCGCGCGACTGGGAGCACGCCACGCAGATTGCCCACAGGCTCGAATCCACCGGTCAAGGCAGCTTCAAGGGGCGACTGTCTCACTACCTGTGCGAACAAGCTGCCACCAGTGTCAGTACCAACGATCTAGGACAGGCCATGGAAAACCTCACCCAGGCCATGCATATTGCACCCGATGCACCACGTCCCCGCATCGACCTCGCCCGCCTCCAGAACTTGCAGGGCAAGCCCGCACTGGCTTGCGAAACGCTGACCCAAGCCCTGGTGACCGCCCCCAATGCCGTTGCCTTGATTGCACCGTTGTTGGCCGAATACTCCATTGCCTCGGGACAAGGCGTGCGCGCGCTGGCCCGACTAAAAATGGTCTATGCAAACACACCGTCACTGGATGTGCTGGACGCTATCGTAGCCCTTGAGGCAGCCAGCGGCGCCCCCACCGCCACGGCCCGCGAGTGGTATGCCCGACACCTTGAAATCGAACCCTCTCTGGTGGCCGCCGCCAAATGGATTGCGGGTGAAAAACTAGAGCACGAACAATTCCACCCCCAAGTGCAGCGCGCATTGGACCAGGCCGTCAAGCCCTTGACCCGCTACCGCTGCGCGGCCTGCGGTTTTGAGGCAAAACAGCATTTTTGGCAATGCCCCGGCTGCCAAGCCTGGGACAGTTACCCCGCCCGTCGTGTAGAAGAACTATGACTATTTCAAAAGAAAAAATGTCGACCGCCCTGGTGCTGGTGGTGGGCGACGTGATGCTGGACCGCTACTGGTACGGCGCAGTGGACCGCATTTCGCCCGAGGCACCGGTGCCAGTGGTTCGCATCACGCGCGAAGAGGAGCGCAACGGCGGTGCCGCCAACGTAGCCTATAACGTGGTGACACTGGGCGCTCAAGCGTCCCTGCTGACCGTAGTAGGGGATGACGAGGCCAGCCACAAACTCGAAGCCCTGGTTGCAAAAACCGGCATCCAGCCCCATTTTGGGCGCGACGCTGACCTCAAGACCACCGTCAAGCTGCGGGTCATCGGACGCCAACAGCAGTTGCTGCGCCTGGACTTTGAGAACACCCCAAAAAATGAACTGCTGGCCTCGCAGACCGCGGCGTTTGAAAACCTACTGCCCAAGCACGGTGCCGTGCTGTTCTCCGACTACGGCAAAGGTGGCCTGGGCCATATCACCGACATGATTGCCAGCGCACGCGCCGCTGGCAAACCGATTCTGGTGGACCCTAAGGGCAGCG
>JBKJJC010000019.1:0-12823 GCA_046598245.1 Rhodoferax sp.
GACGCACCAACCAGGGCGTTGGTCTCACCGCTGTGGGCCGTCAGGCTCAGGTTGTGGATGACGGGCGCCGCATCTGCGGCGTACTGCACCACCACGTCTTCGAAAGTGATCTCGCCCCGCGCACGTGGCTCGGCAAATGTGCCTTCGGCTTCGGAGGGTGTGTCGTGTATC
The DNA here is from genome assembly GCA_046598245.1 of Rhodoferax sp. Lineage (GTDB taxonomy): Bacteria > Pseudomonadota > Gammaproteobacteria > Burkholderiales > Burkholderiaceae_C > Allorhodoferax. The sequence goes on from JBKJJC010000019.1 coordinate 172, forward strand.
AACTCCAGACCTCGCTCCAGCGCCGCCAATCCACGGGTGATGGGGCTGAAGACTTCTGACAATTGGCGGATCGGTGCAATGGTCATCAGCATGGCGGTCAAAAAGCCCACGAAGCCACCCACCGATGTAGCGCTGGTGGCGCTTTGCACCAGGGCCACGGACACCACGACCGACAGTGCCATGGCCGCCAGCATTTGGGTGAGGGGGGTCATCGCGGCACCGGCCACCGTGGACTTCAAGGCCAGGCGGCGCAGAGACAGGCCCAGGTGGTCAAAGCGCTCGGCCTGTGAGGCCTGCGCCCCGTAGAGTCGGATATCGCGGTGGGCTAGCACGTTTTCCTCGACCACATAGGCCAGGCTGTCGGTGGCATCCTGGTTGGCCTTGGTCAAACTGTGCAGACGCTTGGTGAGCACACGCATGACCCAGGCCAACGCCGGGAACACGGCAATGACGATGAGCGTCAGCTTCCAGTTCTGCAGCAGCAGGGAAACCATGAACGCGACAAGCGTGAGGGCGTTGCGCATCAGGCTCAGAATGGAGTTGACCAGCATGAAGGCACCGTTTTGCGTCTCGTAGACGATGGTGTTGGACAGGGCGCTGGAAGTCTGTTTTTTGAACAATCCCAGCTGCGCAACCAACAGTTTGGCAAACATTTCGCGGCGCATCAGCATCAGGCCGTGGTTGGTGACGTGTGAAAGGCCCAATTGCGCTACATAGCTGGCCAGGCCGCGCACACCAAACACTGAAAGCAGCACCACCGGCACGATCCACAGCTCTAAACTGCGTTTAACGAAACCTTGGTCCAGCAGTTCGGCAAACAGCAAGGGAATCAAGGGCTCGGTGATTGCCGCGACGATGGTGGCGAACACGATGATGATCCAGGTGCCAGGGGAGGCACTAAAGTAAGGCCACAGTGGCCGCAAACGTTGCAGCAGGCTCGCCGCGGCAGTGGTTGGCGGTGCAGTCGGGGTTTGGGCTGCGGGCGGTGTGTCAGTCTTCATGGCGTGCGGGCGTTTGAGGATGCGATGGCACGACGCTGCGCGCACCTGCGGCAAACAACAGCCCCAGGCTAATGCAGAAAAAGTCACCAATCCAATCGTCGTACAAAGTTGAATTGAAAAGGCAGGCCACTGCCAAGGCGGCCAGTACGGACAAGGTTGCGCGCTGGATACTGGTAGGGAAGCGAAGGGCGTCGCGCGCCATGCAGGCCATCATGGCAATAATCAGCACCAAACCACCCATACCCAATTCAACGCCCCACAACAAATACTCTTGGTGGGGGTTGCTTTTGTTGCCTTCACCAAACAGTGGGGTCGCAAGGCTGCTGTTCTCAAACTGTTTGACGGCGGGCGTCCAGGCACCAACGCCGAAGCCTATCAGAGGTTTGGCGTTTAGAGACTGCAGGGACCGGCGCCAGGCATTCAGACGCCAACCCGACGAGTCTTTGGATGCCACCTGATGGGTTTTGGAATAGTTAACGCTTTCGCTGACGATCTTTGTAACTCGCTCTTGCAGTTGGGGCGAGACAAGTGACAGGCCCAATAGTACCGCCAAGGGAGTCAGCAACAAGGTTGGCAAGCGGAAACGACGTGGTGTTGCCCACATCAAACCCAGCGATAAACTCGATAACGCAACCAGATACCCAGTTCGACCTTCCAGCAGCAGCAAGGCATTGGTCAAGGCCAGCAAGGCTGCGGCTATACCCAGCCATTTGGGCCACAGCCCTTCCTCTCGCATATGCCAAAAAACGGCCGCTGTGGCCGCGAACATGATGGACTGGTCGAGATAACTGGAAAAAACTACATTCTCGGTTGCGGTGTCCGCAGCCCATGGAATGGGAACACCCGCAAACAGCATCCACGAACTCAGCAACAGAAAGCCCTGACCAATTGCGTAAAATAATAGCGCCATTCGCGCCTCGCGCAACGTCCGGATGAAACCCACGATCAACAGAATGCCCAACAATTTGGCATGTTTGACCAAGCTGTGCAGGGCCGACGCCATGTCGGCCTCTGTCCACAACAGGCTGAGTGCAAACACCAAGAGAATGCCAAGTACGGCATAGGTGGTCCAGAGCCGCGGCAAAGCCGCATCGCTGCGCCCGGTCCAATGGCTGCGTATCAAATAGACCAGGCCCAACGTAAACAACAAAATTTTGGCGAGACTGATCCACGCAATGGGCAGGCTCACCGACAGTGCGGCCAGGCACACCACGAACAAGCGAATATTGGCTTTGCTAGCGTCAACCATCGCTGGTTGGCTGTTTGGGCGCCTGCCAAGCGGCACCTTTTTGTATTTCAATGGCTTTTACATAGCGGTAGAAGGTGCCTTCAAAATTGCCTAACGCAATAACAAAGCCCGCCCAGCCGTCGAGGAAGCCGAGCTTGAAAACGTAATGCTTCACAAAAGCCCAGATGCCATGCGTCAGTGCTGTGCCCATGGACAGGCGCTTCTCCACCAGGCGTTGCGCGCCCAGTGTGGAATAGCGGTTGGACTTGTGCATGACCTCGCCCATGTTCTTGAACGGGAACTGCCAGATCGGATTCTTTAAACGGCCAACGGGTTTGTCAGTTTTAAGTACATAACCTTCGTGCACAGGCTTCAGGTCGTATTCCATCGCGCCATTGCGGAACAGCTGGGGTTGTCGGTAGTTCGGGTACCAGCCCGAATGCTTGATCCAGCGACCCATGAAATAGTTACGACGTGGCATCCAGTACACATCAAGCGCATCCGGGTTGTTGGTGATGTCACGGATCTCCCGTTCAGCTTGCGGTGTGCAACGTTCGTCCGCATCCAGGCTGAAAATCCATTCATGCGTGCAGGCGGCCAATGCACTGTTGCGCAACGCGCCAAAACCAATGAAATCGACTTGCACAACCTTGGCGCCCATACGCGAGGCGATCTCGGGCGTGCCATCGGTGCTCCAGGAGTCCACCAGTACCACCTCGTCAGCCCATTGCACACTTTCTATGGTGCCGGCAACTTTTTCGGCTTCGTTGAAGGCGATGATATAGACGGAAATTTTGCTCATCAGGGGTGGTAGTATTCGGCCACTTGGCGCGCAGCAGGTAGTTGCCAGCCGCGTAGTCTAGTCCAAAATGAATGCCTCCCAACTTGTATCCGTCGTCGTCACAACCTATAACCGCAGCGATGCTATGCTGGCAGTATTGGACGGTTTAGCGCGACAATCCGATAGCCATTTTGAGGTGATAGTGGCGGACGATGGTTCACGTATCGAACACCAAACTGCTATTTTGAACGCGCCGGTAGCCAAGACCTTGCGTGCAATCCATGTTTGGCACCCGGATGTTGGCTTCACTGCCACACGCATACGCAACCGTGGCGTTGCCGCATCCAAAGGCGAATACATCCTATTTCTCGATGGAGATTGTGTACCCGAGGTGGATTTCATAGAAAGGCACAAGTCACTGGCCCAGCTTGGTCATTTCGTGAACGGTAGCCGCGTATTACTATCATCTACGCTTACCACGGCGGTATTGTCCGGGGCGGAGCAAATCTGCGGACGGTCCGCCTGGTATTGGCTGCGCCAGAGGGTATCGGGTCACGCCAGTAAAATATTTGGCCTGTTGCGGTTGCCCGATATGCCCTGGCGGAACCATCGGGTCTTTTCTTGGAAAGGCATACGCGGTTGCAATATAGGGTGTTGGCGCACCGACTTTGAACAAGTGAATGGGTTTGATGAGTCTTTCGTTGGCTGGGGGCACGAGGATGCAGACTTTGTTATGCGATTGCACAACAGTGGTGTCACGCGCAAGAACGGATTTTGTGCAACGGAGGTGTTTCACCTCTGGCACCGGGAAGCGGCTCGCAACCAGGAGTCGCACAATGCAGCGGTCGTAAAAGCCCGTGCTACAACTACAGAGACCCAGCCGACGCGGGGCTATTCACAACAGCGCATCAACGATGATGTGCGCATCACAACACTGGGATAATGCAATGATGTTGAAGCGACACCTGTTAATTTTGATTGCGAGTTTGGTTTGCGGATCTGCCTTTGCGCAGTTTCGGGTGGAGGTGTCCGGGGTCGGGTTGACCCAGGTTCCTATTGCAATCGCCGCGTTTCGCGGTGATGAGTCTGCACCCCAAAAAATAGCCAGCATCGTGCAGGCTGATTTGGAGCGCAGTGGTCAATTCCGTGCTGTGGACAGCAGCGGTGCATCTATGGACGAGGGCGCGCGACCTGAGGTCTCAACCTGGCGTCAAAAAGGTGCTGACGCCTTGGTAACCGGTAGTATCACGCGTCTTGCCGATGGTCGCTACGACGTGCGTATGCGGCTGTGGGACGTGGTGCGAAGTCAAGACCTGGGCGGCCAGAGTTATGCCGTTGTAGCTGGGGATTTGCGTCTGGTGGCGCACCGGATAGCTGATTTTGTGTACGAAAAAATGACTGGTGACCAGGGTATATTTTCTACCCGTATTGCCTACGTGACCAAGGTGGGTCCAACTTATAACTTGTGGGTAGCCGATGCAGACGGAGAGAGCGCCCAAAGTGCGCTCAAAAGTGCCGAACCCATCATTTCCCCATCATGGGCACCCAGCGGCCAACAACTTGCGTACGTCTCGTTCGAGTCGCGTAAGCCCGTGATTTTTGTGCACGATGTTTCGACGGGCAAGCGCCGGTTGGTTGCCAATTTCAAGGGGTCGAACAGCGCGCCAGCTTGGTCGCCCGACGGCAAAACCCTTGCTGCGACGCTGACCCGTGATGGCGGCTCACAGCTCTATTTGATGGAGGCCACCGGTGGTGAGCCCAGACGCCTCGCTCAAAACAGCTCTATTGACACAGAACCTACCTTTACCGCGAACGGTAAGACCATTTATTTTGTGAGCGATCGCGGTGGCGCCCCGCAAATTTACCGCATGTCCTCAACGGGCGGTAATGCCGAGCGCGTCACATTTACCGGTACTTACAATATCTCCCCGTCGTTGAGTCCAGATGGTAAATGGCTGGCATATATTTCGAGGGTTAGTGGTGTGTTTAAGCTGCATGTTATGGAACTTGCAACGGGTGCTACCAATGCCATCACGGACACCACAGCAGACGAAAACCCAAGTTTTTCCCCCAATGGACGTCTCATTATTTACGCTACCCAGCAACAGGGACGCGAAGCGCTGATGACTACCACGGTGGACGGAAAGATCAAGGCCCGTTTAGCGGGTCAAAACGGCGATATTCGGGAGCCCGATTGGGGCCCCATGCAAAAGTAATAACGGCATTTCAAAAAGGAGCAATAGATGAAACAACTTGTTTTGGCGGCAACCGTCGTCGTTTTCTTGGGTGCTTGTAGTTCTACAAAATTGGACAATGTTCCAGTTGAAGACAAGTCAGGTACCAGTGTGACGCAGCCCGGTGGAGCGGGTTCCGACGGCGTGGGCGAGCGGGTAGTTACTCCTGTAACACTGGATAAAAGTAAGGTGCCTGACGTTGCCAACCGCGTAGTCTATTTTGACTACGACAGTTACACCATTCGCCCTGAGTACCAGGCACTTGTAGAGGCCAACGCCAAGTTGATCAAAGCGGACAGGTCCAGGAAAGTGGCCATCGAAGGCCACACCGATGAACGTGGCGGCCGTGAGTACAACCTGGCTTTGGGTCAGAAACGTGCCGAAGCCGTCCGTCGTGCGATGAGCCTGCTCGGTGTGTCTGAGAGCCAGTTGGAAGCGGTCAGTTTCGGTAAAGAGAAGCCCGCTGTGATGGGCTCTACCGAAGATGCGATGGCCAAGAACCGTCGCGCGGAAGTCTCTTACCGATGAAAACCGGCGTATGGTCCTCTGTCTTGCAGTTGAGCCGCGTGGCGGCCGCTGCAACGTTGATGGTGGCCTGCGTGGGCACTGCCTCCGCTGGTCTTTTCGATGACGAGGAGGCGCGCAAGGCGATTCTGGACTTGCGACAAAAAGTTCAGCTGACTGAACAGAAGTTGTCCGATGAAACACGCCGAACGTCAGAAGAGTCGGCCCAACTCCAGCGCAGTCTGATTGACTTGCAAAGTCAGTTGGATCTGGTCCGCACAGAGCTGGCCAAGATGCGCGGCCAGAATGAGCAGATGGTACGTGATGTGGCCGAGCTGCAGCGCCAGCAAAAAGACTCGGTTCTAAACGTCGATGAACGCCTTCGCAAGTTTGAGCCGTCACGGGTGACCATCGATGGGCGCGAGTTTCTGGCCGACCCATCCGAAAAGCGCGACTACGACGCTGCTATGGCCACCTTCCGCAAAGGCGAATTCGCCGCCGTGCAGGTCGTTTTTGTAGATTTTCTTAACCGCTACCCCAAGACCGGGTACCGTCCCTCTGCGTTGTTTTGGTTAGGAAATGCCCAGTACGCCACCAAAGACTACAAGGAGGCTTTGGCGAGCTTTCGCGCCCTCGTTTCCACGGGCGGCGACCATTTGCGTGTGCCAGAAGCTCTATTGGCGATTGCCAACTGCCAACTCGAGTTAAAAGACAACAAGGGCGCCCGCAAGACGCTGGACGACCTGGTGGCCAACTATCCATCCTCGGAGGCTGCACAAGCCGCTAAGGACAGGCTGGCGCGTTTGCGTTAGAACATCGCGGGTATGGTCTCTGCTGTTGGTGAAGAAGCCGATGCGAGTCGGCGTTTCTCAGGTATGGAGCGTCTCTATGGCCTGGAGCCAGCCCGTGCAATCCGTGAATCTCATATTGCCGTTGTTGGCATTGGCGGCGTCGGCTCTTGGGTCGCGGAGGCCCTGGCCCGTAGCGGCGTAGGGCGCTTAACGCTGATTGATCTAGACCATGTCGCTGAGTCCAACATCAATCGGCAAGTCCACGCACTCAGTAACACCGTTGGCATGGCAAAAATTACGGCCATGCGAGAACGAATCGCACTCATCAATCCTGCATGCCAAGTCGTTTGTGTGGATGCCTTTGTTGAGCCTGAGAACTGGCCCACTGTATTGCCACAAAGTGTTGATGCCGTGGTCGATGCCTGTGACCAGATCAAGGCTAAAACGGCGATGGCAGATTGGGCGCGCAGCACCAAGAGCCTGTTTGTGTCTGTTGGAGCGGCCGGTGGCAAACGCCATGCACACAAGGTCGACATAGCCGACCTGAGCGAAACCACACACGATCCGTTGTTGGCGCAAATGCGTTACCGGTTACGCAAGGCGCACAACGCGCCCAAGGAAGGCAAACGCATGGGAGTGATTTGTGTCTTCAGCCGTGAGGCCGTCAAGCCGGCCGACGCATCGTGCCAGATAGAGCAGGGTGACAACTCACTCAACTGCCACGGTTATGGTTCTGCTGTGTCGGTGACTGCAACCTTTGGCATGTGTGCGGCAGGCTGGATTCTCGATAAAATTTCTGAGGCTTGTAAAACGGGCACTTAAAAACGCTATAATTTAAAGCTTCGCAGGAAGTGATAAATAAATTGTTACTTGCTGTCGGGACCTTAGCTCAGTTGGTAGAGCAGCGGACTTTTAATCCGTTTGTCGTGGGTTCGACCCCCGCAGGTCCCACCAATTAGCCCTTACAGGCATTAGAAACCCCGCTATCGAAATGGTAGCGGGGTTTTTTCTTGGCTTGCCATGTAGTCATGAGACCATTGCCTGGTACCTCACCCTCGACATGGAGGGGCATCCTGTGTGGTGCACAGTAAACACGCAAGCTTCAATTTTCGAAAATCTCAGACAGATTCTGGCGCCGGTGGATCCACATGCGAGAAGATGCAATTGCGACCCGCTCCCTTGGCAACATAGAGTGACTTGTCCGCATTGCTGAGCAACTGACCGGGGGTCATGCCGTCCTGCAATGCGGCAAGGCCTACACTCATGGTGACGGCGACCTGCTTTTCATCTTCTAGCTCCACGCGCATCCCCGCAACCGCATTGCGCAAGCGCTCCAGCAACACCATGGCACTGTCCTGGTTGATATGTGGAAGTATCAGCGCAAACTCTTCTCCGCCGTAGCGGCACAGGGTGTCAGAGGCACGTAACATTCCACGCAGCTGGGTAGAGAGAGTGCGCAACACGGCGTCTCCCCCAACATGGCCATAGGTGTCGTTGACGTTTTTGAAGTGGTCAATGTCAATCATGGCCAGGGCCAGGGGCCAGCCATAGCGCCGGGCACTGAGAATTTCCTGGGTGATTTGTTCGTCAAAAAACTTGCGGTTGTAGAGCCCGGTCAGGCCATCTCGCTGGCTGGTTTCCTCCAGGTCCAAGGCCTGGTCCATGGTGCGGTCCAGCAGCAGCTTGGCCTCGGCGATGGCCGTGACGTCTTGAATGGCGATGCAGGCGCCTTGCACCACGCCGGCGTGGTCGTAGACCGGAAAAATCGAGGCGTCCTGGTGCATGAAATCAGCTTCCCCTGCATCCATGGACGCGACCTTGAAGCGAAACAGGTAGGGTCGTTGCTGCCACGAACTGAAAGATGCCGTTTTCAGCACCAAGCAACTCTTGATTTTTTTCTCCAGCCAGTTGCGGTTGAGTTCTGGGAAGGCGTCAAACAGGTTTTTCCCCAGCACCGATTCGGCCCGCATGCTGCTGTTGAGCTCCATGAAACGGTTCCACATCACCACTGTGAAACGACGGTCTACCACCACCATGCCGACCGGGAGAAGATCGTCAATGATCCGCGGAAAGTCGAACGGTAGGCGTGTGTCCAAAATCCGGTCCATGGCTAACCCATCAAAAACGTTTGGCCAGGGCTCGCTTCACCGCAGGCAGGCAATCGGGCTTCACCTTGATCATCAGTTCAAACGGTACCTCGTGGGCTTCCAGGTGGAAAACGATGTCAATCTGCAGCGTTTGCCCAGTCCAGGTATGGGCATCACCAAACAGCCGCAAATCTGCTTCAGTCGAAGGCACATCAAAGGCAACTACACGCGGTGGGCGCAACCCCGTGCGCAAGTCCAGCAAAGCGCCAATCTCCAACACACAGGTGCTGGCCAGTGCGTTGCCCAGCTCTAGCAACAGTTCTTCGCGTTGTTTGCGGCCATCACCATCGCGGTCGTCAAAACCCAGCACGTCACGCAGGGCAGCATAGCTGGCCGGGCCGTAGATGACGGCTATATTGCCCGCCAGCTCGCCAAAAAACTCCTGCTCCAACACGCTGACGCGTTCATAGGTCTTGACCAGGCGCGCACGGGTGTCCTGTATGTCGGAGGCACCCACGGAGCGTATGTCAGGCACGCGCAGATTGACAAAACCGGAGAAGGCCTCGGCCAGCGTGGCGCCGGCTTTGCCCATGGCGATGTTGACCGTCTCGCCCAGTACGTCGCGTTCGTCTTCGTCAAACAAGGCCTCAGACATGGAGCACCCCCACTTTGGTCAACGCGGCGCGCAAGGCGTCCATCTGTATGGGTTTGGCAATAAAATCCGCCGCGCCCAGGGTGGCCACCCGTTCCTGGGCCAGCTTTTGGATATCTGCGCTGACCACCACCACCGGGGACTTGAACGCGCGGCGCTGCAGCTCGGCCAGCACGTCAAACCCGCTGACACCGGGCATGGTCAGGTCCAGCAGGACCAGGTCCACCGCGCGCCCAGCCAGCAGGTCCAACGCTTCCTGGCCACCGCTGGCCTCCAGGTACACCGCGTTGTCACCTACCAGTTCGTGCAGCAGTGCCAGATTGACCTTGCGCGAACTCTTGGAATCGTCAACAACAAGCAGGGTTGCGGTCATGGTGTCCTTTCAGCGCGGGCAGTCTTTGCGAGATTTCAGTATCGCACTTTTGATTCACCAGGGGGATGGTTTTATGGTGCGATTTATGGTGCGATATTACCCCGTGCGCAGGGCCTGCACGGGGTCCGTTCGGGCTGCGCTGCGGGCAGGGGACACCACGGCATCGAAAAAATGCGGTCCCGGCGATGTTTGCGCAATCAACCGGCGCGAGTCGTGCGAAAAACGGGTTTATCTTGCATCGTTATGCTGACTTGTCGCTAAGCGGATCGCGGTCATTTATGCTTATAGCCCTCGTGAAATATGGCTATATAGCTATTATATTGATAGCAAAATATGTTTTAAGCTTCCACGCGGCTCGATAAGTCCAGCCACTTGTCCTCTAGCATCGCCAGTTCATCGTTGACCAGCTTCAGGCTGCGACCAATTTCCGCTATCTCTTGCGGGTGGGGGTTGGTTGACAGACGGCTTTCCAACGCGGCGCCTTCACCATTGAGTGCCTCCATCCGTGCCTCCACGTCCTGCATCTCTTTCTTTGCTTTGGGCGACGTGTCACCCTTGGCTTTGGACTTGGTGCTGTTTGCTGTTGCCGCAGGAGCCACGGCCTTAGCGGCAGGCACCTTGGCGGCTTCCTTGGCTTCTTCGCGCTGGCGTTTGGCTTCATCCAGCAAGTAGCGCTGGTAGTCGTCCAGATCACCATCGAAGGGCTCAACACCGCCGCGCGACACCATCCAGAATTCGTCACACACCGCGCGTAAGAGCGCACGGTCGTGGCTGACCAGCATGACAGTGCCTTCGAATTCGTTGAGCGCCATGGACAGCGCTTCGCGTGTTGCCAAATCCAGGTGGTTGGTTGGCTCATCCAGCAGCAAAAGGTTGGGGCGCTGCCAGACGATCATGCACAACACCAGGCGCGCTTTTTCGCCGCCGCTCATGCTGCCCACGGACTGTTTGACCATGTCGCCGCCGAAGTTGAAAGTGCCCAAGAAGCTGCGCAGGTCTTGCTCACGCGTGGCCTGGCCGCCGATCTTGCCCGCAACCGTCATTTCCTTCACCAGGCGGATCATGTGTTCTAGTGGGTTGTCGGCGGGGCGCAGCACGTCGAGTTCTTGCTGCGCGAAATAACCGATGTTCAGGCCTTTGCCTTCGGTGATTTCGCCGCCAATGGCTGCCAGATCACGCGCCACGGTTTTTACCAATGTAGATTTACCCTGGCCATTCGCACCCAAGATGCCAATGCGCTGGCCAGCCAGCACCGACTTGCTGACGTTGCGCACGATGATGGTGGGTGGCGAGCCTTCCGGCGCATCTTCGGGTGGCGGATAGCCAAAGCTCACGCCGCTCATGGACAACATGGGGTTGGGCAGGTTGGCAGGCTCCTTGAATTCAAAGGTGAAATCGGCCTCGCTGAGCAGCGGTGCGATTTTTTCCATGCGGTCCAGCGCCTTGACACGGCTTTGCGCCTGTTTGGCCTTGCTGGCCTTGGCCTTGAAGCGGGCGATAAATTTTTGCAGGTGGACAATCTTGTCCTGCTGTTTGGAAAACGCCGTTTGTTGCAGCGCCATCTGTTCGGAACGCAGGTCTTCAAACTTGCTGTAGTTGCCGCCGTAGCGCACCAGCTTGCCGGACTCGATGTGCAGCGTGACATTGGTCACCGCATCCAAAAACTCGCGGTCATGGCTGATGACGACCATGGTGCCTTCGTAGCGTTTGAGCCAGGCTTCCAGCCAGACCAGCGCGTCCAAGTCCAAGTGGTTGGTGGGCTCGTCGAGCAGCAGCAGGTCGGACGGGCACATCAGCGCGCGGGCCAGTTGCAAGCGCATGCGCCAGCCACCCGAGAAGCTGTTGACCGGGTTGGTCAGTTCGCTGGTCTTGAAACCTAGGCCCAGGATCAGCGCCTGTGCGCGGGCCGGGGCGTCGTATTCGCCGGCGTCTTGCAAGCCGGTGTAGGCATTTGCCATGCGTTCGTAGTCTTCGGTGGACTCGGAGGCGGCCACCTCTTCACGCGCGGCCAGCAAGAGGGTGTCGCCCTCGATCACGAAGTCGGTGGCGGACTGGTCGGTCTCGGGCATGTCCTGCGCGACCTGGCCCATGCGCCATTGGGTGGGGATGAAAAACTCACCACCGTCTTCATGCAGGTTGCCGTTGAGCAGGGCGAAGAGGGACGATTTGCCCGCGCCATTGCGGCCTACCAAACCGACTTTTTCGCCGGGGTTCAGGGTGACGGATGTGCTGTCGAGCAGCACTTTGGCACCTCGGCGCAGGACTATGTTTTTAAGTGTGATCATGGTTGGTTCTTGCTAATTTCGGAATTCATTTTTTGGCGGCGTTTGTGGTGGGCAAGAGGACGGGGTGCCCTACAAAGCTCCGTGTCCCCCGCCCGCTTTGCGGGCTCCTCCTTTACCTACGCTTTGCAGGACACCCCATCCTCTTGCTTGGCGACGGCTGCTCGAATGCTGGCAGGAAGTCGGAGAAATCTCTCGCAAAAAGGCAAAAAGCTGTTCGCAGCAGCAGGCTTGGGGTATGGGGCGCAGTGAGGTAAAGGAGGAGGCCGGAACGGCCGGGGGACACGAACGGAGTCCCGTACCCTAAGTCTGCTGCGGGCACAGCACAGGAGCTAAAGCAACAAGGCCTCCTTGGTCACCAGCAGCACCTGATCCTCACCCGCACTGGTTTCCAGCCAAACCACTTCCAGTGTTGGAAATGCGGCTTCGAAGTACGTACGTTCGTTACCGATCTCTAGCACCAGTACGCCGTCTTCCGTCATGTGCGCAGGCGCGGCTTTCAGCATGCCGCGGATGAAGTCCATACCATCTTGACCACCGGCTTGGTTGCCGCTCAGCGCCATCGCTGGCTCAGCTTTGTATTCAGCGGGCAGGTCCGCCATGCTTTGTGCGTTCACATACGGCGGGTTGCAAAGGATCAGGTCATAGGGGCCGCTTGCGATGAGAGTTGGGGCGGTAAAGCCATCTGACTCCACCAACGCAATACGTTCTTGCACACC
>JBKJJC010000002.1:0-6543 GCA_046598245.1 Rhodoferax sp.
CTGCGGTATTGCTCGAATCCAGCGCCTTGATCAGCAGCCATTGCCAGTGTCTTTTGTTGCATCAGGATTCAACGCACAATCACCCTGCGGGGATGACCTTTTTCAGCGTTGCCTTAACGCTGATCGACATGGCCTGGGGCACTGGCGTCAGTGGGGTTGCTGCGGCCGTCGGCAAGCGGGTCTCAGCGCAATTTTCTGCATGAAAAAAACGGCTTAGGGTAAGTGGGGGTTGCCAATGGCGGTTGGGATGCGCTTGGGCCGTTCGGGCGAGCCCGATGATGGTATTTGCCCCAAGTTTTTTTGACTATGTGGGCTGGCGTACCGAGTTTTAGTATGGCAACCCGAATACTGTACCTCGCTACCTAAATTTTTTAGGTGCAGTACGGGCCTTCTCGTCGACGGATGTTGCGGGTGGGGCTTGTTCGTATGGTTAGCAACAGGAGCATTCTATGAATCAGGTCGCGCGTTTTTCTAAACGTCTAATGTGGTGTATTCCACTGTTGCTGACGGTATGGCTGGCAGGTTGTGGCGGCGGTAGGGAGCCGATATTGGGTAGCGGTGGTGCGACCCTCGCCCTCCCACCAACGGTGACCGCAACGGTACCGGTTGCAAACAGTCCCGCGGTGACGGGTGTAGCAACGAATAGCAGTGTCACAGCCACCTTCAGTGTGCCGATGGACCCTGCTACCTTGATCAGTCCCGCAACCACGTTCACAGTGACAGGACCGGGCACTACGTCCGTGGCTGGCGCTGTAACCTATGTGGGCACTACAGCAACATTTAAGCCGAATGCACCATTGGCGGCCAATACCACCTATACGGCGACGGTGAGTACCGGCGCCAAGAACCTCGCGGGTACGGCATTGGCCAGCAATTTTGTGTGGACCTTTGTAACAGGTGGGGTTGCAGACAGCTCGGCACCGCTTGTGACCGCGACAGACCCGGCAAACGTAGGCGTCGGGGTAGCGATCAACAAGAAGATATCGGCCACCTTTAGTGAAGCCATGGACCCCCTGACCATCAACGGGACGACGTTCAAGTTGGCTGGACCCGGTGGTGTTGCCGTCGCCGGCACGGTGACCTTGGTTGGCGAAACTGCAGTTTTTACCCCAACGACCAATCTTTCGCTGTCAACGACCTATACATCTACGATTACTACGGGTGCTACTGATCTGGCCGGCAATGCGCTTGCCAGTAGCTATGTGTGGACTTGGACAACTGGCGCTGCAGTGGATAGCACTGCCCCGACTGTCATAGCAACATCAGCATACGGCTCGACTGGCGCCAAGAGTGGTGGTACCGGGTTTCCCATCAACCGCAACAGTACCGCCAACTTCAGTGAGTCAATGGACCCGCTGACGATTTCTACGGCAACCTACTTGGTAACCGGTCCCGCGGGCGTTCCCGTTACTGGTGCTGTTACCTATGTGGGCACCACGGCCACGTTTGACCCGGTCATGAACCTGGCACCGTTAACCACCTATACATCCACTGTCACCACAGGTGTGAAAGACCTTGCTGGCAACGCCATGGCCAGCAGTTATGTGTGGAGCTGGACCACGGGTTCTACAACGGACTCTGTCGCGCCGACCATCGTTTCCACCGTTCCGGCAGACCTTGCTACAAACGTTCCGCTGACCCAGGAGGTCACCGCAATGTTTAGCAAGGAGATGAATGCAGCAACCATCAATAACGCGACCTTCACGCTCAAACAGGGCCTGACGCCGGTACCTGGTATTGTGAAATATGTGGGTACCACTGCTACCTTCTCGCCGAACAGTCCATTGTTGGCTTCCACGACCTACACGGCGCAGGTTACCAACGCGGCAACGGACCTGGCAGGCAACGCATTGGCTCCCGGCGCAGTGCCCAATCCATGGACCTTCACAACCGCTGGACCCATCGTTGTTCCCGGTACCGGCCCAGCGGGCGTGAATCTGGATTGCGCCGCCAGCTTTGCCATTCTTGCGGGTTCTACCGTCACCAATACGGGACCAACCAGTATCACGGGCGATCTCGGCTTGAGCCCCGGCACCGCGGTAACAGGCTTCCCCCCTGGAACCGTGACTGGCGGTGCTATCCACATCAACGACCCATTGGCTAACAACGCCAAGGGCTGCTTGACCACCGCTTATAACGATGCGGCAGGACGCACAACAGCTCCCATCACGGTATCTGGCAATTTGGGTGGACAAACGCTGCCTCCTGGTTTGTACAAGTCCACGTCCACGCTGGAAATCTCATCCGGTCAGCTGACCCTGTCTGGCAACGGTGTGTGGATCTTCCAGATCGCGTCGACATTCACTACTTCGCCAGGACTCGGTATCACCCTCTCGGGTGGTGCTTTGGCGAGTAACGTGTTCTTTCAGGTCGGTACTTCGGCGACTATCGGTACCAACTCAACCATGCATGGAACCATCATGGCGGATCAGTCCATCACCCTCAATACCGGTGCAACACTGAACGGCCGAGCCTTGACGCGCATCGGTGCCGTGACCTTGGACAGCAATACGGTTGTAAAGCCCTGACCCTCACAGTTGACTAGCCTTCATAACTTTTGGGAACAATCATGATATTTAAAAATACACCTAGCAAGGTCGGCCTTATTGCGATCGCAGTTTTGGCCAGTCCACTGGCAATGGCAGACGGAGGTCCCTGGTACGTAGGGGCCAGCGCCGGCAGCTCCAGTGCCACTATTGACGATGCGCGCATCAACAGGCAATTGTTGGGCAGCGGATTCAGCTCCTCCACAATAGTCGACGACGACCGCTCCACCGGCTACAAGCTGCTCGGCGGGTACCATTTCAATGAAAACATTGCAGTGGAGGGCGGGTATTTTGATTTGGGAAAGTTCGGCTACACCGCAACTACCCAACCTGCAGGTACCTTGGTCGGGACCATCAAATTGCGGGGCTTTAATCTGGATTTGGTGGGCACTATGCCCATCACTGAACGGTTCTCAGTCTTTGGGCGGGTGGGGGCCACCTATTCTGAAGCCAGGGATACCTTCGTTGGTACGGGTGCTGTGCGCGTGAACAATCCCTACCCGAGCAAGCAGGACACCAATTACAAGTACGGCCTGGGACTGCAGTACGCGTTGACCAAGTCGTTGGTATTGCGGACCGAGTTGGAGCGCTATCGTGTAGATGACGCGGTAGACAACAAAGGTACCGTCGACCTGGTATCGGTTGGGCTGGTCTACCGGTTTGGCGGCAAGGATACGTACCGCGCCCCTGTGGCAGCGGCACCTGCTGCTATGCCCGTGCGCGAATTTGCGGTTGTTGCTCCGCCGCCATCGCCAGCGCCGGTACCCGTTGCACCACCTCCACCGCCCGCAAGGTTTGAAAAGTACACGCTCTCAGCGACCGAGCTGTTTGCCTTTGACAGTGCGGCATTGCGCTTGCCGCAGCCCAAGCTCGATGAGATTGCTAAGGTCTTGCAGAGTAATCGCGGTGTCAACGATGTTGTCCTGACCGGATATACCGACCGCCTAGGCTCTGACAAGTACAACCAGAAACTGTCGGAGAGCCGTGCATCGTCAGTTAAGGACTATCTTGTCAGCCGTGGGGTTGAAAGCAACCGTATGAAAGCGCAAGGGCGGGGAGAGGCGAACCCGGTAGTCGTCTGCACAGAAAAGAAATTGCCTGCGCTGATTGAGTGCCTGGAGCCTAATCGGCGTGTGGAAGTCGAAAATTTGGTGATTGAGCGTCGGGTTCAATAGGGTTAGTGCGGAAGTAATTTTGCAATCAGCCTATGCTGCGCAGGCGCGTTAACTACCGCGCACTGCGTAGCCTGGTTTCACTAAACGTCCATGCCGGGAACTTGGTCGTCTGACCAAGCCTAGATCAGCTACGGGGATGGTGCGTTTGGTGTGTTGTCCCTGCGGATGGTCATGTAGATATACCAGACCGCCATAAACATTGCCGCAATCACCGGGCCGATGACAAAGCCGTTGATGCCAAACACCACCATGCCGCCTAGCGTGGTGATCAATACTACGTAATCCGGCATGCGAGTGTCTTTGCCAACCAGAATGGGTCGCAACAGATTGTCGACCAAGCCAATCACCAACACCCCCCAAGCACATAGCGCAACGCCTTGCCAGATGGCGCCGTTCGCAAAGAAGTACAACGCCACCGGCAGCCAAACCAGCCCCGCGCCAATGGCCGGCAGCAGCGATAGAAACGCCATCAGCACCGCCCAGAGCAGGGCGCCACCGACCCCCAAAACCCAGAACGCCAGACCACCTAACGCGCCCTGGATTATGGCGACCAGCAGATTGCCTTTGACCGTGGCACGGATCACCGTGGTGAACTTGTCAATCAGTTCCCTTTTGTGCTCTGGGGCCAGCGGCACCGCATTGCGCAGGGTGCGAGCCAGGCTCTCACCATCGCGGAGTAAAAAAAACGCTAGGTACAAGGCGATAAACACGCGGGTGACGAATTCCAGGGTCAACTGGCCAAGGCCTAGAGCCTGTGTGCCCAGAAACTGGCTGCCCTGCGACAGTGCTGCGGAGATCCGCCGCTGTAAAGCTGAGAAGTTGACGAGACCGAAGCGGTCTAGTACGAATGTAAACCAGTCCGGCAAAGCGTTGAACACACCGCGAAAGTAGCTGGTAGGTTTCACCTCACCCGATTCCACCTGTTGAAAAAAATGGGCTATTTCCTGTGCTAGAGCGGCTGTCAGCAATGCAAATGGAAGTATCAGCACCACGAGAATCACTGTCAGCGTGAGCAGGGCAGCAGCTGTACGCCGTCCTTTGAGCCGCATCAGCATTCGCCGGTGCACAGGCATGAACAGAATCGCAATGATGGTGCCCCACATAATGGCGCCGTAGAACGGCACCAGAATCCAGCCCAGCGCAAGGGTCACCAGCACCAACAAGGGCAGTAGGGCGCGGTTTTCAAATGCACCGGGGGATTGTTCTTCGCGGGGGGTCATAAAGGGTTTTGTTTACACGTCGGGTTAGGTGTCTAGATCGTACTCGCTCAACCGCTGACTGCGTGGCGAAGATGCAGTGACTTGCATCCCCTGCGCAGCGTACGTGCGCTGTTGCACTTACACACTGGGTATCGCGGACTAAGGTCTCACTAGAGGTGACGGCCCAAGCGTCTTGCTCGGAATGTCGTTACCGCATCCAGGAGAACCCGATGAAGCCATTGACTGCCCCAACATCCCCTGCCACGCCTGTCGACAAAGACCTTGCCGAGCAGGCCCGCCCCGGCCATGGTATGCCGTCGCAAGACCCAAATCCTGCTGCGCAGATTCTGCTGGAACCTGAGGATGCAGCGCGTGAGGCGCATTCAGTGTTGGTGGCTGGCGGCTTGGTAGCCGGAGCGGCTGCGGGTGCCGCGATCGGCCTCGTGGCGGCCGGTCCAGTGGGGGTTGTGGTCGGATCGGCCGTTGGGGCCGTTGCAGGCGCACTGGGTAGCGCTGCTGCTGGTAGTGATGGGAAGTCTAGTGGCTAAATATGCCAATAGCCCCCGTGAAATATAGTGGTAGTGCTACAAAATATGTAGCAAACTAGCTGCCGGAGTTAATTCGCTATTGCAGCAACTTCGGCTCACGGTACGCGCCCAACTCGTTATCCAACAACGCCCTCAGCTTTTGAATGGTTAGATCGGTTTTTTCGCGGTAGTCGTCAATCTCATACTGGGCTATGTCACTTCGGTCATGCATAACACCCGGCTGGCCGGAGCGCACCACCACGCGGGTGCAGTGGTTGTCCAGCGTATGGCGCACGTAGTCCACCAGTTCTAAGCCAGCCTGGTCCCGTTCCATCACCACATCCACTAGTGCCAAAGCAATGTCTTTGCGGTCTTCGAAAATCTGTTGGCCCTCTTTGCCCGAGAAGGCGCTGATGAACTCTAATGAACGGCCCTGGAATTCATAGCCGCGCAAGGCGAGGCGGGTTACGGTGTGGACCTCCGCATCGTCATCAACCATCAACACGCACCACGTGTTCTTGGGACGCCAATTGGGAGATACCGTTAGTTGGGGGTCTTCTTCAGCAAACAACATGGTCAGTGCCTTGGAGGTAAAGTCAGAAGACGCAGCGCTCTATTGGTTTGACGCCTTTGTTACCAACTTGAAACCATTCTGCTGCAACTTTCGTTAGGCTGGCCACTATTTTCATGCTGCGCTGCACACAGCCGCTGCAAGCATGCGCGTCAAGGGTTGAGCAAAATGGCCGCCACCGCGATGGGCACGATGACACCATCGGTAATCGTCAGGTAGCCCACCTGCAGGTCAAGGCTACCGGTGGGTGCCAGGAAGTGGTAGTCGTCGATGTAGCCCTCAGCCTTGTCGTCCAATCGGCTGCCGTTGGGCCACAGGAAGGCGATGTCGCGCGACGCGGTTTGCGCCTCCCAATCCTCAAACTCCACGGTTGCCTCTGCTCCACTGGTGCTACCGTCGGCATACATCAGCTTTTTGGGCCCGAGAAATGGCAGGAACGAGCCCGTGACTTTGCCGGTCGTGATGGACGGGTCGCCGCAATACATTTTGTAGCGCGCACCGCCCAAGTGCATGGGCAGGCAAGCC
>JBKJJC010000167.1:0-8722 GCA_046598245.1 Rhodoferax sp.
TTGTTGCGTGAGACGCTTCTTTTTTCATAGCAATACTCTCGCTGGCTGCGGCTAGAGGGGAGTGGAAGACTGCGCTGACCATGGTGAAATTTCCTTTTAATTAGTTGAGGACAGAGCTGGCCCACTGCGTATGGCTACGGTCTGTCCCGCAAGGTCTCAGGCCTTAATCTTGAAGCCGTCGGCGTATTTCTTGGGGTCTTTGCCGTCCCATACGATGCCGTCCATCAGCTTGGACGTGCGCAGCACATCCTTTGGCACGGAGACGTTCAGTGCGGATGCCACTTGCGTGTACAGATCGATGCGGTTGACTTGCTTGGCAACACCCAGGTAGTCGGGGTGGTCCTTGAGCAAGCCCCAGCGCTTGTGTTGGGTCAGGAACCACATGCCGTCGGACAGGTAGGGGAAGTTCACCGCGCCATCGTTGAAGAACTTCATGTGGTTGGGATCGTCCCAGGTCTTGCCCATGCCGTTCTGGTAGCGGCCCAGAATGCGCTGGTTGATGGCGTCCACACTGGTGTTGATGTAGGACTTCTGTGCGACAACCTCTGCCATCTTGAGTTTGTTTTGTAGGCCTGCATCGATCCACTTGCTGGCCTCAAGTACTGCCATCATCACCGCGCGGGTGGTGTTGGGGTATTTGGTGGCGAAATCGGATGTCGTGCCCAGTACCTTCTCGGGATGGTCTTTCCAGATGTCCTGCGTGGTGTTGGCGGTTATGCCGATGCCGTCCATGATGGCGCGGTGGTTCCAGGGCTCGCCCACGCAGAATCCGTCCATATTGCCTACGCGCATATTGGCCACCATTTGGGGCGGCGGCACGGTGATGAGTTTGGCGCCCGACAGCGGGTTGATGCCGGCGGCTGCCAACCAGTAGTGCATCCACATGGCGTGGGTGCCGGTGGGGAAGGTGCCCGCAAAGGTGTAGTCGCGCTTGTTGGCTGCCATGAACTTTGCCAGCGATGGGCCGTCTACCGCGCCCTTGTCGGCCAAAGCCTTGGACAGTGTGATGGCCTGGCCGTTGTTGTTCAGGCTCATAAGCACGGCCATGTCTTTCTTGGGGCCTGCTGTACCCAGGTGCACGCCGTAAATCAGGCCGTAGAGCACATGGGCAAAGTCCAGCTCGCCATTGACCAGCTTGTCGCGCACACCGGCCCAACTGGCTTCTTTGCTGGGGATGATCTTGACGCCGTATTTCTTGTCCAGACCCAGCACCGATGCCATGACGACGCTGGCACAGTCGGTCAGCGGGATGAAGCCGATCTTGACCTCGGTCTTCTCCGGCGCGTCGGAGCCGGCGGCATAGACCGCAGCCCGCAGAGCGGGGGTAATACCAATGGCGCCAATGGCGGCGGACTGGAGCACCTTGCGGCGGCTCAGATGGTTGTGTAAGAAATCAGTCATGGCAAACAGCTTTCAAAAAAGTTGACGAAATGTTGTTGACGTTTCGGAACGAAAAAAGGCGTCCTCACGCGGCACACAGCTTGGTAAAAAGCCGCGTACCGGTGGGGACGCCTTTGTCCGGGGTTCGACGTGCGACACCCGCCGTTGGGTGCTGCCTGTCTATGACCATCCTTGGTCTTGCAGAGGTATACGCAATGAGCGTGCCAGCTATTTTTTGGCGCCACCGGCAGGCTTAAATTTCCCAGCAACTCCTATATTGATAGCTAATGAGTCATGTTTAACGGGGGCTACAGGCCTATTTCATGTAAATTCACCGGCGCTCGGTGGTATTGGCACCATGTTTGTGCACCGCACCAAAAGGTGCGTGGCGCTAAAGAAATGGATGCAGGTGGTCGACAAATACACCATGACCTCAAAAATTGAAATCACCAGATCGCACTCCAATCGCAACATCCCGGTTGAGCAATGGCCTGAGTCGCTGGAAATATTGCGGCACTTGTCCTCGCAAAGCCGGACGGTGACGATTCGTGAGTTGGCGCACGACGTCAGCGCACCTGAGATCTCCACGCGCAACCGCCTGGCGCGGTTGGAAATATTGGGTGCGGTGGAGGCTTCGCGGTCCACTGCCAGTCTGGAGTCGGGCAAGAACGTGACCTGCGCCCACTACGCAATCACCCAGTATGGCCGCGACTGTGCGCTCTCCCGCGGCAAACCCGCACTGGGCATGTCTGGCTTGTGTGTGAACAGTGTGTTTGCGCTGGCGCGCGCCATGAATCTAAGTATTTAGCCCAACAGGTCCATTGCATCCAGCATGCGCTGCGACAGGTCTACCACCTTGAGCCCCTTGTCCATGGCGGATTTGCGCAGCTTCTCGTAGGCCGCCTGTTCGCTCAGGCCATGGCGCTGCATCAGCAGGCCTTTGGCGCGGTCAATGATGCGACGGTTCTTGAGTTCGGTGTTTAGGCCCTGCACCTCGGTCTTGGCATCGGCCAACTCCGCACGCAATGCCTGGTCTTGCTCGAACCTGGCCATGGCCACGTCCAGAATGGGGCGAATACGTTCGGGCGACAAGCCGGCCACGATGTAGGCCGACACACCGGCCGCCACCGCGGCACGCGCGTTGGTGGTGTCGCTGTCGTTGGTGAACATCACAATGGGGCGGCGCGCATCCCGCGTGGCCATGACCACATGTTCTAGCGCGTCACGCGCCTCACTTTCGGCGTCCAGAATGATCATGTCGGGCTGTAACTGGGACAAACGCTCGTGCAAAAACGTGTCGGCGGGCAGCACCGCGATCAGATTGAAGCCGCTCTCCAGTAAACCGATGCGCAGGCTGCGCGAGCGCTCGGCCTGGTCCAGCGCTTGGGTGTCGCCGGAGTCGGCGATGTCCAGGTCTGGGGCAATAACGACGATGCGCAGGGCTTCAAGCATGCTTTTTCATACGCAATAATCGCGCCAGTTCTAGGGTTTGCGCCAATAGTGGTAGCGCCATGCGGTGGTGAAGCCGGCGCGGCGGTACAGCGCCAGCGCCGCGTGGTTTTCCTCTTCCACCTGCAGAAATACTTTGTCAAGGGCATGCGCGGTAGCCGTATCGGCCAGGCCTGCCAATATGCGTGCCGCCAAACCCCGCCCACGGTAGCTGGCCAGCGTGCGCATGCCGTGGATGCTGGCCCAGCCCTGGCTCAGCGACGCTGTTCCGGCCGCCACGGATTGGCCGGCCTCTTGAACACAGGCATAGACCACATGGCGGCTGCGGCTCAGTGCCTGTATACGGTGGGCGCCATCGACTGGGTCAAAGCCATCACCCAAATACACAGCGGACCACGCCGGGCTCGGTTTGGTGCTGACCTCGGCGGGCGTGGCTTGGCAGATCAGCCGCATCTGCTGCACCGTGCCCACTTGCACCAGCGTGGGCTGGTCGGGGCGGTAGCCGCGTTGTTGCAGTTCGGCGTGGAAGTTGGCCAGGCTGGGCACATCGGCCACGCGAAAAGCCGCTTGCAGACCGCGCTGTGCATACAGTGTCTCGATAGTGGCCACCGCTGCGGCATCCAGATCGCTATGGCGCAGTGGCACAGCGCTTTTGGCACGGCCGATTGTGGAGTTGTCAAAGGGTAGTAGCCAGCCTTCTATTTCTTGCGTGGCGGGTGGCGCTACGGCGTCCAGCGTGGCGCGCTCCAGGTTGGCGATATCGCCAGGGCTAAGGGGGAAGGGGAGGTTGTGCATAGGGCTTGGTGTTGAGGCACTATTGTGCCAAGCGTGCCACTGGTTTTGTTGCGCCGTGCCGTATGGCCTGTACCGCCTAAACTCAGCGCCTATGGTTGATGAAAATTTTCTAGTTCTGGGCATCGAGTCATCCTGCGATGAAACGGGTGTTGCTTTGGTTCAATGGCAGGGCCAGGCCATGCCCACGCTGTTGTCGCACGCGCTGTACAGCCAAATTGAGATGCACCAGGCCTTTGGTGGTGTGGTGCCCGAGCTGGCTAGTCGCGACCACATCCGCCGTGTGTTGCCACTGACCCAGGAAGTACTGGCTGAAAGTGGTCGCTCCTTGGCCGATGTGGATGTGGTGGCCTATACCCGTGGCCCGGGCCTGGCAGGCGCGTTGTTGGTCGGGGCGGGTGTGGCCTGTGCACTGGGCGCGGCTTTGGATAAACCGGTCTTGGGAGTGCACCACCTGGAAGGGCATTTGTTGTCGCCTTTTTTGAGTGCTGACCCGCCACAATTTCCCTTTGTCGCCTTGCTGGTTTCTGGTGGGCATACGCAGTTGATGCGGGTCGACGGGGTAGGGCGGTATGCCCTTTTGGGTGAGACGATTGACGACGCGGCCGGCGAGGCCTTTGACAAGTCGGCCAAGCTGATGGGGCTGGGTTATCCGGGAGGGCCAGCCTTGGCAAAGCAGGCGGAGCAGGGTGACCCGGCAGCTTACAAATTGCCACGTCCCTTGTTGCACAGTGGCAACCTGGACTTTTCGTTTGCCGGTCTTAAAACGGCAGTACTGGTGCAGGCGCAACGCATGGTTGCGGCTGAGGCAGCAATGGCCGCAGGCCTGCCCGTGCCCAGCGCCCAGCCCAACGGCGGCAGCACCGAGGGCTTTGACGCACTTCCTTTGAAGCAGCGCTGTGATCTGGCAGCGTCCACACAAGCGGCGATCGTGGAAGTGCTGGTAAAAAAATCCATGGCAGCGTTGAAGCAAACCGGTTTACAACGCCTGGTAGTAGCCGGTGGTGTGGGTGCCAACCGCAGCCTGCGCGAACAGCTCAACGCGGCCTGCGCCAAACGCCATGTGCGGGTGCATTACCCTGAACTGCATCTGTGTACTGACAACGGCGCCATGATCGCCATGGCTGCCGCGATGCGGCTGCAAAGCGGCCTGCAACAGGCTACCAAGACCTACGCGTTTGATGTGAAGCCGCGTTGGCCGTTGGATAGCCTGTAGGCAAGCTTATTGAATCGTCAGTTCAGCTGCGTTGCTGACGGGCACCTTCTTGACCAATTTCAGGGTCAATACGCCGTGCTCCAACTTCGCTTCGCTGGTTGCGGTGTCGATGTCCAGTGGCAGCTCATATGCCGCGTTGTAACGGCGCGGAGCACCTTCTTTGCTGCTGATGCGAACCACAGCGCCTTCAATGGCAATGCTTAGGTGGTCCTTGGTGATGCCGGGCATGTCCAGGGTCAAGGTAAAACTAGTTTCGTCTTGCGTGTAGGCGACGGCTTTGTTGGTATTGGAAGTCAGCGCTTCTTCCATGAAGCGTTCCAGTGTGCGGCCTGCGTTTACATAGGCATGGCGGTTCAGGTGAGGGCGGGCGGTAGTGGCAAAAAACATGGTGGGTACTCCTAGTACACTGCGCGGCTCTCACAGCGAGCGCCGCATGGATCTAAGCTGCGACTCTTCTTCCATTTTTCAAGAAAATAATTGAATGTTTATTCTTAACCGTTGGGTCTTGAAAACCGTATCGGTGGTGCTATGTGTGTTGCCGTTTGCCAGCGGCACGGCCTCTGCGCAAGCGTCTTCCATACCCCCGATCAAGTTGGCGATGGTGGAGGCCCTGAGCGGCCCCAATGCAAACGCAGGTGAGGCCGTTTTTCGCAACCTGGCTTGGGCGGTAGAGCGCGTCAATGCCAGGGGTGGTGTGAAGCTACCAGCATCTACTGGTGGTAATCCGTTGCTGCTGCTGGAGCGCTATGACAGCAAGGGCCAAAATGAAGAGGCGTTGTCGGTCCTGCGCTCGGCTATCGACAACGGCGCACGCATTGTTTTGCAAGGCAATTCTTCCGCCAATGCTGCGGCGCTGATTGACGCAATCAACAAACACAACGAACGTGACCCGGCGCGCCGGGTTTTGTTCCTGAACTACTCCGCGGTGGACCCTGTGCTTACGAACGAAAAGTGCAGTTTTTGGCATTTCCGTTTTGATGCGCACGCTGATATGCGTATGGCCGCGTTGATGGACGTCATCAAGGACGACAGGGCGCTCAAAGGGGTGTACCTGATCGGTCAGGACTACAGCTTTGGCCAGTCGGTGTTGCGCGAGGCACGCCGCCAGTTGGGTGTGCAACGGCCGGATATTGGCATCGTTGGCGAAGAGCTACACCCCATGGCGCGGGTGAAAGACTTTTTGCCTTACGCCAACAAAATCAAAGCCAGCGGGGCTGGTGCGGTCATCACCGGCAACTGGGGTAATGACCTGACACTGTTGGCTAAGGCCGCGAAAGAAGTGGGCTTTGAAGGCAAGTTCTACACGTTTTATGGCAATGCACTGGGCGCGCCGGCCGCTATTGGTGAGGCGGGCATTGGCAAAGTGGTAGCCGTTGCCGATTGGCTGCCGAATGTGCAAACCGCTGGCAGCGATGCGTTTTACAGCGCCTTCCGTGCGCGTTACCCCTTGGCATCGGACGACTATGTGCACATGCGCATGCAGTTGTTGATCGAAGCTTTGGCGCAGTCTCTGGAGGCGGCTGGCAAACAGAGCACAGCGGGTATTACAGGTGGTTTGGATATTGCTGCCGTGGCTGGCCAATTAGAAAAAGTTAAAGTGAGTTTGGGCGGGCAAACCGGTTTCATGCGTGCCACGGATCACCAGTTCCAGCAGCCCTTGGTAGTTGGGGTGATGGACCGCCAGGGCACCGCAGGCGTTAAATTTGACGTGGAAGGCTCGGGTTACGGCTTTCGCGTTGTCAAAACCCTGACGCCCGAGGCGGCAGAACTGCCTAGCACGTGCAAAATGCAGCGGCCTTGAGATTGACAGGCGCAGCTGTAGGGCATTTGTATACTGATTCCCACATCGGGCTATAATTGACAGGCTTTGCATTCGGCAAGGCGCACGCCAGGAGCAGTTCCAGCACCTGGCGCAAGTTCACAAACCTGGGGCCGCGTCCATTTGAATGGATCGCAAAGCCTCGAAATGACAGGAAATAGACATGATCGCATCCAGCATCAAAGCCACTGTTGTCAAAGACAACGCCCGCAGCCCATCCGACACCGGTAGCCCAGAAGTGCAAGTTGCATTGCTGACTGCCCGTATCAACGAACTGATGCCCCACTTTAAGACCCATGCCAAAGACCACCACGGTCGCCGCGGCCTGGTTCGCATGGTGAACACGCGTAAGAGCTTGTTGGCCTACCTGAACCGCGTAGACCACGACCGTTATGTTGCTCTGATCGCCAAGTTGGGTCTGCGTAAGTAAGCTGCGACTATCAGCGCTGCACCAAATGACAGACGCCTGAGTTAGTTCACTAGCTCAGGCGTTTTTTACTTCGGAGACGGCAAAAACAGGGCGAAGCTGTGTCATTCCACAGAAATTTGTAGTTCTTTTGGGGCTGCAATTTGAGTTTCTCTGGAATGGCATCGTGTTCTGCGTTGTTGCCTCCGGGCTTGGCAGGTGGCCTTTACCTGCCAGCGGGTTCCCGCACTATCAGGAGATAAAACAATGAGCATTTTCAACAAAGTCACCAAGACCTTCCAGTGGGGTCAGCACACCGTGACCATGGAAACTGGCGAAGTCGCGCGCCAATCTACCGGCGCCGTGCTGCTGGACATGGACGGCACGGTTGTTTTGGCCACCGTGGTTGCCAAGACCGAAGGCAAAGCCGGCCAAGATTTTTTCCCCTTGACCGTGGACTACCTCGAAAAGAGCTATGCCGCAGGCAAGATCCCCGGCAGCTTCTTCAAGCGTGAAGGCCGCCCTAGCGAGTTCGAGACGCTGACCAGCCGACTGATCGACCGCCCGATCCGCCCGCTGTTCCCCGAAGGTTTCTTCAACGAAGTGCACGTGGTCATTCACACTGTCTCGTTGAATCCTGAAGTGGATGCTGACATCGCAGCCCTGATTGCTGTCAGCGCAGCGTTGTCCATCAGCGGCGTGCCGTTCAACGGCCCCATCGGCGCAGCCCGCGTGGGTTACGTCAATGGCGAATACGTGTTGAACCCCGGTCAGACCCAGCGCAAAGAGTCCATCATGGATCTGGTTGTTGCCGGTACTGAAGCCGCTGTGTTGATGGTCGAGTCCGAAGCACAACAGCTGTCCGAAGAAATCATGTTGGGTGGCATCGTTTACGGCCACGCACAAGGCGCTATTGCCATCAACGCCATCCACGAGTTGGTGCGCGAAGCCGGCAAGCCCGTGTGGGATTGGAAGGCACCCGCCAAAGATGCTGCGCTGATCTCTAAGATCGACGGCCTGGCCAAAGCCAAGCTGGAAGCTGCGTACCAGATCCGCAACAAGCAAGCCCGTACACAGGCTTGCCGCACCGCTTATTCCGAAGTCATGGCCGCACTGAAGGCTGACGGCGCTGCGTTTGACAGCGTGGCCATCGAAGGTCTGTTGTTCGAAATCGAAGCCAAGATCGTTCGCGGCCAGATTCTGGCCGGCGAGCCCCGTATCGACGGTCGCGACACCCGCACCGTGCGCGCCATCGAAATTCGCAATGGCGTGTTGCCCCGTACCCACGGCTCGGCTCTGTTCACCCGTGGTGAAACACAGGCGTTGGTCGTGACAACATTGGGCACCGAGCGCGATGCCCAACGTATTGACGCCCTGAGCGGCGACTACGAAGACCGATTCATGCTGCACTACAACATGCCTCCGTTCGCCACCGGCGAAACGGGTCGCGTGGGCACGCCCAAGCGCCGCGAAATCGGCCACGGCCGTCTGGCCAAGCGCGCACTGGTCGCCGTGCTGCCGGCCAAGGACGAGTTCCCCTACACCATCCGCGTGGTGTCGGAGATCACCGAGTCGAACGGCTCGTCGTCGATGGCCTCGGTGTGCGGCGGCACCATGGCGCTGTTCGACTGCGGCGTTCCTTTGAAGCATCCGGTTGCGG
>JBKJJC010000036.1:0-2561 GCA_046598245.1 Rhodoferax sp.
GCCGGACTGGCAGCGCCTCCTTGAGCGTCGGGAAGATTACGCGGTTGGCACGATTCCCATGGGCGGCATGCTGCTTGTGGGCGGTGCCGACGTGCAAAAGGACCGCATCGAGGTGTCCATCTGGGCGTTTGGTCGGGGCAAGGAGGCCTGGCTTGTTGAGCACAGGGTGCTCATGGGCGACACAGCACGCGCGGAAGTTTGGGCTGCGCTAGCCAGACTGCTGGGTGAGTCCTGGAGTCATGCGTCTGGTGCATTGGTGCCTCTTGCGCGCCTTGCCCTGGACACGGGTTACGCCACGCAAGAGACCTATGCCTTTGTGCGCTCCTGCCACGACCCCAGGCTCATGGCCATCAAGGGTGTGGCCCGGGGTGCTGCGCTGGTGGGAACCCCGACAGCAGTGGATGCCACGGTCAATGGCAAACGCCTGCGCCGTGGTGTCAAGGTGTTCTCGGTGGTGGGCTCCATTGCCAAGCTGGAGCTGTACAACAACCTGCGCAAGGGCTCCGACGTCCAAAGCGACGGCACAACACCTTTGTACCCGAGCGGGTTTGTGCATTTGCCCAAGGTCGACAGCGAATTTTTGCAGCAACTCTGCGCAGAGCAGTTGATCACGCGTCGGGACCGCAACGGCTTTGCCCAGCGCGAGTGGCAAAAAATGCGCGAGAGGAATGAGGCGCTGGACTGCTACGTGTACGCCCGAGCGGCGGGGGCAGCCAGCGGACTGGACCGGTTTGAGGAGCGCCATTGGCTGGAATTGGAGCGGCAACTTCTTTCAGATCCGGATGGCTTGCGGGTCACAAGAGTGCAGTTGCAGCCCAGCCCGGTTGCACGAGATGCGCCAGACGCGTCATATGCGCCTGAAAGGTCAGCATTTTCGGTCACTTTGCCCGGTGAAGTAACGCCGCCAAAGACATCCGTGCGGCGGGTGATTCAAAGTAGTTGGCTGCGACGGTAGCTGCAGATTGAGTTTTTTTGTCGAGCACCTTGAGTGCTCATTTTTCGTTTACAAAAGTGAGACCATCCCTATGAGTTTGCAAGTTCGCGTTGAATCCCTGGTCCTGCGGTTAGCCGCAGAGTTCAAGACCATCCATGGCGAGATCGGCACGCTAGCCAATCTTTCGACCTTGGCTAAAACCAATCTGGTTTCCAGCATCAATGAGTTGCGTAGTCAGATTGCGGCGATGTCCGGTGCTACCGTCATTGACGATTCCAATGCGGCAGCCACCGGAACCACGTACTCTGCGTCCAAGATCACCTCGCTGCTCGATGCCCTCAAGGCTGACTTGCTCGGTGGTGCCGATGCTGCGTTTGACACTCTTAAAGAGCTTCAAACCGCCATCTTGGATGATCAGTCAGGCATCACGGCCCTCTTGGTGGCCATCGACAAGCGCGTGCGCTTCGATGCGGTTCAGGCCCTCACGGCACCCGAGCAGTTGCAGGCACGCCAAAACATCGGTGCTGTGGCGCTTGACGATATTGGTGATTCACAAACCGATTTTGTGGCCATTTTTGAAGCTGCGTTGGTCGCCTGATCATGAGCATGGCCATCCGCATTGCCGATCTTGCCACTGCAGTGGCTATTGAGATCCGCTCACGCATCACCGCTGATCACCCAGGGGTCGCCAAGGCCTGGGTGTGTTTTGGCTATGTCGGCAAGCAAATGGTCGTGCGTCAGGCTTTCAATGTCCATAGCGTCACTCGTAGGTCCAAGGGTGTTTACCGCGTGACGTTGACCAACGCAATGGTAGATGCCAATTATTGCTGGCAGGCGTTTGCCCGCAATGAGGGCAATGCATCTACGCTCAAGTTCGCCTCGGCGCGGATTAGCGCTGACCACAAAACAGCGACCTATATCGATGTGATTTGTGCGTCCCAGGCAGGCACGCTATCCGACACAACCGAGATCAATTTGACGGTCTGGCGCTAAGGAGGCAAAACGAATGGCATACACCGAAGACCAAGTCAACGCACTGCAGTCAGCACTGGCCAAGGGCGAACGTAGGGTCACCTTTGCGGACAAAACCGTGGAATACCGCTCGGTTGACGAGCTGCGCCTGGCCCTGCGCGAGGTGCAAAAGGGATTGTTCTTGCAGTCCACGGAGACCGGCTTGTGGCCACGCGCCCCACGCCAGATCCGAATCAACGCATCAAAGGGCACCTGATGGGCTGGCTCAATTCAATTCGCAGGCGTCTTTTTGCATCGACGCCGACCTATGACGGCATTGGCAGCGGCAGGCGCGCGCTGTCCTGGTCCGTGGGCAACCCTGGGGCCGTGGCGGCCATGCTGTTCAACCAGACCGAGTTGCGCGCCAAGAGCCGCGACTTGGTGCGCCGCAATGCCTGGGCCAATGCGGCGCTGGAGTCCTATGTGGCCAACGCCGTCGGGACCGGCATCAAGCCGCAGTCCATGCTGGCCGACTCCAAGCAGCGCGAGGCGGTCCAGACACTTTGGCGCAATTGGACGGTGGAGGCCGACGCCGCAGGGTTGACAGACTTTTACGGGCTGCAGGCGATGGCTTGCCGGGCCATGTTGGAAGGTGGTGAAGTGTTGCTGCGTCTGC
>JBKJJC010000129.1:0-9946 GCA_046598245.1 Rhodoferax sp.
TGCTGCTGCTGCTGCTGCTGCTGCTGTCGGTCGGTAAGTCCACGGTCAGGCGCACGCTGTGATTTGCGTGCCACTGGCGGCGCGGGCGGATCGGCGGGTTTGGCGGATACATCTGGCAAAGGAGCTGGCGCAATGGTGCGGGTGGAAAAGGCCCAGCTGGTGCCCGGGTCGGCGCTGGCGTGGGCTGCCAGCGATAGCGGGGCGGCGCGCAGCACGGCCCAGTGTGCCAGCAGCACCAATGCTGTCAGCAGGACCAGTCGACCCGAGGGGCGAACGTTGGTGGCGGCAGAAAGCGGGTGGGTCATGGCGTGGGGCATGCAAACGCAAGGGGTGGGGTATGAAGCTGGCAATAAGCTGGCAGTGAGCGGGAGTAGGCCAGTTTAATTCAGAGCGACAATTCCCCTATGAAACTCGCAACTTACAAAGATGGCTCGCGCGACGGCCAGCTGGTCGTCGTCTCGCGTGACCTCAGCCAGGCGCTGTACGCCTCCCATATCGCCAACCGCCTGCAGCAGGTGCTGGATGACTGGAACTACCTGTCCCCCCAGCTGCAAGACCTGTACGACAACCTCAACAACGGCCGCGCCCGCCACGCCTTCCCTTTTGACCCCACGCAGTGCATGGCGCCGTTGCCGCGCGCCTACCAGTGGGTCGACGGCTCGGCCTACCTTAACCATGTGGAGCTGGTGCGCAAGGCACGCGGCGCCGAGGTACCCGAGAGTTTTTACACCGATCCGCTGATGTACCAGGGCGGCAGTGACGATTTTCTGGGCCCCTGCGACCCCATCGTGGGTGCCAGTGACGCATTTGGCATCGACTTCGAGGCAGAAGTGGCCGTCATCACCAGCGACCTGCCCATGGGCTGCGCCGCCGACCGCGCGCTGGACGGCATCCGCATGGTCATGCTGGTCAACGACGTGAGCCTGCGCAACCTGATTCCTGGCGAGCTGGCCAAGGGTTTTGGCTTTGTGCAAAGCAAGCCGGCCACCGCCTTCAGCCCCGTGGCGGTGACGCCCGACGAGCTGGGTGAGTCCTGGGCTAAGGGTCGTGTGCACCTGCCACTGGCCTGCACCTGGAATGGTCGCAAGGTCGGCCTGTGCGATGCCGGCCCCGACATGACGTTCCACTTTGGCCAGTTGATTGCCCACCTGTGCAAGACCCGCAATGTGCGCGCCGGCTCCATTATCGGCTCGGGCACAGTCAGCAACAAGGGCATCACCAAGGGTTCGGGTGACAAGGCCAGCACGGAATGGCCCAATGGATACAGCTGCATCGCCGAGAAGCGCGCCATGGAAACCATCCAAAACGGCCAGCCCAGCACCGAATTCATGCAATTTGGCGACACGATTCGCATCGAGATGAAGGGCCCGGATGGGCTGAGCATTTTTGGCGCTATCGAGCAAGAAGTGGTGGCGCTGGAGAAAGTACACCGGTAAAGGCCCACACATCTGCACTTTCGCCGGGGCACGCCGGTACAACAATGGGGCAACACACGAAAACCGGGAGAATTCTGTATGGATGCCACAGTAAACCAACTGCTGTCACAAGGCGAATTGGCCAAGCGCTGGGGGCGGTCAGAATCGGCCATCAGTCTGGCCACCGCTGTCGGCACCGGCCCGCGCTACATCAAGATTGACGGGGCTATCAAATACCCGTTTGATGAGGTGCAGCGGTATGAGCGGGCCTGCATGTTTGCGGACGCAACGCAGAGCAGGCTACAGACCGTGAACTAGCCACCGGGCGGCGACAATCCGTGCAACACAAAAAGGGTTGCCATGGATTTCCAAGCCGTACTGGACGACATTACCGCGCAGATTAAGCCCCTTTTGGGCACAGGTGGCCAGGTGGCTAGCTACATTCCGGCGCTGGCGCGGGTGTCACCTCTCCAATTCGGCATGGCGCTGCGCACCTGTGAAGGCCAGGAAGCCGCAGCCGGTGACAGTGCCACGCCGTTCTCCATCCAGAGCATGTCCAAGGTGTTTTCGCTGACACTGACCATGCGCAGCTTGGGTGACACGTTATGGGAGCGCATGGGGCGTGAGCCGTCCGGCAGTCCCTTCAACTCCCTGGTGCAGCTGGAGACCGAGCGCGGTATTCCGCGCAACCCCTTCATCAATGCAGGCGCCATCGCCATTGCCGACCGACTGCTGACATTGGGCGATGCCAAGCGCGACATTACCGCGCTGCTGTCCAGCCTGTGCGGCGAGGCGGTGGCTATAGACGCTGAGGTAGCGCAGTCAGAGGCCGACACCGGCTACCGCAACGCGGCGCTGGCCAATTTCATGAAGGGCTTTGGCACCTTGGACAACCCGGTGGACCGCGTGCTCGACGTGTATTTCAACCAGTGCGCCATCCACATGAACTGCCTGCAGGTGGCGCGTGCGGCCGGCTATTTGTGCCGTGATGGCGCGCACCCGTATGGCGGCCCGCAGGTGGTCAACGAGGCCCAGGTCCGGCGGATCAATGCGCTGATGCTGACCTGCGGCACCTATGACGCAGCGGGTGAGTTTGCGTTTCGCATCGGCCTGCCCTGCAAGAGCGGTGTGGGTGGCGGCATCATGGCCGTGGTGCCCGACACATTAAGCCTGTGTGTGTGGTCGCCGGCGCTGGACCATACCGGCAATTCCCACCTGGGCCGTATGGCGCTGGAACTGTTTGTTAGCAAGACCGGGCTGTCGGTGTTTTGATGCCCGGAACTATAAAAAGCGCAGACCTTGGCAAAAATCTTGGCAAACCCGACTAACCCTTGGCCAGCTGCTGCGCAAATGTTTTAAAGCCCCGCAGCATCATCTCAATGGCCACGGACACCAGCACCAAGCCCATCAGACGCTCCACCGCCACCACCAACCGTGTGCCGATAACACGCTGTATGCGTTCAGCCGACACCAGCACGATGGCGCTGACTACCATGGTTACGCACAGCGCGCCTATCCACTCCAGGCGGCGTTCGGGCTGTTGCGACACCAGCAGCAGCACGGTGGCCAGGGCCGAGGGGCCGGCAATGGCGGGCACGGCCAGGGGCACGATCAAGGGCTCCACCATCTGCTCCTCGTCCACAACGCCTGCGGGCGGCGGAAACACCATGCGCAGCGCAATCAGAAACAAAATGACGCCGCCGCCTATCTGTAACGACAGTTCGCTCAGGTTCATCACCCTCAAAAAGCTCTCGCCGACGAACATAAAGGTCAGCAGCAACACAAAGGCGATCAAAATCTCGCGCAAGATGACGCGCGCGCGCCGCTCAGGTGCCACATGTTTGAGCGCGTTGGCAAAAATGGGGATATTTCCAATCGGATCGGTGATGAGCACCAGCAAAATGGTGGCGGACAGGAATGTGTACTGCATCATGGCGGCGTATCCTTCAGTGGGGCATGCGGGCGTCCAACAGTCTAGCCTCGATTCCCGTCGGTGCGGTGCGCACTATCGGGGCGGTTCGCATTGGAGTAAGCTGTTACCAGTTCAAAGTTGACAATCTCCCAGGGAGTGCATATGAGTGACGCAGACGCAACCGGTTTTGGCAAATTCGTACCCGGCTTTGATTTTTTACAAAATCTGGCCAAGGGCGCGTCCAACAACATCCCGCAAATGCCCAACCTCGGCAACTGGGTGGCCCCCACGCTGAATGTGGAAGAGTTGGAAAAACGCATCGAAGAGCTCAAGGCCGTGCACTTCTGGCTAGAGCAAAACTCGCGCGCGCTGGGTGCCACCATCCAGGCGCTGGAGGTTCAAAAGATGACGCTGGCCACGCTCAAGGGCATGAATTTCAATATTGGCGACGTGGCCAATGCGCTGAAGCTCAAGGCGGCCGAGTCGGTGCAATCCGGCGTGCAACGGGTCAGCGAGCGCGCGGCTTCCACCGTCAGGACCATTTCCGACGTGGCAACTGGCAATAGCAGTGGGGCGTCCAAGGCTGGCAAAGCCTCGGCGGGTGTGGGGTCGCTGGTCGATCCTTTGCACCTGTGGGGTTCGTTGACCCAGCAATTCCAGCAGATTGCCGCGGGTGCCTTTAAGGAGGCCGCTAACAAAACCGCGGTGGATGTCACCAAAAACATGGCCACCGGCATGGCTAAAGAGGCCATCAAGTCCGCTAAGGCAGCGGGCAAAAAGGCCGCCAGTGGGGCCGTCAAACGCGCCACGGGTAAAACGGCGACACGCAAAACTGCGTCTCGCGGCAAATAGCACCCGGCCTGGTAGGGTCCGTCCGCAAGGGGTACGGATATGAAGCTTTTTCCTTACGCACACGCCACCCATCCGCAGTGGCCCATGGCTGCCGCGCTGGTGCTGGCCCAGTTGCGGGCACAAATGGCGCTGCACGGCTACGCCAGTGCGCCCACGCTGGCGCTGCTCTACATCACCGACCATTACGCCGGGGTGGCCCAGGACATACTGGACCACTTGGCGGCTGAGCTGCCGCTGGTGACCGACTGGTCGGGCACGGTGGGCGTGGGCATCGTGTCCAACAACGTGGAATATTGGGATGAGCCCGCCATGGCCGTGATGCTGCTAGAACTGCCGGGCGATCAGTACCGCGTGTTCTCTGGCGTGGCGCCGCTGGGCTTGGGCTTTGAGGCGCATACCGCCTTGGTCCATGCCGACCCCGAGACTGCCGATGTGGGCGAACTGATTGCGGAGATGGCGGCCCGCACCGACTCCAATTACGTGTTTGGCGGGCTGGCCAGCAGCCGCAGGCAATCGGTTCAGTTTGCGGTGGGTGGTAACGGCAATATCGGCGGGCATGGCGGTGCCAGTGGCGTGTTCAGCGGGGGGCTGAGCGGTGTGGCTTTTGGGCCCGACGTGGCCCTGGTGTCGCGTGTGACACAAGGCTGCATGCCGGTGTCCAAAGCGCGCCGGGTGACCGCAGCGGACAACAACTTGGTGCTAGCGCTGGACGATGAACCCGCGCTGGATGTGATGATGCACGACCTGCACATTTCACTGGCCCAGCCGCAGGAGGCGCTGGATGTTGTGCGGGCCACGCTAATTGGGCTGGTGCCTGCCCCAGAGGATCCGCAGCTCGCCGATGCTGCTAAGGGGGTAGCCCCGTCGGCGGTGCGCCAGACCGGTAATTTTGGCGAAGACGTGTTGGTGCGCCACATCATTGGCTTAGACCCCGCCCGCCGGGGAGTCGCCCTGGCTGATCGTGTGGAAGCCGGTGCCCAAATGGTGTTTTGCCGCCGCAATGTGCAGGCGGCCCGCGCCGACCTGACCCGTATTTGCGCCGAGATCCGCGAAGAATTAGAACCCCAAGAGCAGGCGCTGGCAACTGCACACGCACTGCAGGCATCGGCGTTAGAGTCGGCGCCGCATCCTGCGCGGCGCATTGCGGGTGCGGTGTATGTCAGTTGCACAGGCCGTGGGGGAGCCCATTTTGGTGGTCCCAGTGCAGAGCTGCAGTTGGTGCGTCGCGCCTTGGGAGATGTACCCCTGGTTGGCTTTTTTGCCGCCGGTGAAATTGCCCACCACCACTTGTATGGCTATACCGGCGTGCTGACGGTGTTCACAACGTCTTCCCACGAATAGCCTGTAACTCTCCGGGCGTTCTACGGAGGTGTTCAAAGCTAAATTGGCCACTAGCCCCCGTTAAATATAGGTTTATTGCTATTAATTAGATAGCATATGCTAAATCCCGCGCGCCCGCTGTGCCTTGAACTGCACCCGGAACGCGCCAAACGCACCCGCATCCAATGCCTCGCGTACCTCACGCATCAGGTTCAGGTAGTAGTGCAGGTTGTGGATGGTCGCCAGCATGGGGCCTAGCATCTCGCCGCAGCGGTCCAGGTGGTGCAGGTAGGCACGGCTAAAGCCCTCGCGCCCGCCCTGGTCCCAGGACACGCCGGGCGTACCCGCGCAGGCATGGCAGGTGCAGCTCGGGTCCAGCGGTTGCGGGTCCATCTTGTGGCGGGCGTTGCGCAGCTTCAGGTCGCCATAACGGGTGAAGATGGTGCCGTTGCGTGCATTGCGGGTGGGCATCACGCAGTCGAACATGTCCACACCTTCTGCCACGCCCTGTACCAGGTCTTCGGGCGTGCCCACGCCCATCAAGTAACGGGGTTTGTTGTCTGGCAGCTTGTGTGGGGTGTGCGCCATGATGCGCAGCATCTCGTCCTTGGGTTCGCCGACGCTGACGCCACCTACTGCGTAACCGGGGAAGTCCATGTCCACCAACTGGTCCAACGATTCCTGGCGCAGGTTTTCAAACATGCCACCCTGCACGATACCGAACAGCGCATTGGGGTTTTCCAGCTTGGTGAATTCGGCCTGGCAGCGCTTGGCCCAGCGCAGGCTCAACTCCATCGATGTGCGGGCCTCGCGCTCGGTGGTGATGTGGCCTTTGGTGTCGTACGGTGTGCATTCATCGAACTGCATCACGATGTCGCTGTTCAGCACGGTCTGGATCTGCATGCTGATCTCGGGCGTAAGGAACAGCTTGTCGCCGTTGACGGGACTGGCGAACTTGACGCCTTCCTCGCTGATCTTGCGCATCTCGCCCAGGCTCCAGACCTGGAAGCCGCCCGAGTCGGTGAGGATTGGCTTGCTCCACTTCTCAAACGCATGCAGGCCGCCAAAGCTGGCCATCACGTCCTGGCCCGGGCGCATCCACAGGTGGAAGGTGTTGCCCAGAATGATTTGCGCGCCCATTTCTTCCAGGCTGCGCGGCATCACGCCCTTGACCGTGCCATAGGTGCCAACCGGCATGAAGATGGGGGTTTGCACCACGCCGTGGTTCAGCGTCAGCGTGCCGCGGCGGGCGTGGGAGCCTGCGTGGGCGCCGTCAGGCGTGGCGGGGTCGGTTTTGAGGAGGTCAAATTTCAGCATGCTTGTATTTTACTTATCAATTGCTTGGTCTTATACTTTGCTTTACTTTTTAGTAAGTAAAGGATTAGAAAAATGCATACCGTCGAAGCTGTTGTTTCTAGCAAGGGGCAGGTTACATTGCCCGCTGCCATGCGCGCGAAGCTGGGTATTAAGGCCGGTTCGCACATTCACTTTGAGTTGCGAGGGCAAGAGTTGGTGATCAAGCCTGAACTGCCGATGAGTGCGTATTACGGCATGCTCAAAGGCTACGACCTGGGTGACATCGAGCCGGAAAAAGAGCCGGATCGGGAGTTCGAATGAACGTAGTCGATTCGTCTGGCTGGATTGAGTTTTTCAAGGCCGGTGCCAATGGACCGCTGTTCAAACCGGTAATCGAAGACCGCCACCACCTGCTGGTCCCCACCATCGCCCTGTTCGAGGTACACAAGGTGTTAAGCCGTGCCCTGCCGCAAGACCTTGTCACGCGGGCCCTGGAAGTCATGCGCCTGGGCAAGGTGCTGGATTTCACAGACCGGCGAGCCATCGCCGCGTCGCACGTGGCGGCGCAGCACAAGCTGGCTATGGCAGATGCAGCGATGTACAGCATGGCGCAAGAGTTTGGTGCTGCATTCTGGACGCAGGATGTGGACTACCAAGGGCTGGCTGGCGTGCAGTATTGCCCTAAGCCACCCCTCTGAAGGGACTTAGGACAAGCGCGCGAGTAGCATTGCATCGCCGTAGCTAAAGAACCGGTACTCGCGCGCAATCGCCGTTTGGTACAGCGCCATGATCGGCTCATACCCTGCAAAAGCACTGACCAGCATCATCAGCGAAGACTTGGGCAGGTGGAAGTTGGTCACCAGCAGGTCGATCAGCTTGAAGTCAAAACCCGGCGTGATGAAGATACGGGTGTCGCCACGGGCCACACCGCTGTGCGCCCACGATTCCAGGGTGCGCACGGTGGTTGTGCCCACGGCCACAATGCGGCCACCCCGCGCGCGGCAGTCGGCAATGGCCTGCTGGGTGGCGACTGGCACGTCGTACCACTCGCTGTGCATCTGGTGTTCGGACAGGTTCTCGGTCTTGACCGGCTGGAAGGTGCCGGCACCCACGTGCAGCGTCACATGGGCCTGGTGCACACCCATGGCGGCCAGTTGGTCCAACAGAGGCTGGTCAAAGTGCAGCGCGGCGGTGGGTGCGGCCACAGCGCCAGGGTTCTTGGCAAACACGGTCTGGTAACGCTGGGCGTCTTCTGCCGAATCCGTGTGGGTGATGTAGGGGGGCAGCGGCACATGGCCGTGGCGCTCCATCAATGTGTAAGGGTCGTCACCCGCGTCGTTGCTCAGTACAAAACGGAACAGCGGCCCATCGGCATCGGGCCAGCGGCCCAGCATCGTGGCGCTGAGGCCATCGGCGTGGCCGGGTGCGCACACCAGCTTCAGTGTGGCACCGACTTCGGGCTTCTTGCTGACCCGCATGTGGGCTGCCACCTGGTTGCCGCCCAACACGCGCTCCACCAGCAGTTCGACTTTGCCGCCGGTAGCCTTTTCACCGAACAGCCGCGCCTTGACGACCTTGGTGTCGTTGAAGACCAGCAAGTCCCCCGCGCGAAGCAAGCTGGGCAAATCCTTGAAGATACGGTCCACCGAGGGGTTGGCGGTGCCATCCAGCAGGCGCGAACCCGTACGGGTGGATGCAGGATGTTGGGCGATCAGCGCGTCGGGTAATTCGAAATCGAAGTCGCTCAACGTGTGGGTGGTGGTGACGGTGTTGACCACGGTGTGGTCGGGAGCAGATGGAGTCATAAGTGCTTGAGGGTTGAACAAACCCGTACCAAGGTTGCAGCAAGGTTGAAAGAACGGGCAGAATTGTCCCATGCCGCACAGCACCGCCACTTTAGCCCCAACCAAACCCGAAAGCAAAGCCAGCGCGGCCACCCCCAAAACCGCCACCCAGAAGGCGCTGGAGAAGCTGGGCCTGAAGCGCGACATCGACCTGGCCCTGCACTTGCCACTGCGGTATGAGGACGAAACCCGCATCACCTTGCTGCGCGATGCGCGCGAGGGTGACAGCATCCAGATCGAAGGCCGGGTGACGGATTGCGAGGTCACCTTCCGCCCCCGCCGCCAACTGGTGGTCACGCTGGACGACGGCACCGACACCTGTACGCTGCGCTTCTTCAGCTTCTACCCGTCGCAGCAAAAGGCACTGGCGGTCGGCAACCATATTCGGGCGCGGGGCGAGGTCAAGGGCGGTTTTTTAGGCTACACCATGCTGCACCCGGCCTTTCGCAGCGCGGGCGGGGCGCTGGCCACAGCGCTGACGCCCATCTACCCCACGGTGGCGGGTTTGTCGCAGCCGGTGCTGCGCAAGGAGGTGCTGGCGGGGTTGGCGCGGGCCGAGCTGTCCGACACCTTCCCCCCAGGTGATTTAAGCCAAATCAACCCCCAGCCCCTGTGGACACTGCGTGAGGCGCTATCATTTTTGCACCACCCAGCGCCAGACGTGTCGCTGGATACCTTGCAGGACCACAGCCACCCCGCCTGGCAACGGCTCAAGGCCGAAGAGTTGTTGGCCCAGCAGATCTCGCAGCTGCAGTCGCGCCGCGAACGCGCCCGCTTGCGTGCACCGTCGCTGGCCATGGTGGCACCAGAGGTGTTCAGCCCGCCCGGTGAACCTGAGCAGCCGGTGCTGATGCCGCTGTACACCGAACTGGTGGCCACACTGCCGTTCCAGCTCACCACCGCGCAGCAACGGGTCTGCGCCGAGATTGCCATTGACCTGGCGCGTCAAGTGCCCATGCACCGCCTGCTGCAGGGCGATGTGGGCTCTGGCAAGACAGTAGTAGCTGCACTGGCCGCCTGTATTTGTATCGACGCTGGCTGGCAGTGTGCGCTGATGGCACCGACCGAGATTCTGGCCGAGCAGCACTTTCGCAAGTTGCTTAGCTGGCTGGAGCCGCTGGGGGTGACCACCGCCTGGCTCACGGGCAACCAAAAAGCCAAGGAGCGCCGCGAAGCCTTGGCGATGATCGAAAGTGGCGAAGCGGCGCTGGTGGTCGGCACCCATGCGGTCATCCAAGAGAAGGTGCAGTTCAAGAACCTGGCCCTGGCCATCATTGACGAGCAGCACCGCTTTGGCGTGGCCCAAC
>JBKJJC010000229.1:0-12406 GCA_046598245.1 Rhodoferax sp.
CCACGTCGGCCTTGGACGCGTCGCAACCGGCGCGGCGTGCCTGCGCCTCTGCACGGGCCTGCTCTTCGCGCGAGCCGGACACAAAACCCTGCTTGAACAACGATGCCTGGCGTTCGGCTTCGCGCTCGGCATTGGCGGCTACCGTGCAGACCTCCGTTACCCGCTTGCGCGCCGTTTCGACCTGGGCCATGGCTAGGCTGCTTTGGGCCTGCTGGTCGTCGTTCCACAGCTTCATCAGCAACTGGCCTTTTTTGACCTTGTCGCCCTCTTTGACCGCCAGCACCTCAATGCGCCCGCCCATGGTGGCGGAGAGTTTGGTGCGCATGCAGGCCTCTACCGTGCCGGCGCGGGTGTTGGCAATGCTGGATTCGACCCGGCCCTGGTCAATGGTGGTCAGCAGCACCGCAATCGGCTTGGGCCGTTTCGCCCACCAGACGCCACCACCCACCAGGCCGATCAGCAACAGGGCAAGCAAGAGGCGGCGGATCAGGGAGGAAGACATGCGTTGAACCCGGGGCGTGGTGATCCAACCATTCTAGGCCGCTCCCTGCGGCTGTGGCTTGACTTAACGCAAGCCGCGTGACGCAGTAAGACACTGCCCTAGCGCGCAGTGTGTTTTAGAAACTACTATAAAAATAATAGCAATACAGCCAATATTCACGGGGGCTAGAGGCACTTTTTGCCATCAATCACTACATCAGACTGATGGTCTTGTCCAGTTCAATGGCGGCGTCCAGTGCATCCAGCAAGTCCTTACGCACCTTGCGTTTGGTGTTTTTGTGGGCCGTCATGTTGAGCTTCTTCATCTGCTGCGCCACTTCCACGGCGGCGCTGAGTAATTGCTCGGGTGCCACCACCTGGTCCAGGAAGCCGGCGGCCATTGCGCCCTGGGGCGTAAACATCTCGGCATTGATGACGGAGCGCTGAAAGGCCGGTTTGGTCAGGCGGTCGCGTGCAATCGCAATACCCACATGGTGCATGGTCATGCCGATCTTGACCTCGTTGAGGCCAATGCTGAACGGGCCTTCTACGCCAATGCGGTAGTCAGCTGACAGCAGCACAAAGGCACCCTTGGCGACCGCATGGCCGGGGCAAGCGACGATGATGGGATGGGGATGCGCCAACATGCGCCGCGCCAAGGTGGAACCGGCAGCCACCAGGTCAATCGCGGCTTGCGGCCCAGCGGTCATCACCTTGAGGTCGTAGCCGCCACTCAAAATACCCGGCTGCCCGGTAACGATGACGATGGCACCCGCCGCCTCGGCTTGGTCCAACCCGCTGTTGAATGCGGCTATGAGTTCGTGTGAAAAGGCGTTGACCTTGCCGTTGTTCAAGGTGAGGGTGGCAATGCCGTCTTCCAGGCTATAGGTGACGAGTTCGGTCATGGTGATGGGGTCCTGCAAAAGGTGGGGGAAGCAATCTGGGCAGTCTACCGCAGCAGGCCGAGGATTGATTCAAGGTTAGGGGCCAAACGTGGAAGTGAAGGGGTGCCGCGCGGCATTATCGAGCGGAGTCCCCTCCACTGTAGGGTTAGGTGCCGCCTTGCGCAAACGGGTGCTGCAAGCGTGGATTATTAAAGGCAGTCACCCATTGCGCACGCGGTGAGCAGGCTTGTGAGAAATCCAAGGGCCAACCAGCCAATCGAGGCGCATGTGCCAACAACAATCTTTGCCCAAACAGGAGCACCGGAGTGAGTCAAAACAAAGCCCATGGCGACAACAAATATCAAAGCGGCAAATGCGTGAGGTGCGAGAGAACCATAAGGAAACAAGGCCCACTGCCAGGAACTGTACTCGTAGACAAGGTACAGCGATAGCATCACCAACGGCCCAAGAATTGCGGCTGACGTCATGAGAAGCGTTACACCGCGATGGATTGACCAAGTTTGCCAAATCACAACGCAGGCGATCAGCAGGGATACTCCGGCAACGACAGAGGGAAATTCAATCATCCGCAAGAGCCACCCCGTGGCACCTAACGTGTTGGAGACCACCAGCACGCAGCAACTGCCACGAAGCGGCATTCTGATGCTGTATGTATGAGTGGCCCAACAGGTTAAACCGATGCATCACGAAACGCCCGCAGCACGGAATTGATCCGAGTTTGATAGCCGGCACCTTGCGCTTTGAACCACTCCAGCACATCCTGATCCACGCGCAGTGATATGGATGCCTTTGATGGCAAGGGCGAAAGCTCTCGACGCACAATGCCGCGAACAATATGCTTTACGGCGGTTTCTGAGTGGTCTGGATTTGCCACAGCGTCGTCGGCTTTCAACCGAGCCCAATCAGTTTTGGATTGCATTGAAGTAGATTTGCGACTCGCGCGAAAGGAGCGAAGTTGAACGCAAGATTAAGCTTCATTTGTGCAAGTGTTCAGCGCATCTTGGAACTGTGAAAGAAGGTCCTCTCGAGATGATGCACGCAGATAACGCGTCAAGTTTTCGAAAAAGAAAGATCGTTCCGATGGTTGGCATTCAGCTTGCAGCAACCATTCAACGGCTACATTGCCGGAGTCATTTCCCTGAACAGCAAGCAACATGAAGGACCAAAACCAAAGACAGGTAGGGGTTGTAAGGTCATTAACAAGATCGATACGAAGAAGCGTTCTTGTTACGCGATCGAGAAGGGCTGAATCGCCGCTGAGGTCCAGGAATTTCTGCTGCTTCTTGAGCATGCCCGGCATATGCCAGAATGAGTTCGCATATCTCCAGAAAGTTAGATGCACCAAGAGCGACTCGCAAGTGGTCTGTGGTTCACCGACAAGTGGTCCGTGATCGTCAATACCAAAAAGAAAGAGCCCCATCGGCCTTGGCATTGAGCAATATGGGTAGCCGCGACGGAACAATGGCCTGATGCGAGTGTAGGCGTCGAGCAAGGTGTCGAATTCGGCTACTGCCTTGATCGCTGGGTATTGATTTAAGCGCAGCAAGTGAAAATATAAATCGACCCGTCTATCCCGTGGCAGTAACTTTGGAGCCCGTTGAACGAGTGGCGTAATCCGGTGATGATTGCTCGGGAAGTACGGTCCTTGCTCTCCCCTTGGGTAATGGAGGTTTTCATCTTCTATGAACTGCTCGAGAATCTCTGTCTGCGGACTTGACATGCGGTGAATCCTTTACGCGTTTAACCTCTAAGCCAAACCAGACTATTGTCCGATTCTATGCAGTCGGCAATATCAAATTGACAGCGCACCAGCAACCGCATCACACGCCTGCACCATCCGCTGTGCAGGGGTGCCAGCAATCCGCACAACCGGCCAGTCGTCGTCACCGTCCGCAACCAGCGCGCGCGCTATCGCCCGGTGCACGGCGGCGCGGGCTTCGGGTCCGTCGCGCTGCGGGCCGTCGGCGTGCCATGGTATGTCGGGCTGCAAAAACAGCGTGAGGGCATAGCGGGCATGCAGGTTGCGGGCCAGTGGGTACAGCGATGTATCCGCAAAGACGCAATCACTGTAGACGGCTGTGAGCAACGGCGCGGTGTCGCAGAACACCACGCAGCGGCCCTGCTGGCGGGCCAAACTCAAGGCCTCGGTCTCCACGCGCACCTGCTCTTGCAAGATGTGCAACTGCTCCGCGCGCTGCGGGGTG
This sequence comes from Rhodoferax sp., assembly GCA_046598245.1. Lineage (GTDB taxonomy): Bacteria > Pseudomonadota > Gammaproteobacteria > Burkholderiales > Burkholderiaceae_C > Allorhodoferax. The sequence continues at coordinate 3,590 of JBKJJC010000229.1, forward strand.
CGGCCGTGCGTTTGGGTGAACTGGCGCAAATACTCGGGCACCCACAGACCATCCATCTGCTGAGCCAGCGCCTGCGCCAGCGTCGTCTTGCCGGTGCATTCCGCACCGATCAAGCAGATAAGGCGTGGCTCAGAACTCAACCGTGACCCGTGCCCGCACGGTGCGCGGTGTAGACGGAAACACATAGGTACCACCCCAGTATTGCGTGGGGGCTTCGCGCCAGTAGCTGCGGTCGGTCAGGTTTTCTACATTCAGTGCCCACTGCATGGACTTGCCGCGCAGACGGTTCTGGTAGCGAATACCGCCGTCCAGTTGCCAGGCCTCTGGCAGGCTGACCGCGCCGTTGGCGGTGACCGTCTTACCCCCCTCATGTGTCAGCAGGCCGCTAAGTGACAAACCGGGCAGCGCAGCAATCTTGTAGTCGGTAAACAGCGAGGCCTTGGTCTTGGGCACATTGGTGACCTGCCGACCCACCAGGGTGGCGTCAATGGCCTCGGTGTACTGGGCGTCAATCGCCATGTAGCTGGCTTGCACCGACAGTTGCTTGCTCACCTGCCCCACGGCCATCAGCTCCAGACCCCGATGCTGTGCGGTCTTGCCGCCTGCAATGCGCAGCGGCACGCCGCTGGCCGTGGCCCGATCATCGGCATAGGGCTTGCTGATATTGAAGGCCGCGGCCGTCACCATCAGGCGCGGGTGGGCTTGCCACTTCATGCCCAGTTCGGTCTGCTCGCTCTTGAGCGCGGGCAACACTTCGCCCGCATTGACAAACTTCGTTGGGCGATTGGGCACCGCTTCCAACTCAGCGCCTTGGCCCCAGGTTGTGTAAAACAGGGTGCTGGCCGTAGGCGACCAAGACAGACCGGCCCAGGGCGTGGACACCGTTTGCTCGATGGCAATGGCGCGTGAGCCGTCGCTGCGTTCGCTGTTGCGGTTCAGGCGCGAGATGCGAACGCCCAAAAAGCTGCGCACGGTGGCAGTCAGGTCGCTGCTCAACGACGCGTAGCCGTCAATCGCGCTTTCGCGGCTGTTGGTGTTGAGGTCGCCGGCTGTGCCATCGGCTGGCAGCACGATCGGCGTGTTGATATTGGTCGTGCCCACATAGTTATAGGCCTGCTTGGGCGCCAGGTCGGTGCGTGCATTGCGGCCGCTCAGCCCCATGGTCAATTGGTGTACCACACCACCCGCCATCACCTTGCCTTGCATATGGGCGTCCCACGCCCAGGTGTTCCGGTTTTCGTTTTCACTGCGGTAATCGTAAATATCGACATCGCCATTGCCACACAGGCCGGGGTAGACATACTCGGGGCCTGTGCTGCAACCATCGGGAAAGGCCAATCGGTCTTGCGCAACGGTGCGCTGCATGCTCACACCGAAATGGGATTTCCAATACACGTTGTTCTGGTGGTCAACCCGTATCTGTGCATTGGCGCTGGTAGCTTCAAACGGCTGCGACCAACTTTGGCTGTTCAGGTTAAGACGGGAATAGATACTGGCCGGCAATGTGTCGCTGACACCGTCTCCATTGGTATCCAACAGCCCTAAGCCCGGCACCGACGGTTGCTTCTTGTGGTGGTATTCCAGGTCCACCGTGAGCTTTGTTTTGCTGGACGCTTGGGTGGCCAAGACCAAGCTGGCGAACTCGCGTTTGCCGTCGGCGCGGTCGAACACCGTGTGCAGGTTTTCGGTCGCCAAGTTGAAACGCACGCCGGTATCGTCCCAATGGGTGTTGTGGTCCAGATGCAGCTTGCTGCCGCCCATGTCATCACCGCCAATAGCCCCCGTGGTGAAGTAGCCCGGCTGCGGTGTTTTGGTCACATAGTTGACGAGGCCACCCGGTGCGGATATCCCGGCTTGCAGCCCGGCCACGCCCTTCAACACTTCGATGCGCTCCTTGTTTTCCAAGGCAATGGGCGCGTGGTTGGAAACCGGCAAACCGTTGCGCAAATAGTTGTTGCCCTGATCCAGCTGAAAACCACGCACCGACAGACTTTCGATGTAGCCAGTGGTGTTGTAGCTGTCGGACAGCGACGCATCCAATTTGATGGCTTGCGACAGGCTGCTGGATGCTGTGGCCGCCAGCAGGTCGGCGCCCAGCACCGAAATACTTTGCGGCGTTTGCACCAGCTTTAGGCCTAAGCCACCAACGTCGGTGTGGACAATGTCCAGCACGGGTGCGGGCTTGCCGGTCACCTTGACGCCTTGCAGACTTTGCACCTGTTGTGCCCAGACAGGCGTGGCAAACAACACCGCCAGCGCGGCAGCAGCAGGGGAAAGCTTCAGATTCAGACGGAGTGCCATCGCATATCCTTTTTCGTTCGATGGCAGGGACGCGGGATAGGCAATAGGCCCGAGCGCTCCGCCAGAAGGCGGCGCAAGGGCACGTTCACCACGCTTCCCTGCGCAAGTATTACCTTGATCAAGTTCCAGGGTGTTATCTCAGCCGGCCACCTCACGATGGTCAGCACCCCTAGCGTTTACAGGCCAACAACAGTAGCTGCTAGCCCGGTAACTCCATTGTAATGGGGCACTCGTCGCACCCCAGTGCTGGGTCAGGTCAGGTCCGGTCAATCTTCCATTCCAACGCAACCGACGTGGTGGTCTTCACCACACCGTCGAAGTTGCCCATTTCATCCAACAGCGTGTTCATACGCAGGGCCGATTCGGCACGCAGCAGCACCACGTAGTCAAACTCGCCACTCACCGCGCACAGTTGGCGCACCTCGGGCATGCGAGATATTTGGCGCACTACCTCCCGGCCCGCCTTGGGTTGCACGGTGATGCCGACAAAGGCTTGTAGGCCCATGTCGCGCACGTCCTGGCCCAGGCGCACGGTGTAGCCAGCGATGACCCCTTCACGCTCCAGGCGGGCCAGACGGGCCAGCACGGTGGTGCGTGCTGTTCCCAATTTGCGGGCCAGGTCGGCGGTGGACGCGCGGGCATTGGCCTGCAGCAGGGCCAGCAGGTCGCGGTCCAGTTGGTCGCGCAAGGCATTGGCCCGCTCAGGTCCGGCGGGTGCATTCGCAGCAGGTTGAAACTTCATATTGACTAAATAGTATGACGAATCGTCTGATTTAACAATCAATACGTCACATTGTCTATTTAATTCGTCCGAACCTGCACCTAGACTTGTTCCATCTAAACCAATTACCAGGAGATTGTTATGCGTGTTGTTCTGATGGGTGCGGGCCACATTGGCCGAACGATTGCCACTTTGTTGTCCGGCTCGGGCGACTACCAGGTCAAGGTGGTGGACCGAAGTGAAGACGCGCTGAAAAAATTGCGCCACCTGCCGCTGGAAATTGCTCAGATCGACACATCGGACGCAGCTGCCTTGCGCGGCGCGCTGAAGGGTTACGACGCCGTCGTCAACGCCCTGCCTTACCACCTGGCCACGATGGCGGCCCAGCAGGCACTGGAAGCCGGTTGCCACTACTTTGACCTGACCGAAGACGTGGCCGCCACCCGCGAAATCATGCGCATGGCCGAAGGCGCCAAGACCGCCTTCATGCCGCAGTGCGGTCTGGCGCCCGGCTTCATCGGCATCGTGGCCCACCACCTGAGCAAGAAGTTCAGCAAGCTGCACGAAGTAAAAATGCGCGTGGGTGCGCTGCCAGCCTTCCCCACCAACTCGCTCAAATACAACCTGACTTGGAGTGTGGACGGTCTGATCAACGAATACTGCCACCCCTGCGAGGCCATTCGCAATGGCGAAATCATCGAGGTGCTGCCGCTAGAAGGCATGGAGCATTTCTCGCTGGACGGCACCGAATACGAAGCCTTCAACACTTCGGGCGGCCTGGGCACCCTGTGCGAGACCCTCAAGGGCAAGGTACAAACACTGGACTACAAGACCGTGCGTTACCCCGGCCACTGCGACATCATGAAGATGATGTTGCAAGAGCTGGGCATGCAGTTTGACCAGGAGAACCTGAAGGACATCCTGCGCAAGTCCATCCCGCTAACCATGCAAGACGTGGTGCTGGTGTTTGTGACCGTCAGCGGCGAGCGCGACGGCCAACTGGTGCAAGAGGTATTTGCCCGCAAGATTTTTGCCGACCGCGACGAAAAAGCACCCTTGAGCGCCATCCAGATCACCACCGCTGCCGGTATCTGCGCGGCCGTCGATTTGTTCCGCGAGGGCAAATTGCCGCAGTCCGGTTTCATCCGCCAAGAACAGGTAGAGTTGCCAGCTTTCCTGGCCAACCGCTTTGGCAAGGCGTACCAACAGTCGCGCCAAGTCGAGTCCATTGGTTAAGCAAACCACTTTCAACTTGAACACCCCATCGCACGGAGACCCTATGTCTACCTCTACCGACAGCATCCAAACCCTGCTCACGCGCCTGGGCGTGCCCGCCAGCGCCTATACCGGCGGCGCGTTGCCATCCCGCTCACCGATTGATGGCGCTGCCTTGGGCCAGGTGCACGAAACGGCTTTGACCGAAGTGGCCGCCACCATAGCCCGCGCCCACGCCGCCCACCAAACGTGGCGCACCGTGCCTGCACCGCAGCGCGGTGAGCTGGTGCGCTTGTTGGGCGAAGAGTTGCGCGAACACAAACAAGCCTTGGGCACACTGGTGTCGCTGGAGGCAGGCAAGGTCTTGTCCGAAGGTCTTGGTGAAGTGCAGGAGATGATTGACATCTGCGACTTCGCAGTAGGCCTGTCGCGCCAGTTGTACGGCCTGACCATTGCGTCCGAGCGCCCCGGCCACCGCATGATGGAAACCTGGCATCCGCTGGGTGTGGTGGGTGTCATCACCGCCTTCAATTTCCCTGTCGCTGTATGGGCTTGGAACGCCGCTTTGGCCCTGGTCTGTGGCGACACCGTGGTGTGGAAGCCGTCGGAAAAAACACCACTGTGTGCACTGGGTGTGCAGACCGTGTTTGACCGCGCTTGTGCGCGTTTTGGCGCAGACCGCACAGCCGATCTGTCGCAGTTGGTGATGGGCCGCGCCGATGTAGGCCAAGCCTTGGTGGACGACCCCAAGGTGGCGCTGGTATCGGCCACCGGCAGCACCCGAATGGGCCAAACAGTTGGCCCCCGTGTGGCAGCACGTTTTGGCCGCAGCTTGCTTGAGCTGGGTGGCAACAACGCCATCATCGTCGCGCCATCCGCCGACTTGGACATGGCCGTGCGCGCCGTAGCCTTTGCGGCTGCTGGAACTGCGGGCCAACGCTGCACCACGGCGCGCCGCCTGATCGTGCACAAGTCCGTGCACGCCGATTTGGTGGCAAAGTTGACCCGCGCATTTGCCAGCTTCACGATTGGTTCGCCGCTGGAAGAAGGCACATTAGTCGGCCCGCTGATCGACGGTGCCGCGTTTGATGCCATGCAGTCGGCACTGGAGCAAGCCAAGGCGCAAGGCGGCGTAGTGGCCGGTGGAGAGCGCGCCTTGCAAGACCGCTTCCCAAAAGCCTTCTACGTGCGCCCGGCCCTGGTGCAAATGCCCGCACAAACCGAAGTGGTGCGCCACGAGACTTTTGTGCCTATCTTGTACGTGATGCAGTACAGCGAACTGGCAGAAGCCATCGCGTTGAACAACGACGTGCCACAGGGCCTGTCGTCGTCGATCTTCACGACCGATGTCCGTGAAGCCGAACAGTTCATGTCGGCGGCAGGCTCAGACTGCGGTATTTCCAACGTCAACATTGGAACCTCGGGTGCCGAGATTGGTGGCGCCTTTGGTGGCGAAAAACAGACCGGTGGCGGCCGCGAATCAGGTTCCGACGCGTGGAAGGCTTATATGCGCCGCGCCACCAATACGGTCAACTACTCCCGTGAACTGCCATTGGCCCAGGGCGTGCGTTTTGACCTGAACTGAGGCTGTGCTTGAAGCCTTTTTGTAGACATGGATTTGCAAAATAGGCTTCAATCCAGTGCCACACAGACCCGCCCTGGCAATGCTCGCTTTGGCGGGTTTTTCAATGAGCAGAAGATAAAACCATGACAAGCAACGTACTAGCCCCACTCAACACCACATTCAAACGCCTGCACAACTTCAGCCACCTGGCATCCATCGCCGGTTGGGACCAGGCGGCCATGATGCCCAGCAAGGGCAACGAGGCCCGGGCCGCTGCCATGGCCGAATTGCAGGTGCTGATGCACCAGACACTGACCGACCCCGGTTTAAAGACTCACTTCGACGCCGCGCAAAACGCCAACCTGCCGGAGGCCGAGCAGGCCAGTTTGAACGAGATGCGCCGCGAGTGGGCCCTGGTCAACCGCCTGCCGCAAGACCTGGTGGAAGCCCAAAGCCTGGCCGGTGCACGCTGCGAGCACGCCTGGCGCACACAACGCAGGGCCAATGATTGGCAAGGCTTTTTGGGCAACTTCCGCGAGGTTGTCCGGCTGGCCCGCCAGGAAGCCCGGCTTCTGGCCGATGCCACCGGCAGCACGCCTTACGAGGCCTTGATGGACAAGTTTGAGCCGGGTATGACCGAGAACGCCGTCACCCAGTTGTTTGGTGAAGTCAAGACCTGGCTGCCCGGCCTGATCAGCAAGGTGATTGCCAAGCAGTCGTCGGAAACCGTGCTCCAGGCTGAAGGCCCCTTCCCCATCGACAAGCAACGCGCACTGGGCGTGGAAGTGATGGGCCTGCTGGGCTTTGATTTTGAGGGCGGGCGGCTGGACATTTCGACCCACCCGTTTTGCGGCGGTGTACCGCAAGACGTGCGCATCACCACGCGTTACAACGAAGCCACGTTTGCACCCAGCTTGATGGGCATCATCCACGAAACCGGCCACGCCCGCTACGAACAACGCCTGCCGCGCGACACGCTGCACCTGCCGGTGGGCCGCGCACGCTCCATGGGCATACACGAGAGCCAAAGCCTGTCGTTCGAGATGCAACTCGCGCGCAGCCCAGCCTTCTTGCAACTGATTGCTCCGCTGGTGAAAAAGCATTTGGGCGAGCAGCCCGCGTTCGAAGCCGACAACCTCGCCCGCATGATCACCCGCGTCAAGCGGGGCTTTATCCGCGTCGATGCCGATGAACTGACCTACCCGGCCCATGTCATCTTGCGTTTCGAGATTGAGCGTGCGCTGATTTCCGGCGAGATCGAAGCCGAAGACATCCCGGCACTGTGGGCCACAAAAATGCAGGAATACCTGGGCGTCGATGTGGCGGGCAGTTTTGACAATGGCTGTCTGCAGGACATCCATTGGCCGTCGGGCATGTTTGGCTATTTCCCCAGCTACACGCTGGGTGCCATGTATGCAGCGCAATACTTTGCCACTATCCGTAAGCAGCACCCTGACATGGATGCCCGCATCGCCAGCGGCGACCTGTCACCGGTGATGAACTGGCTGGACGCCAACATCTGGAGCCAGGCCAGCCGTTGGTCGACGGATGCCTTGGTGACCCGCGCCACCGGCGAGCCACTAAATGCCAGCCACTTCCGCAAGCACCTGGAGACACGTTACCTCTGAGTATGAGAGCAGCAGCCAATTGGCCTACAAACTCTTGTTAGACCCCTTCTTGGTTGCCACTGCCGGTGGCAGGTCCTTGGCCATTAGCTCACGGGCTTGCACCACCAACTTGTTGTGGGCATCCAGAAACGCGGCGGCGATCACCTTGCCCTCATTGGTATTGCTCCAACCGACTCCTCCTACGCCGCCCATTCCGCCAAAGGCCAGGCCGCCCAGGCCCAAGTCCGTCGTGCGCGCCGAGCCTGTGGCTGCGGCCACCTGTTCTGTTGTTTCGTTGTCGGTCAGCAGCAGCGCCACCTGGGCTTCCTTGAATTTGATCTGCTCCACAATGCCTATCACCGCACCGAGGTCGCGCACGATGGGAATGTGGGCCAGCACGCCACCCAGGCTGCGTCCGGCGTCCTGCTCACTAAAGGTCAGGTTGGGTATCAGCGTGTATTGCGCCTCATAACCCTTGCCTTTGTCCACCGTATTGCCCTGTTTGCGCAGCACGCCGCTGTCTTTGAGCTGTTGCTCCTGGATGGTGCCGCGCAACCCGGCGGAACGGTCCACGATGCGAAAGCATCCGCTTTGCTGTGCCAGCAGGCGCACCAGCGGGACCGGCGAGCTGGGCAGGTTGTAACTGCTGCTCATGACATAGCCATTGGGGTTTTCGGACAAGGCCAGTGTGGCCACTGGCGCATCACACTTGACCAGTGATTTGTTTTCGCCTTTGGCGCCCGCGGGACCGGCCGAACCGGTGACCTCAGAACTGCCACCACCCAACTCGGTCCCCTTCTTGCCACAGCCGGGCAATAAGGCAACGCTGCACAGCAGCAGCGCAGCTACGGCGATAGTGCCACGCGAAAAAGGGCGAACAACAGAGGGAGAAAGGCCGAATAGAGACATGCAAAGGTTCCTTGAAAATGCGGGCGAATGGTAACCGAGTGCCGACCAGTCCTGCGGTCGACAGCAAGGTTGACAAAGCGCCTTCGCATTTGCAATCCGGCCAGCCTTAATCGCCCAACAGCTGCCGCAGCACATAGGGCAGGATGCCGCCCGCCCGGTAGTAATCCACCTCAATTGGCGTGTCGATGCGCAGCAGCAGCGTGCGCCGGATCTGCGAGCCGTCGGCCCGGGTGACCACCAACTGCGCCTCACTCTGGGGCGTCAAATTCGGATCGGGTATGACGTCCACCACCTCGTCGCCCCTCAGGCCCAGGCTGCTCCAGCTGTCGCCAGCCTTGAACTGCAGCGGCAGCACGCCCATACCGACCAGGTTGCTGCGGTGAATGCGTTCAAAACTGCGCGCCACCACTGCCTTGATCCCCAGAAGCTGGGTGCCCTTGGCGGCCCAGTCGCGGGAGGACCCAGTGCCGTATTCCTCGCCCGCAAAAATCACGGTGGAT
>JBKJJC010000245.1:0-11331 GCA_046598245.1 Rhodoferax sp.
CGAAAAGCCGCGCACCACCGTGGGTTGGAAGGGGCTAATTAATGACCCTGGGCTTGATGACAGTTTTCAGATCAACAAAGGGCTGGAACTGGCGCGCAGTCTGTTACTGGATCTGAATAACATGGGCATGCCGGCCGCCACTGAATATCTGGATCTCATCAGCCCGCAATATATTGCTGATTTAATCAGCTGGGGGGCCATCGGCGCACGTACTACCGAGAGTCAGGTGCACCGTGAACTGGCCTCAGGCCTGTCGGCACCGATTGGTTTCAAGAACGGTACCGACGGCAATATCAAGATTGCGACGGACGCCATCCAGGCCGCGGCTGGTGCGCACCACTTCTTGTCCGTGCATAAAAACGGGCAGGTGGCGATTGTCCAGACCAAGGGCAATAGGGACTGCCACGTGATTCTGCGCGGCGGCAAGGCGCCCAATTACGACGCAGTCAGCGTGGCTGCTGCCTGTAAAGAGTTGGAGAAATCCAAGCTGCCGGCAACCCTGATGGTGGACTGCAGCCACGCCAACAGCAGCAAGCAGCATGAAAAGCAGGTGGACGTGGCGCGCGACATTGCCAGCCAAATCGCTGGCGGTTCACACAGTGTGTTTGGTGTGATGGTGGAGAGCCACCTGAACGCCGGTGCGCAAAAATTCACACCCGGAAAAGACGATGCCAGCGCGCTGGACTATGGCAAGAGCATTACCGACGCCTGCCTGGGCTGGGACGATTCCATGCAGGCGTTGGACGTATTGTCGCAAGCGGTCAAGGCGCGCAGGGCGCTGAAGTAAGACGAATGGGCAGCGACCTGCGCAGCGGCAGAGCGTGGGGGCAACGGTTTCAGCGCCGGGCCGCCCCAAGCTGAAACGCACCCCCCCCGGGGGGTAGCGACCCGCGCAGCGGCAATACCTCTACTGCGAGTTGATGTTGGTACCGTTCTGGCCAACCGCCACATACTGGCCAGAACCGCCGATTACCGCGTGTAGATTGGCCGTGGTTCCGCTGTTGCGGGTGGTCCATGCGGTTGTGCCGCTGGTGCTGGTCAGCACAGTGCCAGCTGTGCCGGTGATGAGCACCTGGTTGGACGCAGGGCTGATGGCCAGCAGGTTGGCGCTTGAGCCAGAGGCCTGGCTGACCCACGTCACACCATTGTCGGTACTGGTGAGAATGGTGCCGCCATTGCCCGCCGCAACAAAGGTGTAACTAGTGACGGTCTGCACCGCTACAGCATTCAGGTCGGCTGTGGTGCCTGAGCTAGCCAATTTCCAGGTGGTGGCGTCGGCGCTGGTCAGCAGTGTGCCGCCAGCACCCGCGGCCAACCAGACACCGCTACCTGAATAGGCGATGCTGTGCAGGTTTTGGGTGGTCGGCACGGTAGTGGCCGCTGCCCAGCTAACGCCGTCTGTGGACGTGCGCACCGTGCCGTTATTGCCCACGGCAACCGCCAGGACCCCATTGCTGGTTACCGCGTTCAGGGTTTCAGTGGTGTTGGATGTGCCTGCAGACCAATTCGACATGTCGGTGCCATAACGGATGCTGCCTGTGGCGCCGACCACAATGAACTTACTCAGGGCGAAGGTCGCCGCGTTCATGTTGGTGCTCGCGTTGACGGCTGGCAGACCCGTCCAGGTGAGGCCGTCGGTGCTGCGGTAGCTGCTGCCCGCATCGCCCACAGCGAAGTAATAACCCACTGAGTCGGCAGCGGTGCCAGAGGTAATGCCACGCATGGTATTGCTGCCCAAACTGGTGCCAGCCTTCCAAGTGCCCCCAGCCGGACGCGGAACGATGGTGACGGTGGGGCTGCCCGGGCCGCCAGGGCCATCGCCATTGCGGCCGTTGACGGTAAACGAATAATTCAATCCATTGGTAAGGCCGGTCACTGCATAGGGCGAGGTCACATCCAGAATCGCCCGGCTGAAAGGAACGTTGATCCAGTCAGTGGTTGTCAGTGTGCTGGAGGGTGCGTAGAACAGCCAGTACTTCACGCCGGGGACCATGTTCCAGGTGACAGTTGCGACGCCGTCGCCCGGTGTCACCGTGATGCCACCAGCCGGAGGCGGCGCGGAGCTACCGCTGCCACCACAGGCAGAAACCAGCACGGCAACCAAAAGAGTGGCAAGTGTCTGGCGCAGGGAAGAGAAGAGCATGAAGAACCACCTAGAAGAAGTAGACCGCCGATTTTACAAGTGCTGGCGATGTGCATGCCCGGCAATGCCGTTCTTTAGCTGCCGCGGCGTGCATGTGCGTGCGGCTTCAAGACAATTGCTACTATTTATATAGCAACAGCGCTATGTATTACGGGGGCTAAGGCTATGAATCGCGTGTTTCGAGTCGGGCTTTCAGGAATCCACCTGTGCCATACCGGGTGACCCGGCTGTAGAAGCGATCATTCAGTCGCTTGACCATGGCCGAGTAGTCGTCTACCAATGGCGGCAAGATGCTGCAGTTGTCGTAGTTGACGACCACGGCAACCCGTTGCCCCAGGGGCTCCAGCAAGGCGGTCAGGTGCTGTTCGATATCAAAAATGTCACCCGCCTGGTCCACCGCCAAGCCTTCGAAGTTGATAAACAGCAGGCGGTGCTCGCGGTCCAACTCGAACCGTTTGGCCAGCGGCGTGGCCAGTAGCCGCTCGCGCAGGCCCATGGTTGCATCTGAAAACAGGGCCGCGTCCATCAAGCGCAAGTGTGGGCTGATGGCTGGCATGAAGCCCATCTGGGCCAGCACATCGCGCTCCAAATCGACGCCGGGTGCAATCTCAATCAACTCCATGCTGCCCTGTCCTGCGCCGTCTGCGCGCAGTTGGAACACACAGCGTTCTGTCACATACAACACCCGCTGACCGCGTCTGCAGGCCTCGCGGCCGCTGAATGTGCGGTGTTCCACGTCTTGTATGAACTTGCGGGTGTCGCCCTCTCGGCGAATCTGTAGCCGGCCGTCTAGCAGGCGCACGTCCAGCCCGCCGGTGGTGAAGGTGCCGACCAGCACCACCGTTTTGGCGTTTTGGCTGATGTTGATGAAGCCACCCGCACCCGCCAGTCGGGGGCCAAACTTGCTGACATTGAGATTGCCTTGGGCATCCGCCTGGGCCAGGCCCAGCACCGCAATGTCCAGGCCACCGCCATCGTAGAAGTCAAACTGGTTGGGCTGGTCAATCACGGCATGGGCATTGGTTGCCGCTCCAAAGCTCATACCACTGGCCGGGATACCGCCAATGACGCCAGGCTCGGCGGTCAGTGTGACCAGGTCGATGATTTTTTCTTCCGCCGCCACGCTGGCCACGCCCTCGGGCATGCCGATGCCGAGGTTAACCACACTGTTGGGCCGCAGCTCCAGCGCGGCGCGGCGCGCAATGACTTTGCGTTCGCACAAGGGCATGGCAGGCAGTGAGTCCTGCGGCACCCGGATTTCCCCGGAATACGCCGGGTTGTACTGCTCAGAAAACGTCTGCATGTGGTGCGCGGGTTCGGTGGCCAACACGACGGCGTCCACCAGAATGCCGGGTACCTTGACCATGCGCGGATGCAACGTGCCACGTTCAGCAATACGCTCCACCTGTGCAATGACGATGCCGCCCGAATTGCGGGCCGCCATGGCAATGGCCAGGGCCTCCAGTGTCAGGGCCTCGCGTTCCATCGTCAGGTTGCCATCGGGGTCGGCAGTGGTGGCGCGGATGATGCCGACCGAAATGGGAAAGGCTTTGTAAAACAAATACTCCTTGCCGTCGATTTCCATCAGCCGCACCAAGTCTTCTGTGGTGCATGCGTTGATCTTGCCACCGCCCCAGCGCGGGTCTACAAACGTATCAATACCAACATGGGTAAGCGTGCCGGGCTTGCCAGCGGCGATGTCGCGAAACAGGTGCGCAATCACGCCCTGTGGAAGGTTGTATGCCTCAATCGTGTTCGCAATCGCCAGCTTTTGCAGCGCGGGCACCAGGCCCCAATGGCCACCGATTACCCGTTTGACCATGCCGGCATGGCCCAGGTGGTTGAGCCCTCGGTTGGCACCGTCACCCTGCCCGGCAGCGTAAACCAGGGTCAGGTTGCGCGGTGCGCCGCTGCCGGTTTCGGCCTCGGTCTGCAGAAAGCGCTGCTCCAGTGCCACGGCAACTGTCTCGGCAAAGCCAATGCCAACAAAACCACCGGTTGCGACCGTGTCGCCATCATGGATCAGGCGCACAGCCTCCGCAGCGCTGACGACCTTGTTGCGTTGCGCGCGCTGCGGCGCGGTGTCATTAATAAGCGAGTGCATAGCCGGGTCCGGTCGAGGCGTTAGAGCCTGCGATGCTACTGGCAGAGACCCGGTCCCGTCTATGGGGCGAAGCCCGATCTTCAGGTCGGCGTCAGCTTGGGAGGGTTTGGCGCTGTGCCAATGCGTTCTGCAACTTTAGGTGGATGCCGCCGAAGCCGCCGTTGCTCATACACAGGACATGGTCGCCGGGTTGTACCTGCGCCAACACTTGGGCGATGGTGGCATCGACGCTGGTTGCCACGCTGGCCCGCTCCCCCATACTGGCCAAGGCCTCAGCGGCATCCCAGTCCAGCCCGCCCGCATGGCAAAACGCCAGGTCGGCCTCTTCCAAACTCCATGGCAGTTGGGATTTAACCGCGCCCAGCTTCATGGTGTTGCTGCGGGGCTCGAATACGGCCAGGATACGTGCAGCCCCGACCTGGCGGCGCAGTCCATTGATGGTGGTGCGTATGGCCGTGGGGTGGTGGGCAAAATCGTCGTAAATGGTGACGGCTGCGGCTTCTGTGCCCGTGGTTGCAGGGCCGTTCCAAGCCACACGGGCCCGTACTTCCATACGGCGTTTGACGTTTTCGAACTGGGCCAACGCCTGTGCCGATACATCGGGCGCCACGCCCACATGCTCTGCTGCGGCGATGGCGGCCAGCGCGTTGAGCTGGTTGTGCACGCCACTCAATGACCATTCCACACGGGCTACCGGTTTGCCGCGTTGCACCACGTCAAAAGCATGGGGTTCACCAACCGCCGTAAAGTCGCTGACCGTGCTGCCAAACGTACGCAGTTCGCTCCAGCATCCTTGGTGCAGCACGCGGGTCAGGCTCTCCTCCAGGCCGTTAACAACGATCCGCCCCGAAGCTGGCACCGTGCGCACCAGGTGGTGGAACTGGCGCTCTATCGCTGCCAGGTTGTCGAAGATATCCGCGTGGTCGAATTCGAGGTTGTTCAGCACCGCCGTGCGCGGGCGGTAGTGCACAAATTTGCTGCGTTTGTCGAAGAAGGCGGTGTCGTATTCGTCGGCTTCTATTACGAACAGTGGGGAAGGGTGGCGGGGCGGGTGCGGGCTTTGCTCCGTGTCCCCCGCCCGCTTTGCGGGCTCCTCCTTTACCTGCGCAAAGCCCGCAGCCGCCCCGCCACCCAGTCGCGCGGAGATGCCAAAGTTCAGGGGCACTCCGCCGATGAGAAATCCGGGCTGCAAACCAGCGCTTTCCAATATCCAAGTCAACATGGCTGTGGTCGTGGTCTTGCCATGGGTTCCCGCGACTGCCAGCACGTGGCGACCCTGCAATACGTTCTCGGCCAGCCACTGGGGGCCACTGGTGTAGGGTGCGCCCGTATCCAATATGGCTTCCATCAGCGGGTAGCGCGCACTGCCGTCCGCCAGGCGTGCCCGGCTGACCACGTTACCAACCACGAACATGTCGGGCTGTAACGCCATTTGGTCGGTTCCGTAACCTTCTATTAACCCAATGCCCAGCGCGCGCAACTGGTCGCTCATGGGGGGGTAAACGCCGGTGTCGCAGCCGGTGACCCGGTGGCCCGCTTCACGCGCCAGCGCGGCCAGGCCGCCCATAAAAGTACCGCAAATGCCCAGAATGTGAATATGCATGGCCGCATTCTATCGGGAGCTTGCCTATGATTTAAGCCTCTAGCCCCCGTGCAGTCTCTGTAATTTGCTATCAAAAATGGAGCGATCAAAGCCAGACTGGCTGCGCGGGGCAAGGTTCCGGTAGCACAATGTTCCCCATGGATACATTGAAAGACGAAGTAGCTGCCGTTGCCGCACGCATGGTCGTGGAAGAGGGCTTGGAGTACGGGCCGGCCAAGCGCCGAGCCGTCAAGCAGATGGGTTTACCAGTGCGCACGGCCCTGCCCGACAACGCCCAGTTGGAAACGGCGGTGGAGGAATACATTGCCCTTTTTTGTGCAGATACGCAGCCTGCGGAGTTGCATGCTTTGCGCGTGCTGGCGCTGGAGTGGATGGATAGGCTGGAGCGCTTTCGGCCACATGTTGGCGGAGCAGTGTGGCATGGCACTGCGACGCGGCGCTCTGACATTTACCTGCAATTGTTTTGCGATGACTCCAAATCAACCGAAATCGGGCTGATAGATATGCAGGTGCGTTATGAGCCGCGTACCGTGATGGGGTTTCAGGGCGAAGCTGTGGACGCACTCAGCGTGCAGGCCTACTGTGCGGAACTGGGCGAACACGTGGGGCTGCACCTGCTGGTGTATGACTTTGACGACCTGCGCGGCGCCTTGCGCGCCGATGCCCGAGGCCGCCGGCCACGTGGCGACACTGCAGACTTGCGCCGTTTGCTGAATGGGGAGAAGCCATGAGCGACCAGCCTGCCGAGCCAAACCACACCGCAACGTTGCCGACTGCGCGTAACCGCAGACTGCTTTTGGGCGCAACCGCCGCCGGGGCGGCGCTTTTAGGTGTTGGTGCTGCGTGGTGGCGCAACGCCGGGCTCACCGAGTCTGCCGATTTGGTGCCGGTTGCTGAGCCCGTGGAGGGGATGTGGTCGATGCAATGGGACACTCCCGAAGGGGGCAAACTGCCCATGCGGTCCTTTCGGGGGCGTCCGTTGTTGCTGAATTTTTGGGCTACATGGTGCGCGCCCTGTGTGGAGGAGTTGCCACTCATCAATGACTTTTATCGCCAAAACAAAGCGAATGGCTGGCAAGTACTCGGATTGGCGATCGATAAACCGGCACCCGTGCAAGGGTTCCTAAAAAAAATGCCGTTGGATTTTCCGGTTGGAATGGCCGCCTTCTTGGGTGTGGATCTTGGGCATTCGTTGGGTAACGTGGCCGGGGCGCTGCCGTTTACCGTTGTGATTGGCGCAGAAGGCTTGGTGCTGTACCGCAAGATGGGGCGCTTGCATGCCGAGGATCTGGTTAAGGTGCTTGGTCTAAAATGAATGGCTAAACAGGTAGTTGGGGCATGCAGTGGCATGCATCTGGGCCTTGAGCCAGCTTGCACTTCTCGTGACATTGCTAGGCGTTGCCTGGAAATAAAAAGATTTATCAACAAATAAGGTCTTTTTGCTGTAAATTCGCCCCCTACTGAATAACGGTTGTTGGAGATGACATGGATTTACGCAAACTCAAAACCCTGATCGACCTGGTATCGGATTCCAATGTGTCGGAGCTCGAAATCACCGAGGCGGAAGGCAAGGTACGTATCGTCAAAGGCGGTGGAGCCGTGGCGCATAGCTACGCACCGGCACCCGTCTATGCGCAGCAGGCCCCTACGCCAGTCCCTGGCATTGCGGTACCGAACATCGCTGCCGCAGCTCCCGCTGTAGCGGAAGTTGTTGTCGGTCACACCGTAAAGTCGCCCATGGTCGGTACCTTTTACCGCTCCTCGTCCCCCGGCGCAAAGGCGTTTGTGGAAATTGGCTCCGTAGTCAAAGAGGGCGAGACCATCTGCATTATTGAGGCCATGAAGATTCTCAACGAGATCGAGGCCGACAAGTCCGGCACCATCACCCGTATCCTGTGCGAGAACGGGCAGGCGGTTGAATACGGGCAGCCTTTGTTCACCATTGAATAAGCACGGCGCCAAGCATTTATTCCCATGTTCAAAAAAATCCTGATCGCCAACCGTGGCGAGATTGCGCTGCGAATCCAGCGCGCCTGCCGCGAACTGGGCATCAAGGCGGTGATGGTTTATTCGGAAGCCGACCGCGATGCCAAGTACATCAAACTGGCCGACGAGGCGGTTTGCATAGGCCCAGCCCCTTCCGCGCAGAGTTATCTGAATGTGCCGGCCATCATTTCGGCGGCCGAAGTCACCGATGCAGAGGCCATCCACCCTGGATACGGCTTTCTGAGTGAGAACGCGGACTTCGCCGAACGCGTGGAGAAGAGCGGGTTTCAGTTCATTGGACCTACGCCCGAGTCCATCCGCATCATGGGCGACAAGGTGTCGGCCAAACAGGCCATGATTCGCGCGGGCGTGCCCTGCGTACCCGGCTCAGAAGGTGAATTGCCTGATGATCCCGCGATGATTCGCCGTATTGCAAAGGCGGTGGGTTACCCCGTCATCATCAAGGCGGCAGGCGGCGGCGGCGGACGCGGCATGCGCGTGGTACACACCGAAGCAGCTTTGGTGAATGCCGTGGCCATGACCAAGGCGGAGGCCGGCGCGGCCTTTGGCAACCCTGCGGTCTATATGGAGAAGTTTCTCCAGAACCCACGCCACATTGAAATCCAGATTCTTGCGGACAAACACAAAAACGCCGTGTACCTGGGCGAGCGCGACTGCTCCATGCAAAGGCGCCACCAGAAAATTTTGGAAGAAGCCCCGGCACCCGGTATCAACCGCAAACTGATCGAGCGTGTCGGTGAGCGCTGTGTTGCGGCCTGCAAAAAGATCGGCTACCGCGGCGCGGGAACTTTTGAGTTTCTGTATGAAGACGGGGAGTTCTATTTTATTGAAATGAACACCCGGGTTCAGGTCGAGCATCCCGTGACAGAAATGATCACGGGCATCGACATCGTGCGCACCCAGATCATGGTGGCGGCTGGCGAGAAATTGCCGTTCACCCAGCGCCAGATTGAAATCCGCGGCCACGCCATCGAATGCCGCGTGAACGCCGAAGACCCTTACAAGTTCACTCCGTCGCCCGGCCGTGTGACCACTTGGCATGCGCCAGGGGGGCCTGGCGTGCGTGTGGACTCCCATGTGTACACCAACTACTTTGTCCCACCCAATTACGATTCCATGGTGGGCAAGATCATTGTGCATGGCGACACCCGCGAGCAAGCCATGGCGCGTATGCGCACGGCGTTGGCCGAGACCGTGGTGGAAGGCATCAATACCAATATTCCACTGCACCGCGAACTGATGGTGGATGCCAAGTTTATGGATGGTGGCACCAATATCCACTACCTTGAGCAGTGGCTGGACCAACGCAAGCGCTGATCTGCATGGCCCTGTTTGAACTCAGCCTGATGTGCCCCGAAAGCCATGTGGAGGACTTGAGCGATGCGCTGGACGCTCTGGATGCGTTGAGCGTCAGCGTGGAAGATGCCGACGCACAAACCGATGCCGAGCAGGCCCTGTTTGGCGAGCCCGGTATGCCGCCGCCCAAAGACGGCTGGCAGCGGTCGCGGGTCACAGCACTGTTTGCAGATGATTCTTTGGCGCATGAAGCGGCCGAGTTGTTGAAGGCGCAGGATTTTTTTGAAGGTTGCCAGGTTCTGGCCATGGCACCCGTACCGGAGCAGGACTGGGTGCGGTTGACACAGTCGCAGTTCACCCCGGTGGACATTACTGCAGAATTCTGGATCGTTCCTACCTGGCATGAACCACCCGCTGAGGCGAAGCAGATTATTCGCCTGGACCCAGGCCTCGCGTTCGGAACCGGAACCCACCCCACAACCCGGATGTGCTTACGTTGGATTGCCACCCACCCTGTGCGGGGGCGGGTGCTGGATTACGGTTGTGGCTCCGGCATTTTGGCCATTGGAACTGCAAAATTCGGAGCGACCGAGGTCATTGCGGTGGACATTGATCCTGCCGCTATTCAGTCTACCGAGCTGAACGCAACGGCAAACAATGTCGCTTTGGTCGCTGGCATGCCGGATCGTGCTACCGGGGTGTTTAACACGGTGTTAGCCAATATTTTGGCAAGCCCACTCAAGGTGCTTGCGCCGTTGTTGTGCGCGCACGTTGCGCCTGGTGGCAGCCTAGTACTGGCAGGTATTCTTGAGCGCCAGGAAGATGAGTTGATCGAAGCCTATGCTGCGCACTGCCAATTGGCAGTGGCCGACCGCGAAGATGGCTGGATTTTGATGACCGCCTCACTGTAAGCGTGCGCATCGGGTCTTTATACAATGGCGACGCGATGAGCCTGATCACCCGATGTCCCGCCTGTACCACGATGTTCAAGGTCGTGCCAGACCAACTCCGTGTGTCAGATGGCTGGGTGCGTTGCGGTCAATGCAACGATGTCTTTGATGCCAATGCCCACTTGCAACCCGATGCTAACCAGACGCTAAGCAATCCCGCGCCCCAGCCGATTCAAAATCCGGTTGCACCAGCACCAGCACCAGCACCAGTTCCAGCACCCGCACCAGTTCCAGTTCCAGTTCCAGTTCCAGTTCCAGTTCCAGTTCCAGTTCCAGTTCCAGTTCCAGTGGAAAAGCCCGTGGTGGCTAGTGATGCTCCGACGGCGGAACACTTTTTGGAAGTCAATCCTCAAGCCTTACACGTTGAACACCAGGACATGGTGCGCCCAGCGGCCACGCTGCGCGAGCAGCGCGACAACCTGGGTCGGGGCGATGTGGCCATTCGCAAAGTAAAGACGGAGGTTGCGTCCAAACCCGCCCCCTCGAAGGAAGAGTCTGCGCCAGTCGCTAAAGAGCATCCCCCGCATTCCTTTATGCGCAAGGAGCAATCATCAGCCGCTACTTGGGCGCGGCCCTGGGTGCGCGCTGGGCTTGCGTTGGTGTCTGTGGTTCTTGCCAGTGGATTGCTCATTCAGGTCTTTGTGCATGAGCGCGATCGCATCGTCGCAACAGAGCCGTCTGCAAAACGTTTTCTGGAGCCAATGTGCGAAGTGTTGGGTTGCCAGATTGAGCCGTTACGGCAAATTGAAGCAATCGCTATCGATAGCTCGTCGTTTACCAAAGTGCGGTCAGATGTGTACCGTCTGAGCTTTGCTTTGAAAAATGCTTCGCAAACGCAAATAGCTACACCTGCCGTAGAACTGACGCTGACTGACATGCAGGACCAGGCCGTTGTACGGAGGGTGTTCACGGCTGCTGAATTCACCAGACAAGTGTTGGTGATGGAGCCCGGCGCTGAATTGCTGGCCGTGGTACCCGTGAGCGTCAAGCACGGCACAAGCCACGAGAAAATTTCTGGTTACCGACTATTGTCTTTCTACCCATAAAAAAAAGCCCGGGACCTTGCGGTACCGGGCTTTGGTTGCCTTGACAAACCTGATTAGGGTTTGTTGGCAGTGGGGAAGGGCCAAGCAGCCTGCGGATTCAGAGTGGTCTGAGCAGCAGGCGAAGCGGATGCCGTCGCTGCTTTGGCAGCGGGTGCTTTCGCGGCTTTCTTCGCAGCCGGCTT
>JBKJJC010000184.1:0-8072 GCA_046598245.1 Rhodoferax sp.
CGGGTCTTTGGCATCACGCGGGAATGCGGGGCGAATCTGCGCTACCTTGTCACGCATGTCCTGCACGGCTTTGTTCATGTCGGTGGCCAGCGCAAATTCGGTCCAGATCTCGGCCCGACCTTCCAGCGAGTTGCTGAAAATATTGCGCACGCCGTTAACGGTGTTGACGGCTTCTTCTAAGGGCTTGACCAGATCGGCCTCTACCTGCTCGGGCGATGCGCCGGGGTAGCGCACTTGCATCCAGATACCCGGGATCTGGATGTCCGGCATTTGCTCCACACCCAGGTGGCTGTAGGAGATGACGCCCAGCACCATCAGGGCCAACATGACCATGGTGGCGAAGACGGGTTGGTTAATACTGGTTTTGGTAATCCACATGGTGTTGTTGGCTCGCGTGTGTAGGGGCGATCAAGCGGGCTTGGCGGCGCTGGCGGGTGCACGGGCACGCACCACGGTGGCCGGGGCGCCCACTTTGAGGCTGCCCATACGCACCCGCACCACATCTGCCCCCAAGGCCAGGCCGTTACTGATCTCCACGAGTCCGTTGACCGCGTCGCGGACTCCCAGGCTCACTGCCTTCTTGACCAACTTGCCGGACTCCACCACAAACACATAACTTTGCCCGGCCTCTTCAAACACCGCGCTGGCCGGTACCACGGGCACCGGTTTGGACTGCGACAGCGTGATCTGGCCTTGCGCAAACATGCCGCCTTTCAGCAAGCCGTTGGCATTGGGCACGGCAACAAACAGCTTGATGGCCCGCGAACCGGCATCGGCCACCGGGTTGATGCGCTCGACCTTGCCCTCAAACTGCCGGTCACCAAAACCATCCACGGTAAAGCGCACGTTTTGGCCCAGCGCAATGCTGGCGATGTCGGACGCAGGAACGGATGCCTCCAGCTCCAGCCGGGACAAATCGACCACCGTGACCATGGGTGCATCGGGCTGCACCCGCTCGCCGCCGCTGACCATGCGTTTGGACACGGTACCGCTGATGGGTGCACGCACGACGGCATCGTCCATCGCCTTCTTGGCCAGTTGCACCTGTGCATCGCTCCAACGCACCGACGCCTCACTGCCCTGGTAGGTGCTGAGCGACTGGTCAAACGCGATTTGCGAAATGAAGTTTTGCTTGAGCAGGGCCTGGTTGGTGTCGCGGTTGCGCTCGGCAACGGCGAGCTTGGCGCGGCGCTCGGCCTGGTCGGCCTGTGCCGCGTCCAGGCGGGTGCGCAAATCGGTGGCGTCCAGCTCGGCCAGCACATCGCCCTGTTTCACGACCATGCCTTCGCGTACCAGCACTTTGCGCACGGCACCGGCCACAGTGGCCTTCACCACGGCCTGGTTGAACGGTGTGAGCGTGCCAGATACGCTGCTGGTACGCACCAGGGGCTGCAATCCCACAGTGGCGATATCGCTGGCGGTGAACTCCAACGTGACCGGGGGTGCATTCTTCTTGGCCGTATCGGCAGAACGCGCAGCGGAGTTTTTGGAGACCACAAAGGCCGCCGTGCCGCCAGCGGCCAGCAGTACGGCCAGAGCGAGCCATACCAGCTTGCGCCGTGCGCGGGGTCGGTCGGTGTTGACCAATGTGGGGGTTTGCATGGTGTGTCCTCCTGTGGCCTTTGGGTAAAGCCATCGTGTAGCTGCGAAACCCAAAATTGTAGGCGTTGTCAAAAAGCCGCTGACGGTATTGCAATCGGCCACGGCGCGCACCCGTTTTGCGATGAATGCCGCGATAGCCGGGTTGGACAGTGGCTTTTGTGGCTTGAACTGCAAGCCCCACCCGACCCGCAGGGCCGCTAGCCGAATCACGTTATTCTCTGGCACCCCGCACCATGGCTACCCCACACCCACCCCTTCATTCCAATACCAGCAGCCGCAGAGCCTTGCGGCTTGCGATAGCTATATTTTTCGTAGCAATAAATATACAACCGGCGGGGGCTACAGCATCATTTGATGATATACGTGCTGGCTACCAGCCGTCTGATACCTTGGTGCTGGACCGCACCGGGGAGCTGCTGCACCGCCTGCGTGCGGATGCATCGGTGCGCCGTGGCCAGTGGGTGGCGCTGGCGGACATATCGCCCGCGCTGCGCACGGCGCTGGTGTTGTCTGAGGACAAGCGCTTTTACGCCCATAGCGGCGTGGACTGGCAAGCCGTGTCGTCCGCGGCCTGGGCCAATCTGTGGAACAACAAGACACGCGGCGCATCCACCATCACCATGCAGTTGGCCGGCCTGCTGGACGACGATTTGAAACGCAACGCCGGTGGGCGCAGCGTGGTCCAAAAAATTGGCCAAACGGTATCGGCGCAAATACTAGAGCGCAGCTGGCGCAAAGACCAAATTCTGGAGGCCTACCTGAACCTGGTGCCTTTTCGCGGCGAGCTGGTCGGCATAGACGCCATGAGCCAGACCCTGTTTGGCAAGGCCCCGCACGGGCTGGACGCGCGCGAGGCCGCCGTGGCCACCGCGCTGGTGCGCGCACCCAATGCCAAGCTGGCCCAGGTGGTGCAACGGGCCTGCGCCGTATTGCAAAGCTTGGCACCCCCCGGCAACCGGCGCGGCAACGACGCCGCCGACTGCGAAGCGCTGGACCTGTTCACCACTGCGGTGCTGCAACGGCGTGACTATGTGGCCAGCGAAGGCATTGCGCCGCATGTGGCGCGGCGGCTGGTACAGGCAACAACCCGCAGCATCAAGACCAGCCTGCGCGCCCCGCTGCAGCGTTTTGCGGTGCAAACGCTGCAGCAGCACCTGCGCGAGCTCGCGGGCCGCCATGTGGAAGACGGCGCACTGGTGGTGTTAGACAACGCCAGTGGCGAGGTGCTGGCCTGGGTGGGCTCGTCGGGCGCGCTCAGCAACGCGGCCGAGGTAGACGGCGTCACCGCGCTGCGCCAGCCGGGGTCCACCTTCAAGCCGTTCTTATTTGCCCAAGCGATTGCCGAGCGGCGCATCACCGCTGCGTCGCTGCTGGAAGACTCGGGTACACAGATCCAAACGCCAGGCGGCCTCTATATTCCGCAAAACTACGACCACCAGTTCAAAGGTTGGGTGTCTGCCCGCACCGCACTGGGCGCGTCGCTGAACGTGCCCGCTGTGCGCACCCTGGTGATGGTGTCGCCCGACGCGTTTCAAAAGCAGCTGATCAAGCTCGGTATACCTTTCAAGGAAAGCGGCGACTACTACGGCTACAGCCTGGCCCTGGGCAGTGCCGAGGTCTCGCTGCTGAACCTGGCCAACGCCTACCGCGCGCTGGCCAACGGCGGGCGGGCCAGCCCGACAACCTTTAGCGTGCGCACCGCCAAATCAGGCACTCGCGCTGAGTCCGTTGCTACCCAGGCGTTGGACCCACGCGCTGCCTTCATCGTCAGCGACATCTTGAGCGATACCTATGCCCGTGCCCGCACCTTTGGCACGGACAGCGTGCTGGCCACCCGCTTCTGGAGCGCGGTAAAAACCGGCACCAGCAAAGACATGCGCGACAACTGGGCCATAGGCTATTCACAGCGCTACACGGTGGGCGTGTGGGTGGGCAACGCCAGCGGCGCACCCATGTGGGACGTGAGCGGCACAACCGGCGCGGCCCCCATCTGGGCGGCGGTGATGAACCACCTGCACACCACCCAGCCTAGCCGCGCACCCAAAGCGCCAGCGGGGCTGGTGCAGGCGGTGGTGCAGTTTGCAGACCCTGGCGCGAAGGCGGGTGGTGCAGCACCGCTGGAGGCAGCCCGCCAAGAGTGGTTTTTGCAGGGTACGCAGCAAACCATTTTTGCTATTAATTCAGTAGCATATACACCATATTATTCGGGGGCTAGAGGCCTAAAAGACTTAAAACAATCTGACAAACAGGCGGCCCGCATCACTGCACCCACCACCGGCACCATCATTGCACTGGACCCCGACATTCCGCCCAAACACCAGCGCGTAAGCTTTGCGGCCAGCGGCAACAACCTGCGCTGGCTGATGGACGGCAAGCCATTCGCAAAAGGCCCATCCGCCCAGTGGCTGCCCTGGCCGGGGCGGCATGTGGTGCAGATCGTAGATGCCAAAGGTCAGGTGCTGGATGAGGTGCGGCTGGAGGTGCGGGGTGCGGGGGTGGTGGGTAAACGCTGAGCCAGCAACTAAAACGGGAACCGAAGTTCCCGTGTGGACAGCTTAAAAGCGGAACCGATCAGGCGGCAGCAGCTGCCTTCTTGGCACGGCGGCGGGCCATGCCACCGACGACGCCCAGACCCGCCAGCATCATCGCCAAGGCCTCTGGCTCTGGAACTGCGGTGGTGATTTCGACCACACCGTGCTTGTCGCCGCCATAGCCATCGATGTTACTCAGGTCGTTCCATGTGCCATTGCCATAGGTGTGGGTGTAATCTTCACCACCACAGCAGTTGTTGGGTTCGCCAGCCGCCCAATTGGTGTACGTCACGGCCTGGCCGCTGGTCCAGGCGAAGTTTGCCGGACTGGAACCGGTGCGGAACAGACCCAGCCACAGGGATTGTTGTCCGCCCCAGGTGGTCGACAAAAAGGTGTTTTCGGCTGCATCGTTGACAGTGACCAAATGGCCGCCCAAGGACACGGCGTAAGCTTCGCTATCGGTCCAGGTGCCTGCAGACAGCAATTGGTAGGTATTGCCGTTGTAACTGACAGTGTCTAAGACGGTCAGAGCGTTTGCCGCCCCCGCCACCAGTACGCTGGCCGCAATGGCCGCTTTAACAAAATTCTTGATGAACATTGGTTCTCCCTGAAATGCAAAAAAAATGAAGCACCACGATTAGTGCTCTGGTAGCCAATGTATGACTCCCGCCCTTTGGCGACAATAGTCCGTTTGGACTAGTCAGGAGAAATACCAATGGATGCAACTGAATTTGAATACGCCGGCTTTTGGATACGCGTCTGGGCCAGCGTCATTGACTCCATATTGGTTGTCGTCATCATTTATCCCATACTGACGGCGGTCTATGGTTTTGGCTATTGGGAGAGTGAAAGTCTGATCCAGGGGCCGTTGGACTTTTTGCTGTCCTGGGTTGCACCGGCCATCGCGGTCTTGCTGTTCTGGATCAGCCGACAAGCCACCCCCGGCAAGTTGGCGGTGGGTGCCAAGATAGTGGATGCCCAAACTGGCGGCAAGCCCACCACGGGCCAGTTGCTGGGTCGTTACGCAGGTTATTACGTAGCAGCCATCCCTTTGCTGCTGGGATTTATCTGGGTCGCTTTCGACCCACGCAAACAGGGCTGGCATGACAAGCTGGCAGGTACGGTGGTGGTGCGTAAGAAGGCGGGCGCTACCAATGCCGTGAAATTTGAAGGCGGGGCGTAAAAACCCCAACGGGCCTGCCACTAACAAAGGCCTATAGTGCTTGTCACAGGCACGTTGGGCCTGGAAACACAAAAAGAATGAGGTAGACCTTGACTTCACGCAAACCCTTGAAGAACCTGCTGTTCCTGGCCCTGTCCTTTTTGGCTATGGGTGGCCTTGCACACGCACAGGAAGGTGTATCCAAGACCAGCATCGTCTTGGGACAGTCAGTCGCGCTGACCGGCCCTTCCAGCCAATTAGGGGGGCAGTTTGCGTTGGGTGCCAAGCTCTACTTTGACCGCCTCAACGCCACCGGTGGTGTTAATGGCAGGGTCATAGAGTTAGTCACGCTGGACGACGCGGGCGAGCCCGCCAACACGGTGGCCAACACCCGCAAGCTGCTGGCCCAGGGTGTGTTGTCGCTGTTTGGCTACTACGGCTCGCCGCAATTGACCGCTGCCTATGCCGCAGCCAAGGGCAGCGATGTGATGTTCTACGCGCCCATGGCCGCAGCCGATGAATTCCGTGGCAGTTTGTATCCCAGCGTGTATTCGATACGACCAGGCTACTCGGAAGAAGCCGCAGCCATCACGCGCCATGCCGAAACTCTGGGCGTGCGCAAGCTGGCCATTCTCCATTCTGCAGACGGTGAATCCATGGCTGCATTGGAATCGGCCGAGCGCACCATGACCGGCTTGGGCGCCAATCTACTGATCAAAACGCCCATTGAAAATGTTGAGAAGGCTTTGTTGACCAAGCCCGAATCGGTCTTGGTCATCAGTGATCCGACGGGGGCGGCCACGGCCATCAAAGAATTGCGCGCACGCCTATTCCGTGGGCCGGTCTACGGTTTCTCCAACACCGGGGAGAGCCTGTTGGCCGAACTATTGGGCCCCCAAGGGGCCGGCGTTATCGTGGTACGGGTGGTGCCCAAAAGCGACAACATCAAGTTTGCGGTGGTCCGTGAGCTGCAGGCTGACCTGGCGGCAGCCAAGCTGGGCAAACCCAATGTCTACATGCTCGAAGGTTATATCGCCGCCCGCGTTTACGCGTTTGCGCTGCGCAACGCGGGCAAAGACCCCACCCGCGTCAAGCTCAAGACCGCCATGGAAGCGCTAAACGATGTGAATATTGGCGACTTTCGCGTGCACTTCGCACAAGACCGGGTCGCCTCCAAACTGGTACAACTGGGTGTGGTCGACTCGACGGGGCGGGTGCGCGAATAGTGGCACCGCCGATTGTTAGCGAAAGACGGGGCGAAAGAACGAGCGCTCGTAGCTGACGAAGCACTTGGTTTCCCGGTAGTACGCCATGGCAGCTTGACACTCAGCGTCCGTGGCGGCGTTGATGCGGTACTGCTCGTATGCGGCGAGGGATTCAAACGAGAAAAATGCCAGCGCCACGTTGCTCACGCCCTCGCTGGGCATCAAATAGCCGTGGTGGGTGCCGCCAAATTTCTCGACCAGTGGAATCCACATCTTGCCGTAGATTTCGAACTCGACCAGCTTGTCGGGATCGACGATGTAGCGCAGGTAACACGTGATCATGTGGGAATCTCCTGGGTTCAATGACCTTGTTGGGGTAAGCCTCGTACTGTACGGGAATGGATAACGAGTACTACCAAGCCATCCCCACCGCCCGTTCACCACACGGTATAAATTTGCCCTGTCTGCAAACCATCCACACTGCGCGCATAGGCCAGCGCCACTCGGGCGGCTGGGGCAGGCTCAAAACCCACAAAGTACGGCCCATATGCGGGCATGGACTCTTGCAGCACCGTGGGGCTGACGACGTTGATGCGGATGCCGCGTGGCAGCTCGATGGCGGCACCCACGGCAAAGCCTTCTACCGCCTTGTTGACCGATGCTGCGCTTGCTCCATAGCGAATGGTGCGTTCACCAACGATGCCGCTGGTCAGCGTGATGGAGCCACCGTTGTTTATGTATTTTTGGGCTGCAAAGACCAGCTCCACCTGGCCCATCAGCTTGCTGTTGATACCGACGCGGAACTGCTCACTGGTCATCTCGCCCAGGGGACCAAAGTGCACGTCACCCACGGTGGCGACGATGGCATCGACCTGGCCGACCTTTTGGAACAGGGCCTCCACACTCGCGGGCTGGGTGAAGTCCACCGCGTGGGTGGCGCTGCTGCGGCTGGCCGCAATCACGGTGTGGCGCGTGGCCAGCTCTTTGACGACCGCATTTCCAATAGCGCCTGTGGCACCGATAACGAGAACTTTCATGGCGATTCCTTGTGTTTGAACATGCCGAGATGGCATGGAAGGAATTGTTGATTAAATCCAATGGAGAATAAATACCATATCATTTACTTCATTGTTAACCAATAGTTTGTAATTGATATGGACCGCTTCGAGAGCATGGCCGTGTTTGTAGCCACGGTAGACAAGGGCAGCCTCAGCGCCGCGGCGGAGGCATTTGGCATATCGGCCCCCATGGCGGGTAAACACATTCGCCACCTGGAAGAGCGCCTGGGCGCGCGCTTGCTGACGCGCACCACGCGCCGCCAAAGTTTGACCGAGATTGGCCAGGCCTACCTGGAGCAATGCCGCGTCATCCTGGAGCAGGTGCGCGCCGCCGAATCGTGCACACAGGCCCTGCGCAGCACCGCGCGCGGCAAGCTGCGCATCAACGCGCCGGTGACCTTTGGCTCGGTGATGCTGGCGCCGATGTTGACGCACTTTCTGAACGAAAACCCCGAGGTGCAGGTGGAGCTGACGCTGAACGACCGCATCATCGATATGGTGGACGAAGGTGTGG
>JBKJJC010000233.1:0-4791 GCA_046598245.1 Rhodoferax sp.
TCACATTATCCGGCTTCGCGGATAAACTGCCCACTATGTCTATGCATTGGCACCACTCCGAACTGCGACGGTTGCTTGTAGCGTTGGCCGTTCTGGTCCCGCTAGGTGCGTATGGAAACTGCTCGCGGGCCATCCAGGTGCCCATGGCGTCCATAGGGTTGAGCGTGGTGGTAACCGGAGACGCCGTCAGCGGTATTTACCCCGATTTGCTGCGGGTCATGTCCGAAAAAGAGGGTTGCACCTTCGCCATGACCGCGGTTCCGCGTGCGCGTTTAGAGGTGATGTTTGAAACTGACCGCGCAGATTTGCTGGTACCCGCCAGCAAGACGCCCAAACGCGATGCGCTGGGGACCTTTGTTGCACTGATCCAGAACCGCGCCCTGCTGATGTCTATCCAGTCCAAACGTCCGGCCATTGGCTCGGTCCGCGAGTTGCTGGCGCAAACCGGGCTCAAGGTGGCACTGGTGCGCGGTTTTGACTATGGCCCGGCCTACCAGGATTTGCTCGCTGCGCTGGGCCAACAGGGGCGGCTGATTCTGGAAGCGGATGCGCTCTCGGTTGCCCGCCAGCTCAAGGCAGGAGCTGCGGACGTGACCATCATGGCGCCTACCATTCTGGCCGGAGCCGTGCAAGGTGATGAGCGTGTACGCGACATGGTGGACAGCCTGCGCATGGAAGGCCTGGACGAGTTGCCCTGGGGTACCAGTGGCGTCTATATTTCCAACACATCACTCAGCCCGGCAGACAAGGTGGTGCTACAGGCTGCGCTGGAGCGTGCGGCCCGATCGGGTGACGTCTGGAAGAGTTTTCAGCGCTATTACAGCCCCGCTGTTTTGAAGGCCGGCATTCGCCCGCTGCCTTGATGCATCCTGTTGTTTTGGTCACCGGCGGCTCGCGCGGCATTGGTGCCGCCACTGCGCTGCTGGCGGCGCAAGCCGGTTATGCGGTGGCAGTTAATTACACCCGCAATTCCCTGGCCGCTGATGAGGTGGTGCGCCAGATCCGCGCCAAGGGCGGCACTGCCATCACCGTGCAGGCCGATGTGGCGGTGGAATCGCAAGTGATGGCCATGTTTGACAAGATAGACGCCAAGCTGGGCCCACTCACCAGCCTAGTCAACAACGCCGGCATTGTGGACGTGGCCTGCCGCGTAGACGCCATGGACTGGGCCCGCCTGCAGCGCATGTTTACCACCAATGTTTTAGGGGCGTTTGTGTGCGCCCGCGAAGCCGTCAAGCGCATGAGCACGCGCCATGGTGGTGCCGGTGGCAGCATCGTGAATGTGTCCAGTGCCGCTGCGCGTCTGGGTGGCGGCGGCCAGTATGTGGACTACGCGGCCAGCAAGGGCGCTATTGACACCTTCACTATCGGCCTGGCCAAAGAGGTGGCGCTGGAGGGCATCCGTGTCAACGCCGTGCGCCCCGGCATTATTGAGACCGATATCCACGCCAGTGGTGGCCAGCCCGACCGGGCCCGCCAGATGGTGCCCCAGGTGCCGATGCAACGCGCGGGTACCGCGCTAGAGGTGGCCCAAGCCATTGTTTGGCTGATGGGCGACGCATCCAGTTACACCACCGGCACGCTGGTCGATGTGACCGGTGGACGCTAGATACACCACCCGGAGAACCTATGGATTTCAAGCCCCTCATCACACTCTTGGCGATTGTGAATCCGCTGGCCATCGTGCCGTTTTTTATCCACTACACACAGGGGTTCTCACACGAGCACCGGCGGCGCACGATTGTGATTTCGTCCTTTAGCTGCTTTGTGGTGATTGCCACCAGCGCACTGGCTGGTCTGCATATCCTGGATTTTTTTGGTATCTCGCTGGCCAGCTTCCAGGTGGGGGGCGGTATGTTGTTGCTCACGTCTGCGCTGAACATGCTGAACGCACAACCGGCTGAGGCCAAGCCCGCCTCGCATGACATGGAAGACGGCGCCGAAAAGGCCGCGCGGGGCGCCAGCATTGCCGTGGTACCGCTGACCATTCCCCTGCTGACCGGCCCCGCCACCATGTCCACCGTCGTGATTTATGCGGAAAAGGCCAAGACCTTTCTGCAACTGGGCACGCTGGTGGGTTATGGCGTTGTGATTGCGCTGGCCACCGCCGCCTGCTTTGCGCTGGCACAACCCATTGCGCGGGTGCTGGGCAAAACCGGCATCAATGTGATGACCCGGTTGATGGGGCTGATCTTGGCGGCGTTGGCGGTCGAGGTGATGTCCGACGGGCTGGTCAAGTTGTTCCCGGTGTTGACTGGGCGCTGAGCTGCGGCAGCCCAGGCATTTAGCGCGCCTGCTCTACCTGCTGCACCCACAGCCCAAGCTCTGCAATCAGCGCATCCGTCGCCTCCGTCAAAGCACGCACACCGCCGGCGGCATCGGCGGTACTGGCTGGACGCTGCACCACAAAACTGCGCTGGGCTACCAGGCGCTCGACACCTTGCCCGCTTTGGCCCAATGTGGCGCGCAGGCGCACCAGGCCGTTGCTGCGCTCGGTGGTTTCAAACAGCTGGCTGAACTCGTCCAGCTCCAGGTGCAGCACCATGGGGGGTTTGTCTGCCGCCAGGCCCAACGCGGCGTCCAGCACGGCGCGGCGCTGCCCCAGGTGCTCGCGCAAGCGCTGGTGCAGCAATTGGGCGGGGGTCATGCTCCAGCGGGCCAATGCGTAGGGGCGCAGCTGCTGGGGGTCGCTATACGTCAGGCGGTACAACACGGCGGTGCTGTCCAATGCCGCGCTGGCCCCGACATCCGCCAGCACCAGCGCGGGCAGCGGTGCCATGCGGGTGGTGGCCAGCGTGGCGACCGGGCCAGGCCCAAAGTCATAGACCCCGGCGCTGGCATTGGACTGCAATGCGGTACAGCTCGCCAAGCCAAGAGATATCAAGCATATTAGTGCTCTAGCCCCCGTAGAATATAAGTATGTAGCTACTAATTTCATAGCAATCCTTCTATCAAATGCGATGGGTATAACGCTGCAAGCGGCATCATTTGTTGTCGGGCGCCACAAAGCCGGATTCACCCGGGCCCGGCGCGGCGGCGCCACCGCCGAGCAATAGTGAACGCGGGTTGTTGCCCACTGCGTCCGCGGCCCGGCCGAGTTGGCGCACCGTGCGGGCAGTGTCATCTGCGGTACGGTTCAGGCGTGGGACCAGCCGGGTGTTGAGCGTTTGAGCCGTGGTTTGCAGGGCCTCGCTGCCCTGGGCAATGTCGTCCAGCGTGCCGCCGGGTTCGGTCATGCGTTTGGTCATGGTCTTGAACTCATCCGCCGATGTACGTACCGATTCCGCACTAACGCCCAGCTTATCCGAGGTCTCGCGCAAACTCTTCATCGTGACCAACGCCTCCTTTGACAGGGCCGGCAGATTGGCCTGGTCCGCGTGTTTAGCCAGCTGGCTGATGCTGGCTGCTGCCTGGCCCAGGTTGTCTACCGCATCCATCAGTTTTTTCTGGTTCTCCAGGGCCAGCAACTGGTTGACACGCAGCGAGGCATCGTCCAGTTTGGTCAATAGGCCAGAGCCCTGGTCGGTTAGGCGCGACATCAGCCCCGGGCGCATGGGTATGCGTGCCAGCTTGTCGTCGGTGCTCACCAAGGCTTCTTTGGATTCGCCCGCGTCTTCCAGCTGAATGAACGCCAGCCCGGTGACGCCCTGAAAGCCCAGGCTGGCGAAGGTGGACTTCGTGATAGGGGCGCTGTCGTCCACACCAATGCGTATGCGCACGTTGCCCACCACGTCCGGGTCCAGCGCGATGGACTGCACACGCCCCACGGTGACGCCTTTGTAGCGCACGCTTGCCTGACGCTGCAAGCCGGTCACGCCTTCGCGGCTGGAGATTTCAAACAGCCGGTGTTCGCCGGAGTCGCGCGTCAGCCAAACGGCCAGCACCACCAGCAGCGCAGCCACCACCAGTACGAAGGCGCCGGCGCCAATGGCGTGGGATTTGTTTTCCATAGGGCTCTTGTCTTTCTACACTTGGGTTGGATGCGGGCGCAGCAGTTCCATGGCGCGCAGCCCGCGCCCGCCCCGGAAAAAGTCCCGCACAAAGGGGTGGTCAAAGGCGATGACCGCGCGCGGTGGCGCATCCACAATCACATGTTTCTCGGCCACCACGGCCACCCGCGTGCTGATCTCGTAAATGGTATCCAGATCATGCGTGACCATCACCACGGTCAGGCCCAGCTCCTGGTGCAGAGAGCTTACCAACGCACAAAAGGCGTCCGACCGGTCAGGGTCTAGCCCGGCGGTGGGCTCATCCAGCAACAGCAACGGCGGGTCCATGATCAGCGCACGGGCCAGCGCCACCCGCTTGATCATGCCGCCCGACAAATCGGCTGGCATCTTGTGCGCATGGGCTGGGTCCAGCCCCACCATCTGCAGCTTGACCATGACCGCATCGCGCACCAGATCCTCTGGCAGCGTCTTGAGCTCGCGCAACGGGAAGGCAATGTTCTCCAATACCGTGAAGGCCGAATACAGAGCTCCGTGCTGAAACAACATACCCACGCGGCTGGCGGCTCCGGCGTGCGTCAGCTCGGCCGCCGGTCGCCCCAGCACGGTGACGCTACCGCGCAGGGGTGTCTCCAGCCCCAGAATCTGGCGCAGGAGCACGGTCTTGCCACTGCCCGAGCCACCCACGATGGACAACAGCTCGCCCTGCGCGATGCTCAGGTTCAGTTCTTTGTGGATCAACGTCTCCACACCCCCGTTACGAAACGCTGACCATAGGCCCCGTATCTCCACAATGGGCGGAGGCGTGCTCATACGACCTGCCGCCGGGCCGCCCCAAGGCAGG
>JBKJJC010000157.1:0-15184 GCA_046598245.1 Rhodoferax sp.
GGAGGCGCAGAGAAGGCCGCCATACGAAAGCACGGTGCCCAGCCAAGGCAGCGAAAACCCAACGTAAAACCGGTAGCGCCCAGCCTCAATGGTCTTGAACGCATTGGAATGTGGAAACAGCCACAGCGGCAAGCGCAGCCCAAACATCTGCATTGCCAGGCAGCGCCAGTGCCAGCCTCCGTCGCGCACGTCAACGGTCAGCGTCATTTTGAGCGGGCCCGTGTCTTCTACCCAATACCCGCTTGGCCATGTGCCGATTGGACGGAAGACAGAACGCATATCGCTGGCACCATCAAAGCAACGGTCCCAATGCAATCCATCCGGGTGGTGCGAGATGCCGACCCGCAACTGGTGCGGCAGGCCATCGGCCGGCACCCCTAACTTCTTGGCCAAGCGTCTACCGAAAACACCGGCAAGTCCGCCGGGAATGGCGATGTCGACGGGTCCGGTCAACTGGCCGCCATGCAGATGCAATTGTTGTAACAAGGGATGCAGCCCGCCAAACTGCGCCCCAAACCATTCCTTCACCTGCGTGTCGGCCATGGGTTAACTCCGGCTGGAACGCATCTTTTCTGCGATGGCCTTGCTTTCCTTTTTGAGCCCCCGAGAGACCGGGCAAATGGCTTGCGCAAATGACGAGAGCGTGTTGGTCAGGTTGTCGGGCTGCAGCTTGTAGAAGACAAACTGTCCGCGCTTCTCACCGGTTATCAAACCGGCATTCTCAAGAATCTTGAGGTGCTTCGACAGCGATGGTTTGGTCATTTCAAAGCGTGACGCGATGTCGCCCGCGGAAAGCTCAGCTTCCGACAGGTAGGCCAGTATCTTGCGCCGTGGTGTGGACGCTAACGCCGCAAAAATCTTGTCCATAAGCAACCCCAGTTTCTACACGTTTCGCATTCTATCCAATTGCATATAGTTAGTTAATTAGCTAAATAAGGCGTAGAATTTCTGTATCGAAACCGTGAACCTGAAGGAGGAGGCCAGTGAGCAGCGAAAATCAAACGACCGTGTACTACAACAGCGCTTGCCCTGTGTGTGATGCGGGGATAAGGTCGCAAAGAGGAAAGATGCAGGCGTGCAACATTCAGTGGATTGATGTTCACAACAACCCCGCAGCTGTGCTGGAGGTGGGTGCCGATTTGGAGTCCGTACGCGAACGCCTGCACGTGAAAGACGCAAACGGTCACATCGCGGTGGGCGCGTCCGCGCTCGCCGTGCTGTGGGAGCAGACACCGGGGCAGCGCTTCTGGGGGCGCCTGGCGAAGCTACCGGTGTTACGCAGTCTGCTGAGCGTGGCCTACAAGCTGTTTGCCAAAGGGCTCTACCGCTGGAACCGCTGGAAGAAACATTGGTAACCACCATCCCAACATCAAGGAGGTATTCGAAGTGAACGTGCACAACAACAATTTTGATCCGAAAGAGCTGGCCAAATTTTCCGCGCTGGCCCAACGCTGGTGGGATCAGGAGTCCGAATTTCGCCCCTTGCACCAAATCAACCCTCTGCGGTTGGAGTGGATAGACCAGCTGGCCGCCCTGCGCGGGAAAAGGGTCTTGGATGTTGGATGCGGGGGTGGGATTCTGGCCGAAGCCATGGCGCACAAAGGTGCCGTGGTCAAAGGCATTGACCTAGCCATCAAGCCATTGCAAGTGGCAACGCTCCACGCCCAGGAGTCAGGAGCATCGGTGGTTTACCAGCCCATCAGTGCTGAAGACCTTGCGGAACAAGAGGCCGGCATGTACGGCGTTGTAACGTGTATGGAGATGCTGGAACATGTGCCCCGCCCAGAGCTCGTCATCCAAGCCTGCGCCCGTTTGGTAGAGCCAGGTGGTTGGGTGTTTTTTTCGACCTTGAACCGAAACCCGTTGAGCTGGGTGATGGCCATAGTGGGTGCTGAATATGTTCTGCGCCTGCTGCCGAAGAAGACGCATACCTACAGCAAATTCATCAAACCCGACGAGCTGACCCACTGGGCCGGCGCGGCAGGCCTGCACCTGCGGGATCAGCGTGGATTGGGATACAACCCGTTTACCAAAACGTTTCGATTGCACGGCTTCCTGGGGGTTGGCTACTTGCTGGCCATGCAACGAAGCTGACATACATCTCCATCTATTTGGTGGCGGGTTGCTTGGTGTCTCCCTTGAATACCTTCCCAATCGCACCCCCGATTCGTGCACCAATAACCGTGCCAATACCGGGTAACAGCACCGTTCCAATCGCCGCCCCGGCGTAAAACCCTGGCGGCACCGATACCTTGGGCTTTCGGGTCGGTCCGCTCAGCGTAAACGGCACGCCGACGGCCCCCTCGACCAAGTCCAGGTTGCCGCTGGCCTCTATTTGGCCGTGGTAGACAACGGCCTTGCCCGTGGCAGTGAACTTGCCAGCTCGGGCTTTGATGTCGCTGAACGTCACGCGCATGCCGTCTGCGCCGTTCTGCGTGTCCAGTTGGCCGGTCAGCTCCTGCAACGCAGTCTGGCCGTCATATTCTTTGCCGCGCGTGCGTATGGCCTTGTCTAAGTCAAATCGCAAAACCGATGCTGGGTCCACCGTGAACCGGGTTTGTGTGTGCAGTGAGCGTGTCAACTGCCCGAGGGATTTGCCGCTGGCAGACACCACAGTTTGGCCTTTGCCCTTGCCACCAACCGGCGAGCGTCGGTTGAAAGTGCTCAAAGCGCTTGCCACCTCTATGTCACGTGGAGCCAATTGGCCACTCAGCTGCATCATGCCGTCTTGGGCAGTTTTCAGTGCCACATGGCCATGCGCTGTGCCGCCGCCGACCACAATCTGCGTCTGCCAGCGGTCTGCATCGGGTTCGCGGGAAAGGGTTAGCGTGAAAGGCGGCGTATGGTCGGGGCGGCGCAGCTCGGCTTGGCGGGGTCGCCACTGCGGGTCGAAATCGATCTCGCCTTCGAAGACCACGGGAATGCCGTTGTAAGAGATCCAGGTCACGTTGCGAAATGCCGCGTGTTCTAACGGTATGCCGTCGCCCGCCGGTTGCTGTATCGTGCCAGGTTTGGTTTGCAACGCGCGCAAAGAGTTGCGCGGGATCGTAGCGTCGTCCACCTCCATGCGTTTGAGCACCAGCTTGCGCTGCAGCAGCATGCGGATATTGGGGTACGCACTTAGCTTTCCTATGATCACCGGCTGCGCCTGCTCGGTGCGAAAGTCATGGACGGTAAGGACGGGCGTGGGCAGTAGGGCCCAATGCACGGCGCCAATGCTGACGTTCACGCCCAGCTTGGAATTTGCCTCGGCGGTGAGCCGCTGGGCTAGCTCTTCGTCAGAGGGCAGCCACCAGATGAGGGCAAGCATGCATAAGCCCAAACCCGCAACGATTGCCACGCTGAACCCGAGTGCCCACTTCATCCAAATTTTCATAGGGGCCTCAGGTAGGGAAGGGTGTTATTGTGAATACGGCACTGTATCAGTTAGACGGTCCATGTCATGGATTTCGTGCCCGGCTTTTGGTGCGCCTTGCAGCACAATGGTTTGCCTGCCATCGTCATAGTCGACGGACGTAAATTGACGCCCTGGCAAATGGCCGCCGGCCGATGCAAACAGCGCAAACACTTGGTCGCCAGCCTGTAGCGCGGCCACTGCGTCAGCAACGGGCGCCACCACCTCAGAACCCATCCACACGTTGGCAGCCGTGTCCACTCGGCCCCAGTGCACGTGGGTCACACGGCCGTCAGGGTCCAGCCCGACCTTGGACACGGCATAAACACCATGGACGCGCCGGCGTGATGAAAAGGTGGAGAGGATTTTCTTGGGCTGTGCATGCTCACCCAGCGTGGCTATGTCGTGGAGGTTAGCCAGCGGCACACTTGCCAGCCCAGGCCGCTTGGTCAGCGCCACCGTGTCGCTGCCGTCGGCGCGGCCGACGACCTCCAGGGTCTGGTGGGTCAGCGGGGAGTGCGGGGGCGCAAACACCACGCGCACCTGCGCGCCATCGCGTAGGGCGTCAACCACGTCCCTGACGGGCACCACTACGTGGTCGCCCACGTCCAAGTTGGACTTGGAGTCGACTTCGCTCCACAGTACATGTGTTGCAAACCCTTGGGTGTCCAGTCGAATTTTGGACACCGAAAAGAACCGATTTGTCTCGCTCTGCGCTGGGCGAGACCGTGCGCCTTGGTATGTCATGCCCCCATCGTGGCGGGTGGTTGATGGTTTGTATGTGCGCAATCCCACGTTTAAGGTATCAAGGTCGAAAACCAGTGATCGCCCAGCGGCAAGGCGCCGCCATCGCGCACAAATTCAGGCTACGTCTTTGCTCAAAAAGTCCACCAGCGCGCCATTGACCAGGCGCAGGCGCTGGCTCAGCAGCCGGGTGACGCGCAGCAGTAGCTTGATGCCCAGGGCTTCATTGACCGTCAAAATGCGCTCAAACTGTGCCTTGGGCAAGAGCGCCAACACGCAGGGCTCGGTTGTCATGCAGGTGGCAGAGCGCTTTTCGCCATCAATCGCCGCCATTTCGCCGAAGGTGCGCCCGGCCACGATGTGGGTCACAAACTGTGCCACGCCAGCGGCATCCAGTTTGCACACCTCGATCTGGCCCGACAGCAGCAGCCCCATGGCGTCCCCTTCGTCGCCCTCTTCAAACAGCAAGTCGCCCGCCTTGGCGCGGTAGCCTGCCATGTGCGAACTCAAGGTGTCGAGTTCTTTCCAAGTCCAGTCCTTGAACAAGGGCGAACGCGACAGGGATTCACAGACCTCGATGCGAAACGCACGGGACTTGGGGATGATTTCGAGTGAGTGGGTGTGCATGGTGTGGCAGTTTATAGCCTGTCGGTTCTCTCATGATGGACACCCAAGCCTAGGTTCAGTAACATAAAGCAGCAATAATAAAAATATCAATCTTTTGGGAGTTGATTTATGGACCGTGGCCATGCGGCGAGAATTCTCGTAGTTGACGACGATGTCCGCAATGTCAAACTATTGGAAACCCTTCTGCAGATCGAAGGTTACGCCACGGTGAGTGCGGCCAACGGCCACCATTGCCTTGAGCTGGCGGCCAGTGAGGCGCCCGATCTCATATTGCTGGACGTCATGATGCCCGAGCTGGACGGCTTCGAGACCGTCACACGCCTCAAAGCCAACCCCGCTACCCGGCCGATTCCGGTGATCATGGTCACCTCGCTGGACGATCGCGACTCTAAAATCCGCGGCCTGCAAGCCGGGGCCGAAGAATTCCTCACCAAACCGATTGACCGCGCCGACCTGAGTGTGCGTGTGCGTAACCTGCTGCGGCTCAAGGAATACAGCGATTTCTTGAGCAACCACAACCACTTGTTGGAACACAGGGTGAAAGAGCGTACTGCGCAACTCGAAGACGCTTACCGCGAAACCGTGCTCACCCTGGTGCGTGCCGCCGAGCACAAAGATGAAGAAACCGGCCACCACGTGCGTCGCATCAGCCACTACTGCCGAGAGCTGGCCAAGGCACTGGGACAGGACGCGGCGTTTTGCGACGCCATCTACCACGCTAGCCCCATGCACGATGTGGGCAAGATCGGCATCCCGGACCATGTGCTTATGAAGCCCGGCCCGCTGACGCCCGAAGAATGGGCCATCATGAAAACCCATGCCGCCATGGGTGCCAGCATTCTTGGGCGCGCCGAATCGCCTTATCTGCAAATGGGTGCCGCTATATCCTTGAACCACCACGAACGCTGGGACGGTGGCGGCTATCCGAACGGCACGCGGGGCGCGGCTATTCCGCTGGAGGCGCGCATCATGCAAATCTGCGACGTGTACGACGCCTTGCGCAGCCGCAGGCCCTACAAACCCCCGTTTGACCACGCCCGCGCGGTGCAGATCATCACCGAAGGCGATGGCCGCACATCGCCCGCACACTTTGACCCCGCCGTGCTGGCAGCCTTTACCGCCACCGCCGATCGGTTCAACGCGATTTGGGAGGAAATGAAAGATGCCTAGCGCGCCCGCACCCGGCGTGCTGTTGGTCGATGACGACGAATTGCTGCTCAATTCCTTGGTGCGCACTTTGCGCAGCGGCCGCAGGCCCGTGCACACCGCAACCAACGCCACCCGGGCGCTGGCGGTGCTGGGCGAACACCGTATCGGGGTCATCGTATGCGAGCCGCGCGATAACACCTTGGCCGCATTCTTGATCGATGCGCGCAGCCAGTACGCCAATGCCACCCGGATCATTCTGACCGGCTACCCCGACATGGGCAGCGTGCTCAAGGCCGTCAACGAGGCCTATCCCTTCAAGCTGCTGACCAAACCCTGGATCGACGAGGAACTCGTGGCCATGGTGGAGCTGGGCTTCGAGCAATACGGCCTGCACTTCCGGCGCGACCACTTGATCGAAGATTACACCGCCATCCGAACCCATTCCGAGCGTGCCCACGCCTTGCGGGCACTGGACGGATTTTTGCTCGCCGCCCACCCCGGCATGAGCCTGGAGATGGTGGATGAGCTGCCGGTAGGCGCGTTGGTGCTGCAAAACGGCCGGGTGATCCAACTCAACCCGGCTGGTCGGCGCATGCTGACGGCCTCGGGCATGGCGATTCCTCAGCAGGATCAAGCCGTCGCTGACTTGCCCCCCGAACTGGCCAGCCTGGTCTACGCGGCACTGGTTGCGCCACCCCTGCGGCGGACCAGCGTACGTCCGGCAGCGCGTTGGCGCCTGGACTTTTTTACCACCGATGCCGATGTTGGCACCCTGATTGCCTTCGCACTCCAGGCAGAGCTGGATCGCCCCGCGTCTTGACCCCGTATCTGCAATCCTCCACACACGAGGCGTCCCTATGCCAAAACGCACCCTAGAGACCCGATTGTTGCTCGGGTTTTGCGCCACTTTGCTGGTCCTGCTGCTGGCCGGTTGGCAGATGGTGCGGTCCCTGGAGGACACCATCGCCGCCTCACGTCGGGTCAGCCAAGCCTACGAGGTGCTGGGTGCGTTGAACAGTGTGACTTCGGGTATGCAGGAGATCGAGACCGGCCAGCGCGCTTACATCATCACTGGGGATGAGATTTACCTGGCTGAGCACGAGCGAGAGGTCACGGGAATCAAGGCCGCCCTGGACAAGCTGCGGCAGATCACCGCGGACAACCCATTGCAACAATTGCGCCTGGACAAACTCAAGCAGCTCTCCGACGAGCGGCAGCGGCTGCTAGAAATGACGCTCGAGGTCTACCGCAACCAGGGCTTAGACGCGGCGCAAGAGCAACTCAAAAACGGCGTCTCGCGCCGCAGCATGGGGGTGTTGGTGCAACAAGCCGATGAGATGGCGGAGACTGAACGTACCCTACTGGCGCAGCGCAGCAGCCAGACCGAGCGCAGCGCGCGCCAAACCAAGTGGTTGGCTGGCCTGTTGATGGCGGTGGCGGTGGCGGGCTTTGCGCTGCAGTGGTTGCAATCATGGCGTGAAGTGCGCAGGCGCCGAGCGGCCGAGCAAACGGCACGTGAAAAACATGTCTTGCTGCAGCAAATTTTGGATGTAATGCCGGTGGGCGTGATCGTGGCCGACGTCAGTGGGCAACTGACACAGATCAACCCGGCGAGCCAACAGATGTGGGGCGGTGAGCGTTTTGTCGCTATGGCCGGATACGGTGAATACAAGGGTTGGTGGCCCGATAGCGGCAAGCGCATCGCCGCAGAAGAGTGGGCCTTGGCGCGCACCATCGCCAGCGGCACGACGGTGCGTGACGAGCTGGTAGACATTGAGAGTTTTGATGGCAGCCGCAAGACCATACTCAACAGCAGCGTTCCACTGCGCGATGGGGCCGGCGGTCTGGTAGGCGGCATCTCGCTATACCAGGATGTCACTACCTTCAAACGCACGGAGGGTGAGCTGCGCGCGACCGCCCGTTATGACGACACTCTGGGCCGGGCGCTTTCGCTGTTTTCCAGTACTTTTGAGCGCGAGCTTGTGCTGGACAGCTTTCTGGCCCTGCTGGCCGAAAAGCACGGGTTTGCCGTCTCGGCTCTGTATCTGTATGACGAGTCGAGCGGGCGGTATCGTTGCGAGGCTGCGCACGCGCTAGGCAACGAGGCACCCCGAGACTTCGCCCTGGGCGAAGGCCTGCTAGGGCA
Source organism: Rhodoferax sp. (assembly GCA_046598245.1). Lineage (GTDB taxonomy): Bacteria > Pseudomonadota > Gammaproteobacteria > Burkholderiales > Burkholderiaceae_C > Allorhodoferax. The sequence goes on from JBKJJC010000157.1 coordinate 8,061, forward strand.
AGCTGCTCAGACCGAGCAGCTGCAGGTTCTCGATACAGCCGCGCTGACGCTACAGGCGGGTGTGGCTGACTTTGCCCCCGCGCAGGTGCTGATGCTGCCGGTCCACTACCAAGAACGGCGCCTGGCCGTGTTGGTGCTGGCTGCAAGTGAGCTCACGACTGACAAGGACCTGGCCTTTCTGGAGCGCTTGATTGTGCAACTGGGCGTGGCGCTGCACAACCTCAAACAGTACGGCGACCTGAAAGAACTGGCCGCTCGCCTGCGTGCCAGCACCGACGAGGTGGCCCGCAAGAACCTGCAGCTCGAAGAAGCCAACCGGATGAAGAGTGAATTTTTGGCCACAATGTCGCATGAGCTGCGCACACCGCTCAACGCCATCATCGGTTTCTCCGAGGTGCTCAAGGACGGCATGGTGGGCGATCTCACAACGGTGCAGACCGATTACATTGCCGACATTTTTAGCAGCGGCAGGCACCTGCTCGCGCTCATCAACGACATTCTGGACCTCTCCAAAATAGAGGCCGGCAAGATGGAGCTAGAGCTGGAGCCGCAAAACGTGCCCGCGTTGGTGCAGGCCAGTCTGCAGGTGGTGAAGGAAAAAGCGTTGGCGCGCCAGCTGCAACTCAAGACCGAACTGCCAGATCTGATGGAAGATGCGGACGCTGGCACGGTATGGCTGGATGCGCGCAAGACCAAGCAAATTCTGTACAACCTGCTATCCAACGCGGTGAAGTTCTCCCCGGACGGTGGCACGGTGCTGGTCCGCGCCCGTAAGGTGGGGCGCACGGCGGTGGTAAATGGCGATTTTGAGCACTATCTAGAGTTGTCGGTCACCGATACTGGCATCGGCATCAGCATCGAAGACCAGGGCAAGTTGTTTCAGCCGTTCACCCAGATCGACAGTGCGCTGTCGCGCCAATACGAGGGCACCGGCCTAGGCCTGGTGATGGTGCGGCGCATGGCCGAGCTGCATGGCGGCGCCACGGGGTTGCAGAGCACGCCGGGCCAGGGCTCTACCTTCACCGTGTGGCTGCCCTGGCGCTCAGAAGCCCATGCGGTGGTCTACACCGAGCCGGTCGGCGCAGCGCCGCTTGCGGCAACCGTGCAACCGCCCACACGCCCCGATGGCCAGGCCTTGCTAACCCTTGTGGTGGAAGATGACGACGCGTCGGCCAACCTGCTGCGCCTGCAGCTCGAAGGCGCAGGTTTGCGCGTGGTGCGAGCCACCAGCGCCGAGCAGGCGCTGGAGTTGGCCCAACACGAGTTGCCCGACCTCATCGCGTTGGACATCTTGCTGCCCGGCATGAGTGGATGGGACTTTCTGGAGAGCATCAAACACACACCCACGCTGGCCAAAGTCCCGGTGGTGATCATCTCCATTGTTGCCGACCAAAATCGGGGGGTTTCACTGGGAGCGGCCCAGGTACTGCAAAAACCGGTGGCGCGTGCGGAACTGATGAGCGCACTGGACGCCATTGGTTTTACCAGTCCGATGCCGATCCATCGCAACGTACTGATTGTCGATAACGACCCCAACGCGGTGCAGTTGTTCAGCACCTACTTGGAGAGCATGGGCTATGGCGTGATGACCGCCTATGGCGGACAAGAAGGCATTGCGCTGGCGCGCAAGCGACACCCGGACCTGATCGTGTTGGATTTGATGATGCCGGAGGTGAACGGCTTTGACGTGGTGGAGGCTTTGCAAGGTGCGCCCGAAACGGCGGACATTCCGATTTTGGTGGTCACGGCCAAACAGGTGACGGCAGAAGACCGCCAGCGGCTCAATAGTGATGTGCTCCACATCATGGAAAAGTCTGACTTCAACCAGGGCAGCTTTCTGGGTGAAGTGAAACGGGCGTTGACAGGAAAGGGAGGCTGACATGGCCCGCATCTTGATCATTGAGGACAACGCCACCAACATGAAGCTGGTGGTGTTTTTGCTTACCCATGCGGGACACGAGGTGCTGCAGGCCAATGACGCGGATGTAGGCATGCGCATTGCGCGCGAGCAGCATCCGCAGCTGATTTTGATGGACGTGCAACTGCCCGGCATGGATGGCTTGGCAGCAACCCGGTTGCTCAAAAATGACGCTGCCACACAGCACATCAAGATCATGGCGCTGACGGCCTTCGCCATGGCCGGAGACCGCGAAAAAATGGAGGCTGCTGGCTGCGACGGCTACATCGCCAAGCCCATTCGCCACCAAGAGTTTATGCGCGAGGTTGCTGCTATGTTGGGTGCTGCGCCCTGCGCCAAATCGCTGACGTGACGTGACATGTTTTGCCGAAAGCGCAACCTTGAGTCCCTAACGGGTCAACCGCAGCCTGCGCGCGGTCTAGAACTGTGCCGTCATGGTCACGCGCAATGACCGCGATTCAATGGGGTGCAGGTGAACGTCGTCCACTGGCGCCGCCTCGCCCTTCAATTGGGAAGGATAAAAATAGTCGATGGCTGACGACTTCTCATTGGTCAGATTGAACGCTTCCAGCTGAAAGTGCACTTTAGGACTGATCCTATAGCCGATGCGCGCATTCAACGTGGCCGTTTTGTCCGAGCGGATCGCGTTGTCTTCTACCAGCGGGCGGGGGCCAAAGTACCGCAGCTGCAACGCGCCGAAATACGGCCCCACTTGGTCCACCGACAATGCGATCGAGGCCACGCCCTCTACCGCCCCGGGAACGTAATCGCCTGCTGGATCAAAGTCGCGAAAGCGGGCTTTGGCAAAGGCCAGGTCGGCATCAACCGTGAGCCATTTGTTCACCTTGTAATAGTTGGAGAATTCGAAGCCTACACGGCGGCTGGGCCGCCCCGCCGCCGTGTCGCCAGCGTCGCCGATGAAAGTCAACTCAGAGGCAAAATCCAGTTGGTACAGTGCGAATGATGTTTGGAGGCCGGGTATGTACTCGCTGCGCACGCCCACCTCAAAGCCTTGCGACCGGACCAGAGCCGGTACCCTGTCTGCGCGAACACCTGTCTTGGGCGCGACCGCAATGGTGGTGCCACGGGCGTCATTGCTGTGGAACCCACTGCCATACCCTGCAAAGAACTCGGTCTTCGACCACGGTCCAAAAATCAGATTCAACTTGGGGCTGGCAATGCTGTCGTTGGCCGTTCCAGAATTCGCCGGGTTGTCACTCACCACCACGTTGCGGTAGGCGTCTGCACGCACACCTGCCACGGTGCGGAATTTTTCCGTCCAGCGCGTGGTGTTCTCGAAGTGGATGCCAGCACTGCTTTGCACCACATGGTCTTCACGCGTGGTGGACAACCTTTGCTGTGCAACCGTGCTGTACAGACCATTGAAGATGTTGTCGTTTTGCAATTGCAGGCCAACCGTGTTGTCGGTCTTGTACCCCAACCAGGTCCCGCTCCAGCTGTGGTTGGCGTTCAACCCAGAGACAACCCGGTCGTCATTTTGGTTGAACTGATCGCCATTGACCGGGTCGTCCAGAAAGTAGGTGAAATTGGAGAACAGCGCCATCTTGTTTTTGATGACAAATGCGCTGACGTGGGTGGACGTGGTGTCGGTGGATGTGCGCCAGGCTGCGGACAGGCTGTAGCGAGACACCTCACCACCGTCGGTTTGGTCAATCGCATCAAATCGGCCCAGTGTGCCTGCGTCCAGCGCACGCTTTGGTATTTGGTCGGTGGCGTGGTATTTGTTGGACTGGTAGGCCATGCCGGTGATGTTGAAACCCTCGTCCGCCGTGCCTTGGCTATAACGCAGTACGCCATTGACTTTGCGGTAGTTGTCGCCCACAACGAACGGGCCATCGTTTTTGAACAGCTCCAGTGCGTACAGCAGGTTTCCTTTGCCAAGCTTTGGAGAGTCGGCAAGCAGTGTGCGGAAGTAGCCGTTGTCGCCCAGGCCCAGGCTGGCGATACCGCTCTTTAGCTTGTTAGCGTAGGTGATGCTGACCGCACCGGCAGTCGCGAAATCGCCCTCCGTGGCATAAAACGGTCCCTTTTTGTAGTCGAGCAGCGTAGCCAGCTCCGGGATCAAGAAGTTGAGATCAGTCCACCCTTGGCCATGTCCATGGCTTCTTTGGTTGACCGGCATGCCATCAATGGTGGTTCGCAGGTCGGTGCCATGGTCGAGGTTGAAGCCGCGCAGGTAAAACTGGTTTGCCTTGCCTTCACCACTGTGCTGGCTCACCACCAGGCCTGGTGTAGCTTCCAGTAACTCACCGGGTCGGTACACGGTGCGTGCTTCCAGCTGCTCCTGGGTCACCACGCCTGTATTGGCAGTGGGCGATGCGCCCAGTTGGCTGTTTCTGGAAGACAGCACAGTCACGGGCTTGAGCGTATTTGGCTCTTCTTCGACGGCCCAAGACGGGGTGGAGACGACCAGCAGGGCCAGCAGGCTCGAGACCAGAGTCGTCAGTTCAAACGGCACATTAGAGTGGGTTTTTGCAAATTTCATGGGAATCGTATTTAAAGGGGTAACAACGGTTGGACTTCAACCATCGGCCGCGCATGGCGACTGCGAGATACGTCCGCACCGAGGCACATAGGTAGATCGGTACACGACCTGTGCATTCGGTGTAGACACGCTAGAGATGTGCCGTGGCGGGACGCTGTGCGCCCGACCAGACAGGGAAGGCCTTAAAGGCTGGGAGGACGCAGAAGCGGTGGGACGCTGCGCGAAACAAAGGCGGCCAAGCGCCCAACGGGCCATGGGCCGTTGAAACCGGTCATTGTCGGCACAACAAGCCCTGCGCTGGGTACCCCGAAGCCGGACAGCACAACAGACCCACCACTGGCCGCGCTGTCAGCGGCTGCCGCTGACTCTGCAGCACCGTCTACGGCGAGGACGCTTGCGTCATGTGCCGCATGGTGGTGGCGCTCCAGCGCATCGTGGTCGTGTGGATCGGAGTCGTGCAATCCGGTGGCATCGGGCATTCCATCCGATCCAGCGTTTGCGAGCAATTGCCCGTGTCCAACCGCTTGTTGCAGCTGCCAGCGGTTAATCCAGTGATTGCCCAGGTTGGATACAGCGGCGCTGAGTGCCGATGCCATGCGTGGCCCTTGGTCAGCGTGGCTGTGCAAAGAGCCCAGCGCCTGCTGCCGGGTGATGGTCAAGCCCATCAACGCCACTGCAACCAGCAACAGCCAAGCCAGCCACTTTTGGCCGATTGGGTGCGCTGTGCGGTACGGGGTCATGGGTGTATCTGGTTCCAGGTCTGTGACTAAACTCTATTGAGAATACGCAGCATAGGTTGTTTTGGATTCAATGGCTAGCGCGTGGTCTTGGCGCGGTAGCTTGCCACCGGGGTGGTGCTGTGTAGACTTGCGCCATCGCTATTTTTCCGATTGACTCCATGTCCACCACGCCTTACATCTCTGCCCGCGCCAACTCCGAAGCCCAAGCCTGGGAGGCATTGAAACAACTCGGCGACGCGGCCCTGTTGCAGGGAGGTCTGCAGGCTGTTATGCAGATGTTTGTAGGCACGCTGACCGGCGCCGAAGAGGTGGCGCGTGTCAGCGAAGAAGCAGGCCACCCCGAGAGCATGACGCCCGAGGTAATAGCGCAGTGGATCACCACCGACTACGCGCCCACGCTGCAGCAGGCGCTGGCGCAGGGTGGGGGTGAATGATGCGTTGTTTTGACCCTTTACTATCAAATATATAGCTATACAGTTAATGATGACGGGGGCTAGATGCCACTTTCGTTCTTAAGCCCTTGGTAGATTGCAACAGACCCGCCCACAACAGGAGACCACACATGAAGCCCACCTACCAACCCAACGCACAACTAGACCTCAGCTTTACGCGCGTCGTCAATGTGCCCAGAGTCTTGGTGTGGCGCGCCTGGACTGAGCCAGAGTTGCTCAAACCCTGGTTTTGCCCGTTGCCCTGGAAGACGATTGACTGCGAAATTGATTTGCGCCCCGGTGGCATGTTTTGCACCACCATGCAGTCGCCCGAAGGCGTCGATTACCCCAATGCCGGTTGCTACTTGGAAGTGGTGCCGATGGAGAAACTGGTGTGGACCAATGCGCTGCTGCCAGGCTACCGCCCCAGCAAACCGGCAGCCACCAGCGGTGCCGATAACTCCGAAAGCGCCGATTTCTTGTTCACCGCCATGGTTGAACTGGCTGATGCGGACCAAGGCACCCGCTACACCGCCACCGTGATCCATGCCGACGCAGCCGGTTGCGAACAGCACGCAGCCATGGGTTTTGAAGATGGCTGGGGTACGGCGCTGGACCAACTGGTGGCCATGATTCAGCGGGGAGTCTGAGCATGGCGCAGGCAAACCACAGGCAAAAACTGGTGGTGCGAGCGTATGCCTTGTCACTCGACGGCTTTAGCTCTGCGTCAGGGCAAAGTCTGGAAAGCCCGTTCGGCAACGGTGGCCTTGCGATCATGGACTGGGCCTTTCAGACCCGCACCATGAAAACCATGTTTGGGCAGGAGGGTGGCAGTACGGGAATCGACGACAGCTTTCTTGCGAGCGCCTTTGACAACATTGGTGCCAATATTTTGGGTCGCAACATGTTTGGCCCCGTGCGCGGGCCCTGGCCCGACGAGGAGTGGAAAGGATGGTGGGGGCCCAACCCGCCCTACCACACGCCCGTTTTTGTGGTGACCCACCACGCCCGCGCGCCATTGCCCATGGAGGGTGGGACCACGTTTCACTTTGTCACCGACGGCATCGCGTCTGCATTGCAACAAGCGTTTGCCGCGGCGCAGGGGAAAGACGTGCGCTTGGGCGGCGGCGCTACGCTGGTTCGCCAATACCTTCGGGCGGGGCTTATAGACGAACTGCACCTCGTCATGACCAACCAATTGCTAGGGTCTGGCGAGCGCTTGTTTGAGGCAACGGACAACATTGCCTGCGACTACGCATGTGTGGAAACCGTAGGGTCTGAGACCGTTACCCATGTCCGTCTGGCCAAGAAGAAGCCAACCTAAACATCCAACTGGGCATGCAGCGCCTTGTGCCATCTTGCAGCAGCGAGCAGCCCAGGTACTCAGCGCACCTCTGGCGTCGCGGCTATGAACGCCTGAACGTCTTCCAGCACAGGCGCGATCCAGCGCAAAGGCCAAGCAAATGCACCGATCAGTGAGACGTGGCTGGCCTCGGGGTACTGCTTCAGTACCACTGGCACCCCTGCGG
>JBKJJC010000146.1:0-4530 GCA_046598245.1 Rhodoferax sp.
GGCGGTAGCTGTAGACCGGGCGCTCGGCCTGCTTGGGGATGAAGTAATACATCATGCCCAGGAAGCCGGCCGTCAAAAAGAAACCCACTGCATTGTGGCCGTACCACCATTGCACCATGGCATCTTGCACACCGGCATAGGCCGAGTAGCTCTTCATCCAGCCTGCGGGAATGGCCGCAGCATTGACCAAATGCAGAATAGCCACCGCAAGAATAAAGGCACCAAAAAACCAGTTGGCCACATAGATGTGTTTGACCTTGCGCGTGCCGATGGTGCCAAAAAACACAATCGCAAAAGACACCCAGACCAAGGTGATCAATATGTCGATGGGCCACTCCAGTTCGGCGTATTCCTTACCTTGGGTGTAACCCATGGGCAGCGAAATGGCGGCCGCAACAATCACCAGTTGCCAGCCCCAAAATGTGAAGGCTGCCAGCTTGTCGCCAAATAGCCGCACCTGGCAGGTGCGCTGTGCCACGTAGTAGGCGGATGCAAACAGGCCACAACCCCCAAACGCAAAAATCACCGCGTTGGTGTGCAGCGGCCGCAGCCTGCCGTAGCTGAGCCAGGGTATGCCGAAATTGAGCTCGGGCCAGGCCAACTGCGCGGCGATGATGACACCGACCAGCATGCCCACTACACCCCAGACCACAGTCATGATCGCGAACTGGCGCACAACCGTGTCGTTGTAAACCGTCGCTTTTTGATTTGCAAATGCCATGTTTTTCTCTTTTGGGTTGAAGCGTGTGGAGGATTTTTGCTGCTGAGGGGTTTGGCGACCTTGACCCATGTCAAGCCAACACCAATGACCTTGAAAATATTCAGGTATCTTTGAGGATGCGCTCGCCTTCGGCCTCTATGTCTTCAAACTGACCGCGGTCTATGGCCCACCACAGCCCGCCCAATATGAAAAAGACCAAAACTACCGACAAAGGGATCAGCAAATACAGTATGTCCATCAGATCCCCTTTTGAAGTACTACAGATACCGGCAACCCCGGCGCCAACCGAAGCGCGTTGAGTACCACCAGCAGCGAGCTTGCAGCCATGCCCAACCCGGCTAACCATGCCGGCAACAGCCCCATAACGGCCAGCGGCACACAGGCCGCGTTGTAGAGCAGTGCCCACCACAGGTTTTGCCTGACGATTGCCATGGTGCGCCGTGCCAGGCGCAGTGTGTGCACCACGGCCATCAACTGCTCACCCAGAATCACAAAGTCTGCTTTGGACTGCGCCAGGGGGGCAGCCTGGCCAAAGGCGAACGAGGCATTGGCCCCGGCCAACACCGGGCCGTCATTCAATCCATCCCCAACCATGGCAACGGTGTGCCCCTGGGCCTGCAGTTGGCGCAAAAAGTCCAGCTTGTCCTGCGGGGTACAGGCACCGCGCGCCTGCGTAATGCCGGCCTGGGCGGCGACCCGTGCCACAGACGTCGCACCATCGCCAGACAACATATGCACGTCAATACCTAACTCTCGCAAAGCATGCACTGCATCCGCTGCTTGAGGACGCAAATCTTCTTGCAAAATAAAGCTTGCCAACCAGCCTTGGTCGTCACACAAATGGACCTGCAAGCCAGGCACGCAGCGCGCGGGCACCGCACAATAGCTGGCGGACCCCAAGCGCAGGGCAACCGGTTTGGCATCGGCAGCGCCCGGGCCCGCAATGTGAACCCAACCTGCCACACCCTCCCCCGCACTTTCGGTCACCGCATCACAGGACCAACTGGTATTGCTTCCATGCGATGTATGAACTGCCGCCAGGGGCAAGCCCTGCGCACTCACCAGTGCGCGGGACACCGGGTGCAGTGAATGCCGCGCCAGCGCAGCGGCCATGGCCAGCGCCTGGTCTTGCGACATTCCGTTGCGCGCTTCAATCCTATCGAGCACCATGGCATCGCGCGTCAAAGTGCCGGTCTTATCAAATACGAGCGTATCGACATTTGCCAAGCTTTCCAGCCCCTGCAATCGCCGCACCAGCACGCCACCCCGCGCCAGGTTTCCGGCGGCGGCCAACATTGCAGCCGGAGTAGCCAAAGACAAAGCACAGGGACAAGTCACCACCAGCACTGCCACCGCCACCATCAGCGCATGGCCTGGGTCACGCCCCCACCACCAGGCGCAGGCGCCCGCAGCGGCCAGTAGCACGGCTACCAGAAAGGGCTTGGCAATACGGTCTGCCAGCATGGCGCCCTGTGGCTTGGTGGCCGAGGCACTTTCCATCAACGCCACTATTTGGGCAAACCGCGTGGATGCCCCTATGCGATCCACACGGAGCTGCACCGTGCCCGTCAGGTTGTGGCTGCCAGACCAGACCGCATCCCCTACCTTGCGCGCCAGGGGGCGGGACTCCCCTGTCAGCAATGCCTCGTCCACCCGAGTCGCGCCCAAAGTCAGCGAGCCGTCGGCGGTGAAGGTTTCACCAGGGTGCACACGCAGTACATCGCCCACCTGCACGCGGCGGGCCGCAACCCGCGCAAACTGGCCATCGGCCAACTGGCGCTCTACGCTGTCGGGCAGGCGGTTCATCAACGCTTCCAACGCACCGGCCGTGCGGTCGCGCAGGCGCAGCTCCAACCACCGCCCGGTCAACAGAAAGAATACAAACATGGTCAGCGAGTCGAAATACACCTCGCGACCAAAAATTCCCTGTGGCTCGAAGGTGCCCGTGGTGCTGACGACAAAGGTGATCAGAATTCCCAGCGCGACGGGCAAGTCCATGCTGATGCGCTGATGCGCCAGATCGCGCAGCGCATTGCGAAAGAATGGGCCGCAGGAGAACAACATGACCGGCAGCGTCAGCACCCAGGAGGCCCAACGCAGCAACTGCTCCATCTCTGCACTCAGGTCGCCGGGTAGCGCGACGTAGGCCGGGTAGGCATACATCATCACCTGCATCATGCACAGGCCGGCCACCAGCCAGCGCCACAGCGCTTGGCGGGTCTCAAGCTTCCGGCGTTCACTAGCAAACACATCGTTGGCCGGCACGGCCCGGTAGCCGCTGGCATGCACAGCCTGCATCCACACCGAGGGCAGTACATCGGCAGATGACCAGACAATCCTGGCTCTGCGGCTTGCCGAGCCCACCTGTGCAATCAGAACACCAGGCACTTTCTTCAGTGCATCTTCCACTGTCAGGGAGCATGCGGCGCAGTACATGCCTTCGATCACTACATTGGATTCCCAGCAACCCGGCCCTTGTGCGGAAGGTCGACTGAATGCACTCCACTCCTGTGGGTCGTCCAGCAAGGCCAACACCTCGTCTGGCGCGAAAGAGGCGGAAATGGCTGGGGGCAGCGAGACAGACGAGCGCATGGGCGCCAGTGTGCGGCGAATCGTTTGCGCGGCAATTGACCTACATCAAGCACAAGTGAACCAGAGGGGAGTAATCTGCGGCGATAGACCTTGCAAGGAGCAAAAGAACCATGTACCAACGCATCTTGGTGGCCACTGATGGCTCTGACCTGTCCCACAAAGCCGTCACCAGTGCCATTGACCTGGCCGCCTTGTGTGGTGCTGAGCTGGTCGCCGTCAGCGTAGTGCCGCGCTACCCGCAAAGTTATTTTGAAGGCGGCATGGCGCTGCAGCCTGAAGAGGTGCAACGGGTCGAGAAACAATGGGCCGACAAAGGTCAGTCGGTGGTGGATGCGGTCCAGAAAGCTGCCGCGGACAAGGGCGTCTCGGCACAGGCTATCACGCTGACCTCTGACATGGTGTCAGAAGCTTTGATCTCCGCCGCCACTAAACACCAGTGCGACCTGATCGTCATGGCCTCACACGGCCGCAAAGGTATCCAGCGCTTGCTACTGGGCAGTGAAACCCAACATGTACTGACACACGCCACGATTCCGGTGCTGATTCTCAAATAGATTGGGGCCCTACAACATCGCCAGCATGGTGGATTCGTCTTCTCGGTAGAGGGTGCGAATCTCCAACACCTCTTCCCAGGCATCCAGGAAAGCGGACACACAGGTTGGGTCAAAGTGTTTGCCTGAGCCCGCCAACAAAAAATCCACCGCTGCCTCCAGTGTCCAAGCCTTTTTGTACGGGCGCTCCGATGTCAGTGCGTCAAATACATCAGCAACGGCGACGATGCGGCTAAAAATTGGAATGTCGGTGCCGCTAAGGCCTTTCGGGTAGCCCGTTCCGTCAAATTTTTCATGGTGCCCCAGTGCAATTTCGGCCCCGGTCTGCAGTACCCTGGAAGAACTGCCTTGCAACAATTCAAAACCGTAGAGTGCGTGCTGCTTCATGATTTCGAACTCTGCGGCATCGAGCCGCCCCGGTTTGAGCAGAATCTGGTCGGGTATTCCCACCTTGCCAATGTCGTGCATCGGTGCGGCCTCTAGCAACAGTTCCTGCTCAGCTACCGGCAGGCCCAGCCCTCTGGCAATCAAGCGGGAAAAGTGGGCCATGCGCAGGATGTGGGCCCCCGTCTCGGGGTCGCGGTATTCAGCCGCCTTACATAATCGAAAAACCGTTTCACGCTCGCGCGCCACAATCTCTGCAGTGGCCTTGCGCACTTCGTCTGC